>CAZVRY010000192.1:0-13370 GCA_964629545.1 uncultured Verrucomicrobiota bacterium | reverse complement strand
GACCCGCTCGATGCTCCAGACCGACCAACAGTTCCCCAGCATCGGCAGCCAGAAGCAGGGCATCGTGATCAACCCCGACACGTCGGTTGATGTTTGGTTCGGGCCGACCGCGCCTGCGGGTCACGAGGCCAACTGGGTGCAGACGGTTCCGGGCAAAGGTTGGAACGTCCTTATCCGCATCTACGGCCCGCTGCAGCCGTGGTTCGACAAGAGTTGGCGACCGGGTGAAATCGAACTGGTCAAGTAAAGGCTGCTGTATTCCCCGACAGTGAGCGCAAGCAGCCGGGGACAGGGTGATGTGCGCCCCGTTATGCAGCCATGCTGAGCGCCTTGTGGACGCTGGATGGCGGCATCTTCAGTTCGCGGGCGATGGCCCGGAGGCCAAACCGCTGCGCCTCCAGCTTCCTGATCTCGGCAGCCCGCCCAGTGATGCTCGCCGGACGGCCAAGCTGAATGCCACCCGCCTTGGCAGTCGAAAGCCGGGTCGGAACCAACTTCAAATCGAGGGAAGAACCGCGCCCAGAAGCTCTTGGCATCGAAGGGTGCATTGAGGCACACATCCCCGCCAGAGTCACGCAGCCCGTCGCTGTGCATCAACACCCTCCCACCCCTTTCACCATGAGCACAACGCCGAGCACAGCCCAGATAAAGAACATCAGGGTGAAACCGTCTCTCAACCCCGGCTTGGCCCACATGCAGATGTGAGCCTTGGCACGAAAGGCGAGGCGCAGGGGGATGGGTTCTTGCGCGGTAGCTGAGGGAAGGGGGCGGACTCCCTCGATTTCTACGAACCACACGCGGGGATAATCGGGTCCCTCGCAAGGCTTGCCCTGCGAGGGTCTTTTCTCTCCGATTCCTACGTGTTCAAGGCAAGCATCGGAGAAGACTGGTGCCAGAACCATCTGGCGGATCAACGGCTATATCAGTTGCTGGAGAAAGTCGATGGCGATCTGGTCGAAGAGGCGCGTCAGCGGAACTGCCGTCATTGTGAGGGCAAGCTCTACCGGAGCGATCATGAACGCAAGCCGCGGGGCGGCCCCCAGTGGGAAGTGCGTTTCAGTTTGTGCTGCGGTAAGGATGGCTGTCGGCGGCGAGACACCCCGCCCTCGGTGCGTTTCCTGGGCCGACGCGTGTATGCGGGCCTGATCGTCGTCCTGATTTCGGCAATGACGCACGGCCTGAAACCCGAACGGGTACGGCGGCTGCGCGAAGCGCTGGGGATTGATCGCCGGACCCTGGAACGCTGGCGCCAATGGTGGCTGGGCACCTTCGTGAACAGGACGTTCTGGCGCGAAGCTCGGGCCCGGTTCATGCCGCCGCTCGATCCCCAGACAATGCCCCTGTCCCTGTGCCTGAGCTTGGAGGTTGAGAAGCGCCAAGGGTTGATGGAACTGCTCCGCTTTCTGGCGCCGATCACGACGCCCACCGCCTGGAGCGCGCTGGTTATGTGAGGCTCGCTCCCCCTCGCGCAGAGGATGCCGGGCGACAGCGGTTGGAACGTCGCGTAGAACCCCAACCGCACGACCGAAACGGTCGAAACAACAAACATGTCGCACCGAATGAAAGCCACCCCGTCAATCGCCCGGTCGCATGAGCGCTGGGCGCACTTTCGCTTCAGCGTCATCGGACCGCTCTTCGCTGCACCGCCCCCGCGCGGCCAACTCCAGGCACAACTCCAGGAACTGGCCGCCCAGAAGTGGCAGCACCCCATCACCGGCGCCTGGGTCCTCTTCGGGCGGTCGACCATCGAACGCTGGTACGACAAAGCCCTCGGCGCCCCGGTCGGCCCCGTCGATGCGCTCAAACGCAAGATCCGCTCCGATCACGGGCAGCACCCTTCCCTGACGCCCCAGCTCATCGAACTGATCACCCAGCAACATCGGCAGCATCCCAGTTGGAGCTACCAACTGCACGCCGACAATCTGGCTGTTCTGGTCGAGCAACAACCCCAAGCCGGGCCGATGCCCGCCTATACCACGCTCTGGCGCTACATGAAAAGCCATGGACTCTTCAAACGCGCCCGCCGCGGACCGGTGCACAGTCCGGGAACCGGGGGCCCCCCTATCGAATAACATCTGTGAACGAGCGCTGAAGGCGGCCATACTTCATCGGAAAAACTCGTTGGGCTACAAGACGCAGAACGGGGCCCGCGTGGGCGACCTGTTCATGAGCTTGATCCACACCTGCCGCCTGGCCGCCGCCAACCCCTCCGCCTACTTCCGGGCCCTCCACGACCACGCCAAATAAAGTTGCTGGCGCGATCATGGCGCTGGGGGTGGATGGAGAGCCAATGAGCCCGGTTGGGCAGCGCGGCATCCCGCAGAGCGGAGCGCCGGGATATTGCCGACAAGCGGCGGTGTCTCCATGGTGTGGAGCACAAACGCCCAACCGGAACTCGCCATGACCGTAACCAAGAGCCTGGCCGAACTCCAGCAGGAACATGCGGTGATGGAGTTGGAGGGCATCGACCGCATGTACCTCAATGCCTACGTGCCCCAACTGACCAGCGAAGGCGGTATTGCCGCGTTCTGCCGTGGTTACCTGGGTCACCGCTTTGCCTCGACCAAGCAGGCCGTGGCCATGACCGAGGCCTTCAAAGCGTCCATCGCCACCTTTATCGACCAGGAAGGCCTCGCTCTGGTGCATTTCAAGAAAGGCCAACGCAAGGATGACGTCTTCCAAAAGAAGCTGCGCCAGTTTCACAAGGAGGAAGGCGTCGTCTTCGTCGGCGTCGCCCAGGAAAAGGCCCGGGTTCCCCGCACCACCCGCCGACAGCTGGAAGGAGGCGGCACCATTCCCTGGATCATGTATTCCACCGCCTTGGTCAACTTCTACTACTTCTACGGCAAGGATCGCGACCTGGGACCCTTCTTCATCAAGTTCTGCTCCTACTTTCCCTACCCGGCCAAGCTCTGCCTCAACGGCCACGAATATCTCAAATGCCAACTGACCCAACGCGGCGTCGCCTTTGAGGCCCTGGGCGTAGGTATCGTCGGGGGAGGCTTTGCGGCTGTTCTTGCTCGTAGGGATGCCAATGTCGATGCCTGGATAGACCTTGCACTGGCCTTGCACGCCCGCCAGCGCGCGCTGCGTTTCGCGGAAGACGTAGTCGGGCGACAAGCCTGTGGTGGCAAGTGCGTCCAGTTTGGCCTCGTCACCGTAGTTCAAGAGGTGATTGTTGAACCGGAGCAACTCTTCTTTGGGCACGTCGCGAAACACCGTCGAGCCCACGTTGCGAATGAAGTTGGCGTAGCGTTCGCCGCCGCAGTTGTTGTAGACCACCACCTTCAGGAAGTCCGCCTTCGTCGCCAGGTCGGCGTAGCTGCGGGTCGCGCGGAAGATCGGGTTGAAGGAGTTGACGTGTTCGAGGTGAAAGCCCAACCGCAGGCCGGAGCGCACGCGCTTCACGGCGGCGTTGACCTCGGCAAGCACCTGGTGTTTCACCGCGTCGAACAGTCGGTCCCAGGCGATGATCTCGGGCCACTCGACCAGGAGGCGCCAGAACTCGACGAAATATCCGTCGCTCGGCCGCTGGCCTTGGAGCGCCGACTGAACAAACTGGTCGAGGTTCCGTTACCCCTCTCGGGCCCGGTCGAAGTCCAAGCCCCGTTCCTTCGCCGCTCGCTGATGATGCTCGCAAAAGCACGTGACGCGGGATGAGGCAATGCTCTGGGCGTGGCTGGCCCCCAGCGCGTTGAGCAAGGGCCCATTGCGTTCGTTGAAGTAGAGGATGCCGTCAATGTCGTACGAGGTGCACAGGTCCGTCGCCAGGCCGGTCCAGAAGGCGCGCACGCCGGGATGGCAGAGACAGAGCGTCCCGGTCTTGCGGCCCTCCAGGTCCACTTCCGCGACCTCCTTCACGCCCGCGACATCGCCGCGGAACACGTCTTCGATCGAGCAGAACAGCCGCAGCCCGCGCCTCTTGGCCGCGGGCAGGACCGTGGCGACGATGTCGAGGTCGCCATGATCAGGAGCGCGGGTCTGCTTCAGCGGCGTGTCGCGATAGAACTCGGGGCGCAGGGTGGCGTAATTGCCGCCATGAAACGTCCGCTCGTCGGATTCCTGCTTGCCGTGGTCGGGAAACGGCTGCCCTGGAATCTGTCGTCCGGCCAGGCCGCGCCCGTAGGTGAAGGTGGTCAGGTAGATCGTGTCCATGGCGCCGCGCTCCTGGAACAGATCGAGAACCTCTTCCGTGCCTTCGTCCACGAAAGACACGGCGCCCACCTGGATGCCGATGCTCTTGCGGCGAGGCGGTGATTCCGTGGCCGGTGCCGCCAAGGCGCCCGGCATCGACCCGAGAGCGATGGCCGCACCTAGCCCAGCCCCGGCGGCGATAAACTCCCGCCGGGCCATCGAGGGTGAGGGGGTCTTCGCGTTCATGGTCGGGTTCGGTCTGAGGGACTACTTCGCGGGTGCGTTCACGCGGTCACCAGGCGGTGTTTCTGAACGAACTCCGGATCCATCTCGACGCCGAGGCCGGGCCCCGTGGGGACTTGGATCTTGCCGTTGGCGACTTTGAGCGAGGAACTCTTGCACTCGAATCGCACCTGCGTGTCCAGCCCCTTGAACTCGTGGTGGGCTCCGGCATTCGGCAGCACGGAAACGAGATGGATGTTGTAGAGGAAACCAAGCCCACCCCCCGACATGTGCGGCACGATCTGCTTCCCGAACGCCGCCGCCATCCGCCCCACCTTCACGCAGCGGACGAGCCCGCCGAAGTAGTAACTGTCGGGCTGGACGATTTCGAGGCCGTCGTTCGCGATGAGCCAGCGGAAATTGACGAAACTCTGGTCCTGTTCGCCGTTCGCGATGGGGATGTCCAGGGCATCCGCAACCTTCTTGATCGCCTCAAAATCATCATACATGACCGGCTCTTCGAAATAGGCATACCGGCTCGCTTCGAGCAACTTCCCCACCCGGATCGCCCCGTCCACGTCGTAGTAGCCGTTCGCATCCGCATAGAGTGCCATGTCGCTCCCAAAGATATCCCGCAGCAACGGAATCAGGCGCTCCGTCTTCCCCACGGGACCCTTGGCGTGCAGGTCCGTGGTCATGAACATCAGGTACCCCACCTTGATCTTGAGCGCCTTGGCGTCGTAGGCGGCAACCGCCTGCTGGATCCGCTCGACCGTTTCCTCCAATGGCCGCTCCCGCCACTCCGTCGCCACGTAGACCGCCACTTCCGGGTGGTGAATCTCGCCGATCAACTGTCCGAGCGACCGTCCCGCGATCCGCCCCAAGAGATCCAGGATGGCGAACTCGAGGGTCGCCAAGGGCAGGCCCAGCGCGATGCCGTTGTAGCGGAAGTTGAAGCCGTAGACGTAGACCTTCTCGAGGAGCAAATCCAGGTCCCGGGCGTCCTTGCCCAGGAAGAAGGGCTGCAGGTTGTGGAGGAAAATCGGGTAGAGCCGACTCATCCCGCTGTGCGCGACCGAAATCCCCTCGGCGCCGTCCGCGGAGCGGACCCGACACAAATAGCTGGTCTCCCAACGCAGCAGTTCGACGCTTTGGATGACGACGGGGCTGGTGAACAAGTCCCGCTTCAACACCGGCTGGCGCAGGACTTCGCTAAGCTTGGCCTGCCGTGCTTCCGCTTCGAGCGAACGAACGCGGCCCGGGCTTTCGGCCCCGTCTGAGGACCGGGTCACCAAGGGCGAGCCCAGACCCGCCGCTCCGGCCGTCGCGAGGAATCTCCGTCGAGTGGTTGTCATGCGCTCACATTCAAGAAGTGGTTATCGTGCCCCGGGACCACGACATCGGCCACGGCGGAGATCCTGTCCACGCATCTCGCCGCGAGTCAGGGAAGCGTGCTGGCGGACGGGCGCTTGCATAAGGGTTGACCCATGCGGTCTCATGACGCTGGCCGCAGCTTGGCTCAGCGAACCGAGTTGATCAAGGGTGATGGGAAGTGGGATCATTCAGCGGTCCGTCCTGCCAAATCAGCCTATGAAACCAGATGCCGATCAAAGCGAACATTACGCGAGACCGCCAATGGGCTTTACCAGGCGTTCCAGGTTCGGTTGGGTCGGCTGAAGGAATACCTCACCGCGATGGATGTGAACTGATCTCAGGGAAAGCTTATGTGCAATCTCAAGAAGCCTGTGGTTTTCTGTAGTAAAGGCCTGGTCTTCCTGGTGCTCATGTCCCTTGGACTGCCAGCGCTCACCGCCAGCGAGGAGGAGTTCACGGGCCCGTTCCCGAGTTGGCGGGATGCGCGGCGCGATTACGGGGCGCGCGGCGACGGGCAGACCGACGACACGGCCGCCCTCCAGCGTGGGTTGGATGCACTCACCGCACACACAAATTCCTGCGTGTTGTACCTTCCGGCCGGCACGTATCGTCTAACCGGGACGCTCAAGACAGTCCGACGCGCTCACACCGATGGCCAAGGTGTTGCGGTCGTCGGCGAGGACCCTGCGCGCACGGTGCTCCGCTGGGACGGAACCAACGGGGGCACCATGTTCCAGTGGGATGCCTGGTACTCCAAGATCTCGCGCCTGACTCTTGATGGGGCCGGCCGCGCCGAGACTGCCTTGCTCTACGGGCCGGCCTTCTCGACCTACCACGAGACCAGCGACCTCGTCTTCCGCGACGCCACCAACGGCTTGGTCTTCGGCGGACCGCAAACCTCCGGGCAGGCGGAGAATGCCGTGTTGCGCTGCCAGTTCGTGCGCTGCGGAACAGGCGTTCAGACGGTGAACTGGAACTCGATGGACATCTGGGTGTGGCATGGCCGGTTCGAAGATTGTGGGCGCGGCGTCCACAACGTCATGGGCAACTGGCACGTCTGGGAATCGCTCTTCCTCCGCTCGCGCGTGGCCGATTTGAGCAGCGTCAATCTCATGGCGTTCTCGGTCGTCAACAATACCAGCGTCGGCTCGCGCTGTTTCTTCGATTTCGGCACGGGTCACAGCTGGGGTTCGCCCGTAAGCCTCACCGGTAACCGGGTGCTCGATCCAACCGGCGATTGGGCGGTCATCCTCGACAATGCCGGGCCCTATCTGGTCGTGGACAATCAATTTCGCCTGACGGGTGCGGCGCGCGGGGTGCGGATGACATGGGGCGACCAGACGCTCGTCGGCAACCTCTACTCCAAGACCAACGCCGTTGAGGAGCGGGGGCGATTCCGTCGGTTGGGGGAGAGGGTCGTCGCGGCGAACGAAATCGCTGACGGGCTCCCGACGTTGCCGACCACGCCGCCGCCCCGCGCCCGGAGAGTGTTCGAAGTCCCCGCCGGTGCGGACGCCGATGCGATCCAACAAGTCGTTGATGCGGCCGCCAGATTGGCGGGCCAGCGCCCTGTCGTTCACCTGCCGATGGGTCGCTACCCGCTCGCCAGAACGCTCCGCATCCCCGCCGGCTGCGACGTGCAACTGGTCGGCGACAGCGCGGGGGAGACTGGCACCCGCCTCGAGTGGACGGGACCGGATGATGGCGTGGTCCTGCGCCTGGGCGGCCCGAGCCACGCCACGCTGCGGGACTTCTACATCCACGCCGGTCCGGCGCGGGCGCTCGTCGTGGAACACTGCGATCAACCTGGCGGTCGTGTTCTGGCCGATCAACTCAACGTCAACGGCCCGGCCGGCGGCAGCACCAACGCAGCCGCCCTGCGTCTGACCGGCCTCGACCACACCGACGTGCTGCTGCGCTGCCTTCAAGGCAGCGGAAACGGCGGTCGTTGGGTCGAAGTGCTGGGGGGACCCTCCGCGGCAGGAGCTACGAACCAGATCAGCATCTGCACGGGCGCCACCGGCTCGGCGGCGGGCCAATACGATGTGCGTGAGGGCGGACGCCTGGTCGTGCGCGGCGTCTACCACGAGCGCAGCAGTGATTCCGTGAACGGCCTGCGCTTGGCGGACGCGGGCACCTTGAGCATCGACGCCACCCGTTTCTCCTACGCCACCTCCCCCACGGCGCCCACGGTGGCCGCCGATGGCTTTCGCGGCCTCTTCACCCTGGCCACCTGCATCCTGATGCCGGTGGAGACCAAGGCCAGCTGCCGGTTCGAGCTGCGCGGCGACGGCAGCGCCGCCAGTGTGCTGGCGCTGAATAACCAGTTCTGGATCGAACAGCGAACCACGGCCGAGGACGTATGGCGCAACCTGGCCCAACCACCGGCACGCGGCGGTCTTATCGGGTGTAACGTGAACACGAGCAACAGGGAAGCCGCGCCCAAGGGATTTGAGTTCCTGGCCAACCTGGGCGAGCAACCCGACCCCGCGAAGTCCGCCTCCGGCGCCGGCCCCTTGGACAACCGCGGCACGGTGGACGACGCCACGCTGTTGCGGCATCTAGCCCCGCTCCGGGCGGCCCGCGTCTGGCTGCCGGATGCTGTCGTGTCCACGAACGTCACTGACATCCGTATCCATCGGGTGATGGCGGGTGGCGGACACGGTGCGGTCGTTGAATTCCAGCGCCAACCCTAGAATCCTTGCCGCCCAGAACTTGATCAAATCAAGTCAAGTTCTCGTCCCGTCCCTCCTGCCGGCAAGGATTCTACAGAGCGAGGCGTGGAGATTGGGGTCCAGACGACGAAGGCGCGTTGCACGAAAATGGGGGCCGGAGCGGGTCTGAGGTCACGCCTCGCTAGAAACCTGAAGCGGCCCCGGGAGGCGCTGCGGTCTGGCGAGCTTCTTCGGCTCTCCTTCGCAGGTGAGCGCGAACACTGACATCATCCGCTCCCTCGGGCACCGGCGTGTAGACCCCACGCATGACGAGCTGATAGCGCTGGCCCACCTGCGGCCGTTCGATGAACCACTGGAAATCCCACGCCGGACAACCATTGCCGCCGCCACTCGGGGACTGGGCGAAGCGCACCCCGTCACGCGGACGGAAGAGTTGGGCGAAGGCCATGCCACGGCACAGGCCGAAATACCACGGCTCGGCATAGCGGTAGCCTGAGAAGCTGAACGGCAGTTCAAGCGGGAACGGTTCGACATGGGCAAACGAGCGATCGTCATCGACGGCGCGGTGTGTCGATCGTTCGCCATGCCGGGACGTGATTCCGCGCACCCAGATGGGAGGCGCCGCAGCGTCGGTTTCCGGACGGCCCAGGAAGTGAGTGTCCAGGACCTCCGGCCGGTCGATGTAGCTGGCCCAGAAGAAGTGGAGGTAGCCGTGCCGCCAAGTCTCGGCCCGTGGGATGCACTCGAAGGTCAACTCGATGATCCCATTGTCGAGCAACTGGAAACGCTGGCAACTCTCCACCCGGTAGTGCGGTGTAGGCGGCTGGTAGAGCTCGGCCGTGCGCTCGTCGATCACCCGCAATTCCATCGGCGCGTTCCGCGGCTCAAACAGAACCGTCCGCTCCTGCTGCGTCCCGTCGAGGATATGTTCGAGATTCAAACCCGCATAGGCCGGGACGAACAGGTTGCGCGCTTGGCGCTCGTGCCGGAGCGCCCCCAGCCCGCTGTAGCCGGCGCGATGGCCCGGCAGCACCTCGTCGTCCACAGCTCTATTGTCTACCACAACCGCCGTCAGCGGTTCGCACCGGAGAACGACGTAGGGCTTGGGTGAGGCGGTGAAACGGAGGGTGGGATCGGAGAGTGACGTCCGTGCGGGCGCCGATTCCAGGCGCGGGCGCTTCGCGGTCGGATGGCGTTCGCCAAAACGCCGATCAATGTCCCGAGCCAGCTCCGTCAACCGCTGGTTAAACACGGCCTCCGTGACTTCCCGGTTGTTCTCCGCCTCCACCGATGCGTCTGCTCTGAAGTCGAACGTGTGGGCAAAGTTGTTGCGGACGGTGTTGCCGGCAGCTTGGTTCTTCTTTTGCCCCAACTGCACCCAGGGCCACGCCCGACCGGACCACCGGCTGAAGCAAACGTTGTCCAGGATGCTGCAACCTTGGGCGTCACCGAGCGTGATGCCGTGCCAGTGGTTCACGCCGACCACGTTCTTCTCGACGGTGAAATGCACCAGCGGCCCGTCGAAACACCCGATGCCCTGCAGTTCGTTGGGGAAGGGCAGACTGTCCGTTTCGCGGGCAAGAATGATGTTCCCTCGGAGGGTGACGTTCCGCAGCGTCCCGGTGCCCACGTTAAACAGGAACGCCTGGATCCCGTCGTCGTGGTTGTCGTCGCCGTCGCGAGCGTTCACGAAGACATTCTTGATGACGTTGTATTGAACGGTCTGGCCGTCCCGCGTCACCCGGACGCCATCGGCGGAGAAGTTGGCCACGACGTTCCCCTCCGCCAGGCAGTCGGGGGCGCAGAGGTTGATGCCGAAGCGGGTGTTGAGGATGTAGTTGTTGCGCGCGACATGCGCTCGGCCGTGTCGCCCCAGCCAGATGCCGCTGGCGGTTTTCTGCACCCAGTCCTCCGCGGTCCAACTGCGGGTGTCCAGGGCTGTGGAGATGAAGCAATCCTCGACGACCAGTTCGGCACTCTCCTCACCCCCTTGCTCGCCGAGCATCACCAAATCGTGGGGGACACGCTCCAGGGGCGAGGGCGCCAGCGAAGGCGAGACGGTTATCCCGCGCAAGCACCACTTGCGGCCCTCGCCGATCTCGATCCACCCCACCTGGGGCGCGTGACCTGGGTCGGCTGCGATGGTGATGTACTGCTCGTTGTATCCCCCGGCTATGCGGATGACGCCATGCCAACCGGAGCGGAGCAGAATGGTGTCGCCCGGCTTGACCGGCGCCTCCGGATTCGCCGGATGGCCCGCGCGATCCCGAAATTGGATCCGCCGGGCCTGGAGAACTTCTTCGATGGTCTGCCACGGACGTGCATTGCTGCCATCGCCCTGGGGGCTGCCGTGGATGGGATCGCAATAGAAAGTGGCCGCGCGGGCGGCGGTCACGGCAATCAGAAGGCCAAGCACAACTCGGGCAGTCATAGGAGCGTTCCATTCATGCGGCTCCGGGGTTCCACCAACACGCGCCCTTGCCTTCGACGGCCTTCTCCGCCCGGCGACGGACGTCATCCATCTGCTCCTGGGAGAGGGACCGGAATTCGCGGAATGCCCGCAGAACCGTGTCCTGCTCGTTCGGGAAGCTCATGCCCAGCAGCGCCACGTCTGGGTCCAACGTCAGCGTGTAGTGGAGGCAGTGCGCGACGCTTAGACATGGGAGCTGCGTCTTCTCCGCCGGGGTCTGGCCGCCCGAGCTGAACTTGCCCCTCGGCCGCGGCTGCAGCGGTTGGTTGTAGCCCGTCGTGTCGCCGAGCAACTTGCCGGCGCCGAAGGTCTTGAAGCACACCGTGCCTATTCCCAGCCGGCGGGCGAACGGCAAGATCTCGTCCACGTAACGCCGGTCGACAAACGGTCCGACCGGGAACATGACCACATCACACAGCCCGCTGGCCAGCGCAGCCCGCAGCACCTCAGGATTGTGACTGGAGATGCCGCGGAAACGGACCTTGCCGGCCAGCTGGCATCGGCCCAAGTCCTCCATACCTACGGCCAGAATCCGCTCCCACTGGGCGAGCGCGGAGACAGCGTGGAAGACGAACAAGTCCACCGCCTCCATCCCGAGCGTGGTCAGGCTTGACTCGACTTGGGGAGCCACGGGTTGATCCAGGTGATCGATCTTGTCGATGACGAACACCCCGTCACGCCGGCCCTTGAGCGCCGCCCCGACAATCTGCTCGCTGTAGCCGTTCTCGTAGCCCGGCGCGGTATCCACGAGATTGAGCCCAAAATCCAGCGCCCGCCGCAGGGTCGCCACGCACGTCTCCAGCGGAACCGTTCGATCGGCCAGGTCGCCGATACCGAGAATCGAAGCGTGGAATCCCGTTCTGCCGAAAGGTCGCTTCTTGATGTCACCGGCACCATGCCGGGTCTCCAGGTTCATAAGGCACGCCCTCAGGATAGCTGGCGCACACACTGATCTCGATTCCCGAGATGCGCAAGTTCGGCGTCCGCTCGGGCATGTCCAACACCACCGCCGCTCACCTCAGCCACCGAAGGCGTCTTCGTCCGCCAGCGCATGGACCGCTCCGAGGAGGAGTCCGGCTTCATTCTAAATGCCTCGTGGTGGCTTTGGACGAGTGCTGCGGGATCCTCCGCCAGTCTGTGCCTCAACATTCGAGCTGAGTCAGGCCCGGCAGCAGCTCCTTGCCGAGGGCCCTGGGCGGTCTATAGGCGGCCGGAGTGGCAGCACCCGCTCGATGGTTGGTCGATCCGTGAGAACCCGGTCAAGAGGCGACCGCCGATGTTACTGCACTACTGCACTCCGGTCCTTCGCCTGGGGGACGATTTCGATGGAAAACCGTGTCGAAAAGGGCTCAGCTTTCGGGTGCCGATGGAATCGAACCCTGCAGGAAATGCTGAAAAGCCTGGAGTTTCGAAGGAGAAGAAGCCGGGAAGTTGCCCTGATGATTTTACTGCACTCTTACTGCACTGCCTCGTACGTGCTTGATTATCAATGGAGCGGGTGAAGGGAATCGAACCCAAGGACTCCGCTCTGCCAGCCCGACACCGGGCTGACGTTAATCTTCATCTTTCAAGAGGATAATGAAAGTGCCCCGGCGGAGCCAACTCGAAAGCGCGTCGAAAACGTCCAAAAACGCTGTCAGGAACTGTCAGGAAAGCGCGGGCCGGAAGCGAACCCGCCACGACTCCACGATGGCCAGTCGGCCCGGAACGTGGGCCAACAACTCAGGCTGCGACAAGAACGACTCCAGCACCTTGACCACGGTCGCCGCAATCGCGTCGTCCGGCAGTTCGAGCACGACGATCCCGGCGTAGTCGGCGGGTGGGTAGTTCCGAACGTCCGAGAAATCGAAGTCGCGGGTGACGAGGGCGAGCTTGTGCTCCTTGGCGTAAAGGGCGATCTGCGCGTCATCGGCTCCACCCAGACCAACGTCACGGACATCGACCGCCTCGTGGCCAAGCCGCTGAACGGCTCCTGCCGCCGACCGGAGCATGTTTGCGTCCAGCAGGAAGCGCATTGGGGCGGCTCAACCGGGCAATGGGTGGTACTGCTCCTGTTCGACCAACTCCCCGGCAAACTTCAGCGCGGCACGGATGTCCTCCAAGGTCAGCGCGTATTCCCGTTGAACGTCCTCGAAGCTCATGCCTCCGGCCAAGCTGCCGACGATCAGGGACACCGGCATCCTCGTACCACGCACCACGGGCTTGCCGTGGCACACCTTCGGATCAATGACGATTCGGTCGTTCATACCGCTGGCATCACCATACGGGGCGGAAGGTCGGTTGGCAAACTTGGAAAAGGCGTACATTACCAGCATGCTGAGAGCCAACAGCCGGTTTGCCATCCACTTGCTACGCCAGCGTGGGTATTCCATCCGTGGAATCCGCAACGTCACCGGGCATGACCGAAAGTCCATTGCGAAGGTATTGTCGGAGGACGTTTGTGTTGCTTCGGCAGCGGTGCGTGAGCGGTAAAGCGGCGGCGGCTACGGTTCGTA
>CAZVRY010000191.1:1324-13371 GCA_964629545.1 uncultured Verrucomicrobiota bacterium | reverse complement strand
GGAGTGGGGCCACGTGGCCGGGGGGGTAGCGGTAGCTTTTGGTTTGCCTTACGTTTTTTTTGGTGATCGGGGTGTCGATGGCGGGCAATTTTTTCGCCGGGGCATTAGCCAAGTGGTTAGGGTATCGGTGGGCGATTGCGTTGATGTGTTTGGGGTTTTGGCTGGCGATGGTGGGGACGTTTGGCTGGGCGCGCGGGCATGAGGCGATGTTGTGGTGGAGCCCGGTGGTGGGCTTTTTCTCGGGGGTGTTCGGCTTGTTCACGATGTATTTGCCGCCGCTCTTTCCCGTCTTGTTACGGACGACGGGGGCGGGGTTTTGTTACAACATCGGGCGGTTGGCGGCGGCGGCGGGGACAGTTTTTTCGGGGGCGCTGACCGGGGGCGGGGATTTTCGGACGACGCTGTTCTGGACCGGGTTCTTGTTCTTGCCGGCGATGGTGGTGGCCCTGGTGCTGCGGGAGCCATCCGACGAGCAAGAATCCTTGAAACCTGGTGAAGAGAGGATCCAAACGTGACCTGTCCACCATGAGTTTCGGGTTGCAGGGATTATTTTGCGCTGGCTTGAAACCGGCAAGCGCCTGACCTGCCTCGCGACCGTGCCCTTCACCCCTTCCCTCTCCAAGCTGAGCCATCGCTTCGCTGGAAACGGTTGGGGGGAGGGACGGGAGGGGTGACGGTTTAAGGGCAGGGTTTTAGCGGGGATCCCTGACGGGGCCGGGGCGTGGGGCGGCGGTGAGGGCGGCGGTGAGGGCAGCGGTGGTATGGGGGGTGGCTTCGAGGGCAGGGGTGAGTCCGAAGTCGGCGAGGGCCTTGCTGGTTTCGGGGCCGATGGAGGCGAGGCGGAGTTGGGGGAATTGGCGGCAGAGGGTGGGGAGGTCGAGGCGTTGGTGGAGGCCGTTGACCGTGGATCCGCTGGTGAAGACGATCCAGTCAGCGCCCTCCTGTTGGAGGCGTTCGGCGGCGGCGCTGCCGGAGAGAAGGTCGGGTTCGGTGCGGTAGACGGGGATTTCGTCGACGATGGCGCCTTGTGCTTCGAGGAGGCGGGGGAGTTCGGGGTTGGCGACCTCGGCGCGGGCGAGGAGGATGCGGAGGTTTTCGAGGCTTTCGCAGGCGGCAATGGCTTGGGCGATTTCGCGTCCGACATGGTGTTCGGGCGTGACGTCGACGTGGAGGTGCAGGGCTTTGATGCGCTCGGCGGTGGCGGGTCCGACGGCGGCGATGCGGAGGGCGCCGAGGTCGCGGAGATCGGGGAAGGCTTTGAGGAAGAGGTTGAAGAAGGCGGTGACGCCGTTGGCGCTGGTGAAGATGATCCAGTCGTATTCGCCGAGGCTGGAGAGGGCTTCGAGGATGGGTTGACGGGCGCTGGGGGGTTCGAAGCGGATGGTGGGGATTTCGAGGACGTCGGCGCCGAGTTCGCGCAGGTCGCGGGCGAAGGTCCCGGCTTGTTCCGGGGCTCGGGTGAGGACGATGCGCTGGCCGAACAGGGGTCGTTGTTCAAACCAGGCGAGTTGGGATCGAAGGCGGACGACCTCGCCGACGACGATGACGGAGGGGGGGGGGATATGGGCGGCGGCGGCGAGGTCTGCGATGGTGGCGAGGGTGCCTTGGACGGTGCGCTGGCGGCCGGTGGTGCCCCAGCTTACAACGGCGGCGGGGGTGTCGGCGGGAAGGCCCTGGCGGGTGAGGAGGGGTGCGAGGAAGTGGAGTCGGTCGGTGCCCATCATGATGATCTTGGTGCCTGGGGTGTGGGCGAATTGGGCCCAGTAGGATTCGCTGCCTTCCCGTTCGGGGTCGCCGTGGCCGGTGATGACGGTGAAGCAGGAGGAGTGAGCGCGGTGGGTGATGGGGATGCCGGCGAAGCTGGGCACGGCGTGGTAACTGGAGACGCCTGGGACGACTTCGAAGCGGATGCCGGCGGCGGCGAGGTGTTCGGCTTCTTCGCCGCCGCGGCCGAAGACGTAGGGGTCGCCACCCTTGAGGCGAACGACTGTCTTGCCTTGGCGGGCATGGTCGAGGAGGAGGGTGTTCACCTCGTCTTGGGTCATGCCGGGAACTTTGGAGCGTTTGCCGCCGGGGATGATTTCTGCGGTGGGGGGAGCCCAGGCGAGGACTTGGGGGTTGACGAGGGCATCATAGACGACGACGTCGGCTTGGCGGAGGAGTTCGGCTCCGCGGAGGGTCAGGAGACCGGGGTCGCCGGGGCCGGCCCCGACGAGATAGACGATGCCCTTTGGTTTCATGCGGGCGGGACTTTAGGGGGAAAGGGCGCCGGGGGCAATGGTCTGGGAAGGGCCGGTGAGGGGCCTTCAGGGAAGCGCGAGGGGAGATTGCGATGACGAGTAGGATGAGCAGCAGGAGCGAGGATCCAGCCTGAAGTCCTTGAAACCCGAGACTCCTGGCGGACAGGTCAGGATTTGGATCCTCTCTTCACCCCGCATCCGGTTGGAGGAAGGCCTTGAGTTCGAGTTCGAGGCGTTCGAGGGGGAGGCCGATGACATTGGTGCGGGAGCCGAGGATGCGGCGGATGATGAGATGGCCGTGTTCCTGGAGGGCGTAGCCGCCGGCTTTGTCGAGGGGGTTGATCTGGTCGAGGTAATGGCGGATGGCGGCGAGGGTGAGTTGGCGGAACTGGACGTCGGTGATGTCGGCGAAGGTGCGGCAGCGGTGTTTGCGGAGGTGGAGGAGGCAGACGCCGGTGGCGACGGCGTGTTGGCGGCCCTGGAGGGCAGAGAGCATGGTTTCAGCTTCCTGGCGAGAGGCGGGCTTGCCGAAGCGGCGCGGGCCGAGGTAGACGAGCGTGTCGGCGCCGAGGATGAGGGCGTCGGGGTAGCGTTTGGCGACGGTGCGGGCTTTGCGGTAGGCGTTGACCTGGCAGAGTTCGGGGGCGGTGAGGTGATCGTGATCGAGTTCGTCGGCGGCGCTGGGGACGGTCTCGAAGGGCAGGCCGAGGCTTTGGAGGAGTTCGCGGCGCCGGGGCGAGACGGAGGCGAGGACGAGCGGGATGGGGAGGACGAGGTCGGGGGCGTTGGGGTGGGGTGAGGTCATTGCGGGGACTGAGGTCCAGGGGAGGCTGGCGGGGTGTCACACGGGTGGTTCATCGCTGGTGCAGGTAGTGGTGATCTTGCGGTGGTGGGAGTGTGGAGACAAGGCAGGAGATCGAGTGCTCGTTTTTGGAGATGGGCCTCTGTGCTGGGATCCGGCTTGGCGCGGTGGGGGCGGGTTCGTAGAGTGGGGGCATGTTATGGCATCGGGTGTTGGCAGGCTGGGTGTTGGCAATGGGGCTGGGCGGGTGGGGATTGGCGGCCGGGGGCAGCGGGTTGACGGTGATGGAGCGGATGGAGGTGGGGCGGATGGAGGCGGCGGCGGAATCGGTGAAGGCGCTCGCGGCTGGGCGTGTGCCGGTGCTGGAGCATGGGTTGTATGAGGACTATCGGGTGGCGTTTGGGGTGCGGGTGAAGGCTGGGGTTGGGCGAAGTCGGGAGCGGGAGGTGGTGTGGGAGGCGGCGAGGGAGGCGGGGATACACGCGGTGGTTTGGGACGATGCGGGGGCGCCAGCGGAGGATGCGTGGCGGGGGTTGCGGGACGGGGTATTGGGGATTGTGGGGATGACGCCGGAGGAGGGGGTTTTCATCCTACCGGAGTATGGCGAGGATGGGCGGCTGAGGGCGGAGGGTGGTTTGCGGTTTGCGACGCGGATGGGGACGGAGGGGGAGCGGTTGGGGAGGGACGTGGTGGGGTTGGCGGTGGTGAATAGGGCGGAGGAGATGCGCATGGAGGTCCGGAGTTATCTTGGGTTTCTGAATGCGCAGGCGGAGCCGAGAGCGTGGGCTGAGGTGACGAACGCGTTCTTGCAGTATCCGGACGTGTGGATGGCGGCTGCTTGTGAGTATCGGCCGGCGGTGTTGGGGGCCTGGGATCGGGAGACCGCGGAGGGCGAGTTGGTGGGGGTGGGATGGGTGGGGGGGATTGGGACTCAGGCTTACCGGGGAGTGACCTTTGACCCGGCGGGGCCTGGTTTGCGGCAGGTGACGACGCATGTTTGGGCGCGGGAGTTGAGGGAGGGTTCGATTAAGGAGGGGTTGCGGGAGGGACGGGCGTATGTGGCGCACGATTGGATGGCGGATCCGACGGGGTTTCATTTTGGGGCGGTGAACAACTTGGGGGTGTTTCCGATGGGTGATCGGGTGCCGTGGGCGGGGAAGACGCGGGTGGTGGCGCTTTCGCCGGTCGCGGCGCGTTGGCGGTTGCTGCATGGGGGCAAGGTGGTGGCGGAGGCGACCGGCACGAGACTGGAACATGTGGTGGAGGGGCTGGGGGCGTATCGGGTGGAGGGTTGGTTGAAGGTGGGCGGGGAGGAGCGCCCGTGGCTGTATTCGAATCCGGTTTATGTGGAGCTGCCGTCGCCGGCGCTGTTGAGTTTACCCTCGAGCGAGTTGGCGCCGGAGGTGCGGGCGGTGAAGGATGTGGTCTACCGTGAGGGTTCGGAGGAGGATGCGGCGAAGCATCGGCTGGACCTTTATCTACCGCGGGACAAGGAGGGTTTTCCGGTGGTTCTGTTTGCCCATGGGGGGGCGTGGAAGCATGGGGATCGATCGCAGTATCCGGCGATTGGGAATCGGTTTGCGAAGGAGGGGATTGGGTTTGTGGTGCCGAGTTACCGGCTGGCCCCGAAGCACCCGCATCCGGCGCAGATCGAGGATGTGGCGGCGGCGTTTGCGTGGACGGCGCGGGAGGTGGCCAAATTTGGCGGGGATTCGAGGCGGCTTTACGTGGCGGGTCATTCGGCGGGTGGGCATTTGGTCTCGTTGCTGGCGTTGGATCCTCGGTGGTTGGGGGCGCATGGGCTGACGCCGGCGTCGATTCGCGGGGTGATGACGCTGAGCGGGGTGTACGATTTGAGCGTGGCGGAGGTGGCGGACTCGGTGTTTTCGAAGGATCCGGTTCGTCGTCGGGAGGCGTCGCCGCAGGCGCATGTGGCGCGGGGGGCGCCGCGGTTTCTGGTAACGTATTGTGAATGGGACTACCTGTTGTTGCCGGCGCAGGCGCGGGGGTTTCACCGGGCCTTGGGTCGTGCGGGGGTGGAGGCGGACTTGGTGTATGTGGCGGGCCAGAATCACATTTCGGAGATGGTGAATGTGGCGCGGGAGGGGGACAAGACGGCGGCGGCGATGCTGCGGTTCATTCGGTGATATGAGACTTTCTTTCTGGTGGCGGTGGTTTGGTTGGTTGGGGGGATGGGGTTGGGTTATTGGGGTGATGGGGTATGGGGAGGCGGCGGAGGGGGTGGCGGGGCCGGCGGGGGGCGGGGTGTCGGCGGGGGGGGGAGGGGCGGTGCGGGTCTACAGCAGGCTGCTGGAACCCCGGGAGCATCCTGATTATGGGCGGCGGCACGTGCGTCCACCGAGTTGGGATACGTTTGGTGGGGTGCCGCAGTTTACGAGTTTACGGGGATTCGAGGTGAAGGAGGGGGAGATCGTGGGGTTCAGGGAGGAGATTGAGAAGTATACGCGGACGTTCGAGCTGGGGGATGTGCTATGGCCCTCGTATCCGGTCTTGATGGCGACGAATTTGGCGGCGTTGGCGGAGGAGGTGAAGCAGCGTGGTTTATGGTTATTTGACATTTGGGGGTATGTGCCGGGGTCTGGGCCTGGGGGTTATTGGCAGCAGTTTCGGGCGCCGGCGTCGGCCTGGCGGACGTTGGAGGAGGTCTTGGGGGAGCGCTGGTTGGGGGCGGACATTGGGGAGCCGGATGGTCGTTACGTGGGGGGGTATGCGAACCAGATGCACCCGGTGGGGGCGGGGCGGTTGGCGCAGTATTTGAACTTCCAGCGGCACTTTGAGCGGATGGGGGACGATTTGGGGCAGCGGTTGTGTGCGTTGGTGTCGTTGAATTTCGGGCATTACTTGTTGAAGGAGGGGACGTTCACGTTATTGGGGGCGGAGACGGCGCAGGCCTTGCCGAACAACCAGGTGTATTACGCGTTCATCCGCGGGGCGGGGAAGCAGTATGGGGTGCCCTGGTTTGGGAACGCGTCCATTTACAATCGGTGGGGGTTCAAGGCGTATGGAAGGGAAGGGCGGGACGGGGGTTACGAGTATGGCCCGACCAAGGGGACGAGTCTGAGTTTGCTCAAGCGGTTGCTTTACCATCATGTGTTTTACAACTCGGTGGTGGTGGGGTTTGAGAACGGTTGGTTGGACGGGGACAAGTTATCGCCGATTGGGTTGGTGCAGCAGGCGGCGCAGCGGTGGGTGAAGCAGGTGGGGCAGCCGGGGGTGCAGCACACGCCGGTGGCGTTGCTGTTGGATTTTCACAGTGGCTGGTCGTTCCCGAGGCATCTGTATTCGGAGCATGTGTATCGGGTTTGGGGGAATCTGCCCTACGAGGCGGGGGACTATTTGACGGACGGGGTGCTGGGTTTGCTCTATCCGGGGTATCAGAATGCCTCCTACTTTCATGATGAGTCCGGCTTTTTGACGGCGACGCCGTATGGGGACATCGCGGACGTGGTATTGAGCGACGCGCCGGCTTGGCTGTTGCGTCGCTATGCGGTGGTGGTGGTCGCGGGCGAGTTGAGCGGCGGGGCGGAGGTGCAGGAGAAGCTATTGCAGTATGCGGCGGGGGGCGGGCACTTGGTGGTGACGGCGGGCAATTTGGGGCGGTGGCCGGGGATGAAGCCGGCGAAGCCCCCGCAGCGGTTTCCGGCTGGGGTGAACGTGGGGGTGGGGTCGCGGTCGGTGCGGGAGGATCGGGGCTTCGAGTTGTATCACGAGCCTTTGCCTGACGGGGTGCGGGTGCTGGCTCATTGTGGGGCGGTGCCGGCGGCGGTCGAGTATGACTACGGGCAGGGTCGGGTGACGGTGTTCAGCAGTCCGTTTGGGGTGGCGGCGGACGAGGCGCGGGATTTGGAGTTCAAGAGCGAGGTGGACAAGCCGTTGCCGACGCCCCGGCCGCTGTTGGCTCATGTGCGGGCGGTTTTGGACGGGGTGTTTCGGCGGCAGCGGTTATTCGAGGTGGACACGAATTTGAGCCTGGTGACGTGCCGGCGGGGGCCTGGGGATTACGTGTTGGCGGTGGCGAACAACACGTGGCGGCCGGTTCCGTTGAAGGTTACTTCATTGTGCGGCCCGTTGGAATCGGTGCGGGAGGTGGCGATGGACGCGTCGGAGCGGGGGCGTCCTGGGTGGTTACCGGAGGGGGTGGCGGTGGTGGGCATTGGGCAACCGGGCGAGGAGGTCGTGGAGGGGGGCGGGATGCGGGTGCTCTCGGTGCGGGTAAGGGAGACGGGGGTGGTGGAGACGGCCCACACGGTGCCGCCGGCCCCGCCGCAGGGGCGGTTCCTGACGTTGCGGGGGGTGGGGTCGATCAAGGAGCAGTTGTTGGCGCGGCCGACTTTTTTCGAGCATTTCGACGGGGTGATGGTGGATTGGCGGGCGGTGTTAGAGCGGGAGGACGAGGTGTTGGCCCGCGAGTCCGGGTGGCTGAGGAGGCAAGGGCTTCGGGTGGTGGTGGATCTGAGTTCGGGGCTGAATTTGTATCCAGACTTGCGTTTGGTGGACAACTTGCGGGAGGAGTACACGGCGAGTCGGGCGGCGATCGACCGGTTACTGGGGAAGATGGAACGGTTGGGGGGGCGGGATTTGCTGGTGACGCTGCATCGGCATCCCGAGAACAACTTTACGGAGGCGCAGGCGGAGGAATCGTTTGCGCACACCTTGCGGGAGGTGGGCGCGGCGGCGGAGGCGAAGGGGGTGGTGGTGCATGTGCGGTTGACGCCGGGCAAGCCGCCGTGGAGTGTGGAGGCTGCGGTGCAGTTGCTGATCCGGGTGGGGCGGTCGAATGTGCGGTTAGCGCCGAGCACGGGGGCGATTTTGGGGTTGCGGACGCCGATGGGGGAGAGTGCGGCTCCGTTACGGGGACGGGTGGGGTTATGGTTGTTCAGCGCGCCGCAGTTCGATGTGGCGGGGCGGATGTATAGTGCGGATGGCCGCTTATTCGACACGCCGTTTGCGGCGAGCGCGGTGAAGTTGGTTTCGATGGCAGCGGGGGTGCCGGTGGTGATTGACGGGTTATGTCCGGACGTGGATGCCGAGTATCGGGAGGTGCGGTTATTGGAGCGGGAGTGGTTGAGCCCTCCGTGAGGGGGCGGGCGGGGTTTCAGAGGGAGGGTTGGAGGCGTTGCAGGAGGATGCGGGAGGTGATGCGGGCGGCCTGGCGGACGGTGGGGTCCGGGTCGCGGGCGGCCTGGGCGAGGGCGGGGAGGGCGGAGGGGTCTTGGTGGAGGGCGAGGATGCGGGCGGCGTAGTGGCGGAAGGCCTGGTCGCGGTCGGAGAGGGTTTGGATGAGGGCTGGGGTGAGCCCTTGGCGTTGGCCGGTGGCGAGGAGCTGGCGGAGGGCGGGCTTGGGGTCTTCGGGGAGGTCTTGCAGGGTGGCGCGGGCGGTGGGGGTATCGAGGTGGAGGAGGCTGACCATGGCCGCGAAGCGTTCCCAAGGTTCGCGGCTGAGGGCGCCTTGGGCGAGGATGGGGAGGGCAGAGGGGGCGTGGAGGAAGGCGAGGGATGTGGCGGCGGCGAGGCGGACGCGTGGTTCGCGGTCTTGGAGCAGGGGTTCGAGAGCGGGAAGGGCGTTGGTGGAGCCGAGGATGCCGAGGGAGACGGAGGCGGCGAAGCGGACTTCGAAGGCGCGGTCGCGGAGGGCGTTGGTGAGGTTGGGGGGTGGGGTGGGGAGCGAGAGGTAGCCGAGGCTCCAGGCGGCTTCTTGGCGGAGGGATTCCTCGGGAGCTTGGAGGGCTTGGACGAGGGTGGGGAGGGCGGCTGGGTCGCCGAGGAGGCCGAGGGCTTGGATGGCGGCGTCGCGCACATCCAGGGGTTGGCTGGGTGCCGCGTGTTCGATGAGGGCGGGGACGGCGTCGAGGACAGCGCAATGACCGAGGGCGAGGAGGAGGTCAGGGAGGTCGGGGGTTTCCCGCGACTCGTCCGACTGGGGGTTGGATTTCAACTCGGACAACAGGAGGAGCAGGGTTGGGCCGGCGTCGGGATGACCGATGTTCCCGATGGCTTGGAGGGCAGGGGCAGCGAGGTTGGTGCTGGTGGTGGCGAGGTGGGCGAGGGTGGGGAGGGCCTGGGGCTGGCCGAGAGAGCCGAGGGCGGAGACGGCGGCCTCTTGGGGGTCATCGAAGCTAGAGGGGGAAAAGGGGGTTTGGAGGACGACCAGGAGGGTGGGGAGGGCGCGGGGATCGCCGATTTGGCCGAGGGCGGTGACACTGCGGGTGAGGAGGCGGGTGGAGTCGTCGGGGAAGGCTGGGGAGTTGGGGGCGGTGGGGGAGACGGGGGAGCGCGCAGCTTGGGAGGACAGGGTAGTTTGCACGAGGTCGAGGAGAGCGGGGATGGAGTCGTGATCGCGGAGTTGGCCGAGGGCGGCAGCGGCTTCCATGCGGAGGTTGGAGTCTTGATGGGAGAGGAGGGGGCGAAGGAAGGGGGCGGCGCGGGGATCGGCGAGTTGGCCCAGGGCCTTGACGGCGGCGCGACGCACGTGGGGGTCGGGGTCGGTTTGGGCGGCATGTTGGAGTGGAGGAAGGGCAAGGTCGGGGTCGAGGCTCGAGAGGGCGGTGGCGGCGGCGGCACGGACGGTGCCGTTGGTATCGTGGCGCAGGGCGGTGGAGAGCGCAGGCGAGGCGAGGTGGGAGGCGAGGTCGCGGGCGGCGTCGGCGGATTGGAGGCGGACTTCGGGGGCTGGGTCAGCGAGGAGGGCGTTGGTGATGGCGGAGAGGTAGGAGGCGGGGTTGAGGCTGCCGAGGGCGCTGACGCAGTGAGCGCGGACGGACGGGCTGCGGTCGTGCTGGAGGGCGTGGAGGAGGAAGGGGCCGGCGGGTTCGCCGAGGGCGCGGAGGCTGTCGAGGGCGTCGAGGCTATCGGGGTCGTCGCTCCGAAGCCAGCGGGCGAGGTGGGGCATGGGGGGGGGCCAGGAGTAGAGGGTTTCGAGGAGGGCGTAGAGGCCGCGTTGGTTTCGTTCTTCGAGGCGGACGCGGTTGAGGACGTCACGCACCTGCTCGGCGGTGGGGTTGGGGGTTTCCCAGGGCCGGAGGATCCAGGCGGCGAGGGCGAGGAGCACGGCTCCGGCGGTGGCGAGCCAGAGGGGGCGTCGCCGCGGGGATGTGGGGCGGGGTGGGTTGGGGTCGGGGTTGGGCGGGGGCATGAAGGAGGCGTTTACCGGAGGGGAACCTTGGTGGCAATGAGGAAAGGGAGATCTGGGTCGTGCGGGTAGGGGGGGATCGGGCACGGAGTTGGCGGAATTGGCGGAGTTTGGGGATGGCCACATGGGCTGGGGGACGGGGAATTGGCGCGAGTCAGGTTGGCACAGGAAGTTCTTCTGCCGCCTATGGGGGCAGGGAAACGGGGGCGGGGAGGGGGAGGGGGGAGGTTCCCCAAGATATTCGGTTTGTGGTTCCGGCATTACACAACTAATTGTGGGTAGGAGGACTTCAGCGTGGAAATAAACATTGTCGGAGCGGCCTGCATTTTCTAGAGTGACCGGACCTGGGTGGTTCCGCAGAGGTCACCCATGGCGAGAGAGAGTTATGCCCGACGAGACGACCCTGTTTGAGAGTTCCGGAGCGGTGGAAGCCACCTCGGTGGTGGAGGGGGTATACGATGCCTCCAAGTTAGGGAAGCTGGAGGGGTTGGAGGCAGTGCGCAAGAAGCCTGGGATGTACATTGGAGGCACGGACGAGCGGGCGTTGCATCACTGTGTGTCGGAGGTGTTGGACAACTCGGTGGACGAGCATTTGGCGGGTCATTGTGATCGGATCGAGGTGACGATCCACGTGGACGGGTCGATCTCGATTCGGGACAATGGGCGGGGGATCCCGGTGGATGTGCATCCGGAGTATGGGATTCCCGGGGTGGAGATGGTGCTGACGACGCTGCATTCCGGGGGCAAGTATGGGCAGGGGGGGTACAAGTTTTCCGGGGGCACGCACGGGGTGGGGGCGAAGTGCGTGAATGCGGTGAGCGAGTGGTTTGAGGTGGAAGTGTCGAGGGACGGGTCGGTGTTTCAGATGGAATTCGAGCGGGGGAAGACGGTGAAGCAGTTGGGGGTGATGGGGAAGGCGCGGGGGACGGGGACGCTGATTACGTTCAAGCCGGATCCGGAGATTTTTCGGGAGACGACGGAGTTCAAGGCGGATCGGATTAGCCAGCGGTTGCGGGAGTTGGCGTTTTTGAATTCGGGTTTGGAGATTGAGTTTCAGGACGAGCGTCAGACGGAGCGGGAGGCGGAGACGTTTTATTACAAGGATGGGATTCAGGAATTTGTGCGGCAGTTGAACAAGAGCAAGACGCCGCTGCATCCGAAGCCGATTGCGTTTCGGAGGGAGTCGCAGGTGAAGAGCGACGACAAGAATGTGGATGTGCACGTGGAGGTGGTGTTGCAGTATAACGACAGTTACAACGACCAGGTCCTCTGTTACACGAACACGATTCACAATCCGGACGGAGGCGCCCATTTGTCGGGATTCCGGAGTGCGTTGACGCGGGCGATCAACCAGTATGCGAAGTCGAACGAGCTATTGAAGGACAAGGATCCGCAGATTACGGGGGACGACGTGCGGGAGGGGTTGACGGCCGTGATTTCGGTGAAGCACAGCGATCCGAAGTTCGAGTCGCAGACGAAGGTGAAGCTACTGTCGCCGGAGGTGGAGAGCATTGTGGGGTCGGTGTCGTATGAGGGGTTGATGATGTATTTCGACGCCAACCCGTCGGTGGCGCGGAAGATCGTGGACAAGGGGTTGAACGCGGCGCGGGCGCGGGAGGCGGCACGGAAGGCGCGGGAAGCGGTGCGGAAGAGTGCGTTGACGGGCGGGGGGTTGCCGGGGAAGTTGGCGGACTGTTCGGATCGGGATCCGGCGAACACGGAGCTTTACATTGTGGAGGGAGACTCGGCCGGCGGTTCGGCGAAGCAGGGGCGGGATCGGAAGTTCCAGGCGATTTTGCCGATTCGGGGCAAGCTGATCAACGTGGAGAAGGCGCGGTTGGACAAGGTGCTGCAG
>CAZVRY010000191.1:0-1314 GCA_964629545.1 uncultured Verrucomicrobiota bacterium | reverse complement strand
CCCCCCCCCCCCCCCCCCCCCCCGGCCCCCCGCCCCCCCCCCCCCCCCCCCCCCGTTCGATCTGAACAAGTTGCGGTATCACAAGATCATCATCATGACCGATGCGGACGTGGACGGTTCGCATATTCGCACGTTGCTGCTGACCTTTTTCTACCGGCAGATGCACCAGTTGGTGAAGCAGGGGTATGTTTACATCGCGCAGCCGCCCCTGTATTCGATCACGCGGAAGAAGCGGACGGAGTATGTGGATGACGACACGCAGTTGAATCGGATTCTGTTGCAGATTGGCACGGAGGAGGTGCGGTTGCGCAATCTGGCGGATGGGCGGGAGTTTGCGCCCAAGCAACTGGAGGAGATCCTGGCCTTACTGGAGTCGTTGGACAAGCATGCGACGTATATCAAGCGTCACGGCGGCGATTTTGCCCGTTATGTGGAGCGGCGTGGGGGGGAAGGGGCGTTACCGCAGCATCTGGTGAAGGTGCGGGAGGGCAACGACGACCGGGTGCATTATTTCATCACGCACGAGGAGTTGGAGCAGTTCAAGGCGTTGAACGCGGATCTGTTTGGGGATGCGGAGGCGCGGGAGCGGTACGAGAAGGCGCGGGGGCAGACTCGGCGGGCGACGGTGGTGGACCTGCATTTGGAGAGCAAGGCGATTGCGGACCTTTTGGGGAGGCTGGCGCGGAAGGGGTTGGCGGTGGAACATTACGCGGCGCAGGACAAGCCCTTGTTCGAGTTGACGGAGGGGGAGGGGGAGCGGGCGGTGGTGACTCCGTTATTCGCGATTCCGGAGATCCTGCACGGGGTGAAGGCGGTGGGCAAGAAGGGGATTCAGATTTACCGGTTCAAGGGTTTGGGAGAAATGGATGCGAAGGAGTTGTTTGAGACGACGATGAATCCGGCCAAGCGCAAGTTGTTGCGCATCGATCTGACGGATGCGGTGGAGGCGGAGGAGATGTTCAGCAAGCTGATGGGGGACGAGGTCGAGCCGCGCCGGCAGTTCATCGAGGACAATGCCTTGAACGTGCGAAATCTGGATGTGTAACCCCCGGGAGAGAGCGGTGGAGGCGGTGCGCAACCGTCGAGGGCTGCCGGCGGCGGCGCGGGGATACCCGGCGGCGCGGGAGCGGAGGCCGGATGGAATGCGCGAGGCGGCGGCGGTGCCGGGGCTGGGGCCGACGCTCGGTTTGCGGGCGGCGCGGGCGCGGTTGCGGGAGTGGATCGAGTGGGTGGCGGGGGGGCAGGAGGTGACGTCAGGGAGCGGGGGTTCTTCCCAGGCGTGGCGGGCGCCGCTGGGGGCTGGGGGGCGATCGC
>CAZVRY010000190.1:0-13494 GCA_964629545.1 uncultured Verrucomicrobiota bacterium | reverse complement strand
CCCCCCCCCCCCCCCCCCCCCCCCCCCCCCCCCCCCCCCCCCCCCCCCCCGCGGTGTTTTGGGGATTGGATTCGGCGGGGGGCTGGGCGCGGAGGAGGTCATCCGTTTCGGCGATGATCTGGTGGTGGAGGAGGTGGTCGATTTGGTTCTGGACGGCTTGACGGAAGGCGGCGTTGGTGGACTTGAGGCCGAGGACGCGGGCGGTGGCTTGGGGTAATTCGTCGCGGCTGGCGCCGTGGTGGGCTTCGATGAGGCGATGGAGGGCGGCTCGGATTTCGGCGGGTGGGAGGGAGTCAGCTTTGCGGAGGGCGGCGTTAGGGAGGTGAGCGCGGTGGCGGATGGGGATGGGTTGGCGGGGGCGGGTGAGGAAGCCCTCTTCGCGGACGCATTGTTGGCTGAGGAGGAGTCCTTGGATGGAGCGGGCGGCGGCGTCCTGGAGGCGGGGGGTGGTGCGTCCGAGGTTCCAGAGGTCGCGGAGGCGGGAGCCGATTTCCTCCTCATGGATGGGGCCTTCGAGGTCGACGATGCGGAGGATGATGGCGGCGAGTTCGCGTGGGGGGAGTTCGTGAGGTTCCTGGCGGCGTGGGACTGGGAACTGGGCGAGTTGGTAGGGGACGGCGAAATCGGCGAGGGGCGGGGTCTCCTCGACGGGTTCTTCGCGATCGGGGCCGGGGTGGGAGGGGAGGGGAGGGGGGGTGGAGGAGGGGGGTGGCGATGGGAGGGGGGCTGGGTTTGCGGGTTGGGCTGGGGGGTGGGAGCGGGCGTGCTCGATGGCGGCGGCGATGGTGTCGAGTTGCTCGCGGGGGCGTTGGAACCAATCGAGGCTCCAGACGCGGTGGAGGTTCCATCCGTGGTCTTGGAGGACGGCGTGACGGAGGCGGTCGCGGGCGCGGGCGAAGCGGGGGGATTGGTAGTGGGGGCCGTCGCACTCGAGGCCGAGGAGGTAGTGGCCGGGGCGGGCGGGATCGGGGATGGCGAGGTCGATGAAGAAGCCGGCGACGCCGAGGCGTGGGGTGGGGTGATGGTTGAGGGTCTGGAGGGCGCGGCAGACGGTTTGTTCGAGTTCGGAGAGGGGTTGTGCGGGTTCGGCGGGGTTGGGTTGGAGGTGTCCGGATTGGGCGAACGCGAGGAACGTCTTGAGGGCAGCCACGCCGCGGCCGGTGGCGCGGGTGAGGTCGAGGTCTTCGGCGCGGAGGGCGGAGAAGACCACGCATTGGCGTTTGGCGCGGGAGATGAGGACGTTGAGTCGCCGTTCACCGCCTTCGGCGCTGAGGGGGCCGAAGCGGAGGGCGAGATGGCCGCGGGGGTTGCGGGCGTAGCCGACGGAGATGAGGATGACGTCGCGTTCGTCGCCTTGGACGTTCTCGAGGTTTTTGACGAAGAAGGGTTCGTGGGGGTGGGCGGAGAAGAAGGGTTCGGTGGCGGGATGTTCGCGGCGGAGGAGTTCAAGTTCGTCGAGGATGGCCTGTTGTTGGCGGACGGAGAAGGCGGCGACGCCGAGGGTGAGGTGGGGGGAATGCCGGGCGTGGGCGAGGACGGCGTGCGCGATGGTTTGGGCTTCGACGAGGTTGGTGCCGGAGCCGCCGGCGTCGAAGACGCCGTCGGGGACGGGGTGGAGGTGGTGGCCGGGGGGGGGGGGTGGGGGGTGGGGGCTGGGGACGATGCAGAGGCGGTCTTCGTAGAATTCGCGGTTGGAGACGGCGATGAGGGAGTGGTGGCGGCTGCGGTAGTGCCAGCGGAGCATGGTTTGGGGCAGGCCGCGGGCGCAGCAGAGGCCGAGGATGCTCTCCATGTCGCGGGCCTCGGCGGCGTCGGGGGCGGCTTCTTGCTCGGGGTCGGGGAGATCGCCGGTGACGCGGGTAAAGAAGCGGGTGGGCGGGAGTTGGCGGCTATCGCCGACGACGACGATTTGTCGGGAGCGGGCGATCGCGCCGAGGGCGTCGACCGGTTCGACCTGGCTGGCTTCGTCGATAATGAGGAGGTCGAACTCGACGGCGCCGGGTTCCAGGAATTGGGCGATGGACAGGGGGCTCATCATGAAGACGGGTTTGATGGCCTGGACGACGGAGCCGGCTTCGCGGAGGAGGCGTCGGACGGGGCGGTGGCCTCGTTTCCGTTCGAGTTCGGAGCGCACGATGCCGGCGGGGCCGAGGGCGGCGTGGGGGGCGGGGAGGCGTTCGAAGTGGGCGAGGAGGGTGCGATGGCGGGCGAGGGCGAGGCGTTCCTGGTCGAGCAGGCGAAAGGCGGCGATGGCGCGTTCGTGGAGGAGGCCATCGAACTGGGCGAGGGCGGGGCGTTGGGTGAGGGCGAGGCGGGCGAGTTGGCTAAACGTGGCGTGCTCGAAGGCAAGGGTGGCGTGGGGGGCGGGAAGCGCACCGGATTCGAGGCGATCGAGGAGCGGGCCGAGGGCGAGGAGGCGTGCCTGGGTGGAGCGGGCGTGGTATTGGGTCCAGCGGGACAGGCCTTCGAGGTGGGCCAGCCACTGGCGGCAGCGATCTTCGAGGTCGGTCCAGGGGACGTGTTCGAGGGAGGGGGCGAGGAAGGCGACGGGGACATCGAGGTCGAGTGCCTGGGTGAGGGCGGTGGCTTCGGTGCGAGCTACGGCCAGGTCGCGTTCGAGGGGCGAGAGCAGGGCGGGGATCTGGTCCGGGTGTTGGAGGTCGGCGACGAGGCGACGGAAGCTGGCGTCGAGGCCGGCTTGTTGTTGTCGGGCGACCCAATCGAGGATGGCGGCGAGGGCGGGCCAGGAGCTGCGTTCGGCGCGCCAGGCTTGGCCGAAGGCGGCGGCGCCGGTGGCCTGGCCCTCGCGGATGAGGCGGAGGGCACGCTGGCCGGCGAGAAGGTCATCGACCAGGGCGAGGCGTTGGGGGAACGAGGAGGGGAGAGGGGCGCGGGCGACGCTGCGGAGTTGGGCCAGGGCCTGGCGGTAATCGCGGTTGAGGAAGCGCAGCCAGGAACGGCCGTGGGCGGCCAGGTGAAGGCGGGCGTGGGTGAAGTCGAGGTCCCAGGCGGTGTCGGCGACCTGGGGAGCGAGGCGGGAGGAGAGGTCGGCGAACTGGCGGCCAGCAGCCAGGAGTTCGTGGAGCCCATCGAGCCCGGCCTGCCAGACGCCGGCGGTGAGGGCTTGGCGGTCCACGGGTGGGGCGGCGGCGACGTGTTGGGCCATGAGGAGGAGGCGATTGGCGTCGGCGAAGGTGGCGGGGGGTTGGCTGCCGAGGGTTTGGGCCAGGGTCGACGCGCTGGCGCGCAGTCGTTGCAAGGTGGGCGCCAGCTTTTCGATTTGGGTGGCGAGGGGGTTGAGGTCGAGGGGGAGGATGGAGGCGCGGCGAGCGCCTCGCCAGGGGTGGTGGTTAGGGATCCCGAGTTCCTGCAGTCGGGTCGTCAGTTCGGCGACGAGGTGTCGGCGTTCCTCGAGGTCGGGGCCGGTCCACCGCGGGGCGTCGGGCAGGGTGAGGTCGGCGGCGGCAGGGGTGGGGGGGCCGAGGGCGAGGAGATGGCCGATGATGGCGAAGGGGCTGAGCTGCGAGGGGGGGAGAGGCTCGTGGAGGGCGGCGATATGGCCGTTCAGGGTATCGCGATGGCGTTCGAGTTTGGGAAGCAGGGATTCGAGGTCCTTGGCTTTGGGGCGTCCGAGTTTCCAGGTGCGGCCGAGTTCTTCGAGGACGGCGCGTTTGCTGGCTTTGTGGCTATGGAGTTCGAGGCAGAGGGGCCCGAGTCCTTCGCGCTCGAGGCGGCGTTTGACGACTTCGAGGGCGGCGAGTTTCTCGGCCACAAAGAGCACGCGTTTGCCGTCGAGGACGGCGGTGGCGATGAGGTTGGTGATGGACTGGCTTTTGCCGGTTCCCGGGGGTCCTTGGACCACGGTACTGCGGCCTTGGCGGACGGCTTCGATGGCGAGGGTTTGGGAGCTATCGGCGTCCACGACATGGTCGAGGCGGGCGACGGGGATGAGGGTATCGAGGTCAGCATCTTCGGGGAGTGGGGGGGCCTGTTCGGGGAGGCCGCCTTGGAGGAGGCCTTGGACGAAGGGGTGCTGGAGCAGGTGGGCAGGGGTCGGCCAGCTCGCAGGGTCGAGGTCGCGGTACATGAGGAACTTGGCGAAGGAGAAGAACCCGAGGGCCATGGCGTTGGGGAGGACTTCCCACGGGGCGTGGTCGCGGATGGCGTCGGCGACGGACGCGAAGTAGGCGGTGGGGCGGAGGTCATCGGGGTCGGGGAAGGGGGGGAGTTCGAGGTGGAAGTCGCTGAACAGACGGGCGCGCAGGGAGAGGTTTTCCTCGAGGTCCTCTTCGCGGGCGCGGAGGAGGAAGCGGTCGGAGGCGGTGCGGCGTTGGAGTTCGACGGGGAGGAGGAGGAGGGGGGCGAGGCGCGGGGTATCGGGGTGGGCCGCTTCGAACCATCGGAGCTGGCCGAGGGCGAGGTAGAGCACGTTGACTCCTTGTTCCTCGATCATGGCGAGGGCATCGCGGTGGAGGTCCAGGAGTCGGCGCTGGAGGCCTTCGGAGCTGAGCCCGGTTTGGAGGCGGGCGTCGGTGTGTCGTCGGGCGAGTCCGGTGGCGGGGTCGACGGGGTCTTCCTCGGGTTGGGGGAGGGAGAGGGCTTGGTGGTCGTCGGGCGGGGCCGGTGTGGGCGTGGCCTCGGCGGGGATGAGGTTTGGGGTGTGGGAGGCTGGGCCGGGGAGGAAGGCGAGGGCTTTACGTTCCTGGACGAGGAGGCGGAACACCTCGTCGCTGAGTTCGTCGAGGAGGTGGATCAGGCGGGCGGAGGAGGTGGCTGGGGGGATGGCGAGGAGGCGGTTGCGGGTCGAGAGGTCGAGCAATTCGCGGCGGTTGCGGTCGAGGAGTTCGTGGGCGCTCAGGGGCATGGGCGAGGTGAGGTTGGGGTGGCAGGCGAGGGTGAGGATGGTGCAAGGGAGGCGTGAAAGGAAGCCCGATTCGCGGGGCTGGCGGGGCTGGCGGCGGCGAAAGTCACGCTGGCGTTGCGGCCGGTGGGCGCGTACTGTCGGCGCGTGTCGCTGACATTGTCGAGGCCGGATGTGATTTTGACGCACGAGAGCGATTTGGACGGGCTGCTGTCTGGGTTGCTGTTGCGTCGTTTGGCGCGCAAGGTGTTCAACTGCGCGGCCCCGTTACAGGCGTATCACAATCACAACTGGAAGCAGCGGCCCTTGACCGAGAAGGCGGCGTGGGTGGCGGATCTGACCTTCGAGGCGAGGCTGGATCGGCCGAATTGGGTGATTGTGGACCATCATGCGACGGAGTTGGCGCCGAAGCAGGCGGTCTTGATCCACGATCCGGGCAAGTCAGCGGGGTTGCTGTGTTACGAGTTGTGCCGCGAGCACGGGATGGGCACGCCGGCGTTGGACCGGGTGGTCCGGCTGAATGACGTGGCGGACTTGTTCTTGGAGGACGACCCTGATTTTGCGCTGGCCAACGATTACGCCAGTTTGGTGAAGACCTATGGTTTCTGGAACTTGGCGGCGTTGATCGATTACGAGCCGGAGCGGCTCTTGGATCATCCGTTGCTGGAGGTGATGGCGGTGAAGCACCGGGTGGAGGACCCGCTCGGGTTCGAGTGGAGCCGGCGCAACGTGGTCGAGATTTCTCCGACGGCGGGGTATGTGAACACCGTGATTGGGAACACGAATCTGATCGTGCACCGGTTGTTGGAGGAGCAGGCCACGCCCTATCCGGTCTTGTTGACGTTGTTTCGGAAGGGGAACGGGACGGTGTTGGTCAGCCTGCGGAGCCGGCAGGGCGGGGCGCTGAAGGTGGCCCAGCAGTTGCAGGGTGGGGGGCATCCGAACGCGGCCGGAGCGACGCTGCCGCGTTCGGTCCAGAACATCCCGGATGCGATCTTATATCTTCGCCAAATCCTGGCGCCCCCGCCGGCGCCGCCGGCGTTGAACAGTCTGGAGAGTGCGCTGGACGGGTTGAAACTGGAGTAAGGGTCTGGGTAAAAACACCCGAAGTTATTCTCGCACAGACCCTAGGCACCAGTGCGTGAAAAACCGCGACGGTTCATGGGGAGGACTTCCCGATCAGAATCGCGCATTGAACCCAGGAACCGGAGGGGGATGGGATTAGGATTAGGATTAGGATTAGGATTAGGATTAGGATTAGGATTAGGATTAGGAGTTGGGAGGCTGCCTTCTGCACTCGTTCTGCTGCCCTGGTTACCCCGAAAATAGGACCAAGTCGTTGAATACCAAGGGGCGATTTTCATGCGAAGTGGTGGCCCGAAGGGCTGGGGGATTCATGGGCAGGGGGAATCCCTTCGGCATGGAGGGGGTGGCCAGAGGCCGGGTGAGGGGCCGTCCGACTTTCAAAATGAGAACTGCTGCAGCGGAGGGGATTGCTTTTGCAAAAGCAGGGTAGCTGTTCCAAGCTGGGAGGCATGACCAAACCGCTTGCGCTGGTGTGCTACGAGAACCTGCTGCCGGGGAGCCAATTGGTGAACCGGCTCCAGGATCTCGACTATCGGGTGCAGGTCGTCACGGAGCCGGACCACTTGCGTCGGGTGGCGGAGGCGGAGCGGGCACTGGTGGTGTTAGTGGAATGGGATTCGAACAAAGCGGATATGGTCGAGGTGCTGCGGGTGTTTCGCGAGGGGGAGGCGACACGGCATATTCCGGTGATTGTCTTCAGCGGGGTCCGGGACAAGCAGCGGGCGGCGGCGGGCCAGGCGGCGGCCCAGACGGCGGGGGCGACGTTGGTGGCGAGCGATGCGGCGATCCTGGGGCAATTGCCGCAATTATTGCAGCAGGCGCTGGCGTTCGACTGACCGGATGGGGGATAGCGAACGGAGGATTGCGAGGGGAGGTCTCGACGAGGCATGCGGTAACGCCGGAGTTCTCCGCGCTCGAAGTTATTGTTGCACAGAACCTTAGCGAGCGGCGCGGGATTGGCGGAGGCGGTCGAGGCCGACGGCGAAGATGATGACGACGCCGATGATGATTTCCTGCATGTAGGTGGGCCAGCCCATTTGGTTGGAGCCGTTGCGGAGGACGGCCATGATGAGGGCGCCGATGAGGGAGCCCATGATGCTGCCGGCCCCGCCGCTGAGGCTGGCGCCTCCGATGACGACCGCGGCGATGACATCGAGTTCGAGGCCGACCGCGACGGAGGGGTCGCCCTGGGTGAGACGGGAGCATTGCATGAGGCCGGAGAGGCCGAAGAAGAGGCCGGAGAGGGCGTAGATGAGCACCTTCATGCCCAGGACGCGGATGCCGCAGAGGCGGGCGGTGGACTCGTTGGAGCCGATGGCGAAGACGTAGCGACCGAAGACCGTGCGGTTCATGACGACAATCATGAGGACGGCGAGGGCGATGGCGATCCAGACGCCTGGGGGAAAGGGGAGAAGTTGGGTTGGTTCCACCAGGGCCATGAGGTTATTGAGCGGGTTCTCCGGGGCGTTGACCGTCTGGTTGCTGGCGAGCCACTTGGCGGATCCGCGAGCAATGCCCATCATGCCGAGGGTGACGATGAAGGGCAGCATGCCGAAGGCGGCGACCACGCTCCCATTGATCAGTCCGATGCCGGCCCCGGCCAGGACGGTCAGGGCCACAACGGTCGTGGGGCCGTAGCCAGCGACGATGAGTTTGGCGGCGACGACGCTGGTGAGGGCGACGACCGAGCCGACGCTGAGGTCGATGCCTCCGCTGACAATGATCATGGTCATGCCGAGGGCGGCGATGGCGACGATGACGGTTTGGGTGAGGACGATTTTGAAGTTGGCGCCGGTCAGGAAGTAGGGGCGGACCTCGGAGCTAAGGGAGAAGAGGCCAATGACCAGGGCGAGGCCAAAGACAGGACCCAGGGCGTTAAGCAGGGCGGGGAGGGTCCAGGATCGGGTGGGGGAGGTTACGGACATGGGGGCGGGAGGGGAGTTACCGGTTCATGGTTGGGCGGTGCTGATGATGGGCGATGGGAGGGTCGGTGGGGGGGTGGGGATTGTCAGGGGGGGGCATGGGGAGGGGGATCGGTTTGGCCGATGGCGGCGGCGATGATGCTGTGTTCGGTCCAGTCGGCGGCGGGCCGCATTTCGGAGAGTCGGCCGCGGCACATGACGGCGATGGAATCGCAGACCCCGAGGAGTTCCGGGAGGTAGGAGCTGACGAAGAGGACGGCTTTGCCTTGGGCCGCGAGTTGGCCCATGAGGCGATAGATTTGGGCTTTGCTGCCGACGTCAATGCCGCGGGTAGGTTCGTCGAGGAGGAGGATGCGGGCGTCGTGGTGCAGGAGGCGGCCGAGGGCGATTTTCTGTTGGTTGCCGCCGGAGAGTTCGCCGACGGATTGCAGGGGGTCCCGGGCGCGGACGTCGAGTTGTTGCATGAGGTGGGAGGCGACATCGCGGTGCCGGTTGGGGCTGATGAGGCCTCCGCGGAGGACGGGGGCGAAGCGGGTGAGGGTGAGGTTGTCGGCGAGGCTGCGGTTGAGGAGCAGGCCTTCTTCTTTTCGGTTTTCGCTGAGGAGACCGATGCCTTCGGCCAGGCGGCGGGCCGGGGAGCAGGTCGGGCTAGGACGGGAGAACACGGCGATGTCGCCGGTGCGAAGCCGGTCGAGGCCGAAGCAGGCCCGGAGGGTTTCGGTGCGGCCGGCTCCGACGAGTCCGGCGATGCCCAGGATTTCGCCCTGGCGGAGGGTGAAGGTTGCGTCGCGGGGTTTGAGGAGGCCGGCGAGACCGCGGACTTCGAGGACGGGTGGGCCGATGGGGTGGGGGGTGCGGGGGTAGATCTCGGTGATGTCGCGTCCGACCATAAGCCGAATGATATGGTCGAGGGAGGCCTCACGCATGATACCGTCGCCCACGCTTTCCCCGTCGCGGAGGACGGTATAGCGGTCGCAGACGGCCTGGCATTCTTCGAGGAAATGGCTGATGTAGACGATGCTGACGCCGCGGGCTTTGAGGCGTCGGATAACCTGGAAGAGGTTCTGGGTATCGACCTGGGTGAGGCTGCTGGTCGGCTCGTCCATGATGAGCACCTTGGGTTCGCCGACGAGGGCGCGGGCGATTTCGACCACTTGCTGTTCGGCGATGGTGCGGGTGACGACGGGGGCGTGGAGGGGGATGTTTTGGTGGTGGAGTTCGGCGAGGGCCGCGCGGGCGAGGTCCCGGCGTTTGCGGCGGTCCAGCCAGCCGAAGTGGTGGGGTTCATCACCCAGGAGGATATTCTCCTCCACGCTGAGGTGGGGGGCGAGGTTGAGCTCCTGGTAAATCATGGCGATGCCCTGGCGGCGGGCCTCGAGCGGGCCGGAGGGGCGGAAGGGACGGCCTTCGAGTTCGATGGTGCCGGCGTCGGGGGAGTGGGCACCGCTGAGGACCTTCATCAGCGTGCTTTTTCCGGCCCCGTTTTCGCCGATGAGCGCGTGGACCTCACCCGGTTGGACGTGGAACGAGACCCCTTTGAGCGCGTGGGTGGCGCCGAAGCTCTTGCGGACCTCGGTCATGCGCAGTCGTGCGGGCGACGGGGGTGGGACGCTCATGGGGTGGGGAGGCGCAAGGGGATTGGGGGATGGGGTTGAGGGGTGGGAGGGGGCGAGAGGGAGGGGTTGGGGGGTTGGATGGGGGTTGGGATGAAGGCGAGGGGCAGGATTAGGGGTGGGATTAGGATTAGGATTAGGAGTAGGGGAAGGAGTAGGAGTAGGAGTAGGGTGGGGGCGTTATTTGCCGAGGTATTGTTCGAGTGGGGGGTAGAGGAGTCCCTGGATGTCGGGTTGGTTCATGTTTTGCGCGGTGACGAGGGTGACGCCGGTGTCGACGCGTTTTTCGATGGGGCGGCCTTGGAGATGGGCGACGAGGGTAAGGACGCCGAGGTAGCCCATGCGGACGGGGTTTTGGACGACGAGGCCCTGGACGTCGCCGTTTTTGAGGTCTTGGACGGAGAGGGTGCCGGCGTCGAAGCCGACCATTTTGACTTGGCCGCCGGCTTTGCCGATATCGCGGAGGGCCTTGGCCATCATGACGGTGGTGGGTTCGTTGGGGCAGAAGATGCCCTGGACTTCGCGGCCGAAGCGGTTGAGGAGGTTTTGGGACGCGGCGTAGGCGGATTCGCGGGTGGCGCCGCTGTATTGGTCGGAGGAGATGATTTTGATGGCGGGGTGATCTTGACGCAGGACGTCGAGGAAGCCGGCTTCGCGGGCCTCGGTGCTGGCTGAGCCGACGGCATAGCGGAGGAGGATGACCTTCCCTTGGCCGCCGAGGAGTTGGGCGAGGTGTTGGGCGGCCATTTGGCCGCCTTTGTAGTTATCGGTGGCGACGAAGCTGACGATGCGGTCGGACTTGAGGTTGGAGTCGATGATGACGACCGGGATGTTAGCGGCGAGGGCGGTGTGGACGGGTTTAGCGAGGGCTTGGGAGTCGAGGGGGGCGAGGACGATGCCGCTGACGCGGCGGGTCATAAAATTCTCGACGACCTGGATTTGCTGGTCGCGGTCGTCTTCTTTGAGGGGGCCTTTCCAGAAGATTTCGACGGGGGTGCCTTGGGTGGCGAGTTCGCGTTGGGCTTGGACGGCGCCGGCGTTGATGGATTTCCAGAACTCGTGGGTGGTTCCTTTAGGGATGACGGCGATGGTGAGTGGTTTGGAGGCGGCGAGGGTGGGGGTGGCGGAGAGGAGGAGCAGGGCCAGCGTGCGGGGAAGCGGATGCATAGATAGGAGGCTAGGAAAGGGAGGGGACCATTTCAACAGGAATTCGATTTCTGGAATGGGGGTTGCGTTGCGGGCTGAGGAACCCTTATGCTGGGCCCATGCGAACGACCGCCGCGTGTAATGCTGTTGGCAAGGCGTGGCGGTCGTTTTCCCGCCCACCTGGGCGTGAATATTAACCGTAAACCCCCGTCAGCATTCCATGCAAAACGACTCCCTATCCAACGACCGTGCGACCGTGTCGCGTCGGGATTTCTTGAAGAACAGCTCACTCTTGGCGGCGACGGCGGCTGCCGGGGTTGGGTTCCCGGCCCTGGTTAACGCCCAGAACAAGCAGTCGATCAACGCCGTGATCATCGGGGTAGGCGGGCGAGGGGGCGGGGCGGGGCGCAACTTCCTCGAGGCGGCCAAGGTGGCCGGGGTGGAGGGGAAGATCCTGGCGGTGGCCGACATGTTCCCGCAGCAGGCGTTAAGCGGGAACCGGAACTTTGGGGTGCCGGAGTCGAAGTGTTTCAGCGGGTTTGACGGTTACCTGAAGGCGCTCTCGGAGCCCGGGGTGAACTACGCGATTCTGGCGACGCCGCCCGGGTTTCGTCCGCCGCACTTCAAGGCCTGCATTGAGATGGGCAAGCACGTGTTCATGGAGAAGCCGGTGGCGGTGGATGGGCCGGGGTGCCAGATCATGTATGCGGCCTACGAGATGGCGAAGACCAAGGGGCTCAAGGTGGCGGCGGGCACCCAGCGTCGGCATCAGGCGGGCTACGTCGACACGATCAAGCGGATCCAGGATGGGGCGATTGGGGACGTGGTGACGCTGCGGGCGTATTGGGTGAATGGGGGGCCGATTTGGCATCGCGGCGAGCAGGGCAACAGCGAGCTCGAGAAGCAGATTCACAACTGGTATCACTACATCTGGCTCTGTGGCGACCACATTTGCGAGCAGCACGTGCACAACCTGGACGTGTGCAATTGGATCATGAACGGGCATCCGCGGCGCTGCTGGGGGATGGGGGCGCGCCAGCAGTTGGGGAACAAGGCGGGCGAGATTTGGGACAACTTCGCGATCGAGTACGAGTATGAAGGCGGGGTGCGGATGTATTCCTATTGTGGCCAGATCAAGCGGGCCTGGTCGTCGGTGAGCGAGGCGGTGCATGGGACCTTGGGCACCGCGAATCCGGGAGGGACGATCATGAAGAAGGGGGCGCCCCGGTGGCGGTCCGAGTTGAAGTTGACGCACGGCGATCCCTACACGCAGGAGCACATCGACTTGATCAATGCCATTGTCAACAACACGGAGCTGAACGAGGCCAAGAACGTGACGGACAGCACCCTGACGGCCATCATGGGCCGGGAGGCGGCCTACACGGGGGGCGAAGTGGAGTGGGACGCGATGCTGAACAACACGTTCAAGTATGGGCCGGAGTTGCTCTACACGGACGCGTCGAAGATGCAGTATGGTTCCTTCCGCACGCTGATCCCGCCGATGCCCAGCGTGCACAACATCTTCAAGGACCCGGTGACGGTGCCGGTGGCGGGCACGGCCTAGCCGCGCGCGAGAGCGGACGCGGCGGTTCGGGCGTCCTTTCGAGTTCCCTCTCCTCCGCGGTGCGCGGGGGGGAGGGATTCTACAGAGCGAGGCGTGGAGATTGGGGTCCAGACGGCGAAGGCGCGTTGCACGAAAATGGGGGCCGGAGCGGGTCTGAGGTCACGCCTCGCTAGCTTTTGGGGGTGAGGCCGGCCTGGGCGCTGTAGTAGGCGATGCATTCGGGGCAGAGGCCGTGGCTGAAGGTGGCGTGGGAGCGTTGTTGCACGTAGGACTCGACCTGTCCCCAGAAGCCGCGGTCGTCGCGCACCTTCTTGCAGCGGGCGCAGATGGGGATGAGGCCGCTGAGGGTTTTGACTTCGGCGAGGGCCTGTTTGAGTTCGGCGATCAGGCGTTCGCGTTCGACCTGGGCGGCTTTCCGTTCGAGCGCGTAGCGGAGGGTGCGGGCGAGATTGACTCCCTGGAGTTGGCCTTTGACGAGGTAATCCTGGGCCCCGGCCTGGACGAGCCGTTCGCCGGTCTCCTCGTCTTCGAGGCTGGTGAGGACCACGACGGGGAGGTCAGGGAAGCGGGCATGGACTTTGGCGAAGGTGTCGGGCCCGAAGCTGTCGGGCAGGTTGAGGTCGAGGAGGAGGACTTGGAATCGGCCCGAGGCGAGGAGTTGGAGTCCCTCCTGGAGGGACTCTGCGGAGGTGAGGTCGAAGGGCGGACGAGGCACGCCTCGGAGTTGTTCGCGGACGAGGTAGATTTGGGCCGGTTCGTCGTCCAGGAGCAGGAGGCGGAGCGGGGAGTCAGGCATGGAGAGAGCGGGGTGGCGGGTTGGGCGGGGGCAGGGCTCAAGGGTGGGGGTGGGGGCGGGGGAGTTTCACGATGCTGAGCCAGAAGTCTTGGGTGGCGCGGATCACGGCGAGGAACTGGTCGAGGTCCACGGGTTTGGTGACGTAGCAATTCGCGTGGAGGCGGTAGGTGCGGAGGATATCTTCGTCGGCCTTGGAGGTGGTGAGGATCACGACGGGGATGACGCCGAGTTCCGGGTCCTGTTTGATCTCGGCGAGCACCTCGCGGCCGTCCTTGCGGGGCAGATTGAGGTCCAGGAGGATGAGGTCAGGGCGAGGGGCAGAGGCGAAGGGGCCGGCCCGACGCAGGAAGGCGAGGGCTTCGACGCCGTCTTCGACCACGTGGACGCGGTTGAGGATGCGGGCGGTGCGGAGGGCTTCCTGGGTGAGGTAGACGTCACCGGGTTCATCTTCGACGAGGAGGATTTCGACGGGGTGAAGGTGGGTGGGGGGAGGGGCAGTGGGGTTC
>CAZVRY010000189.1:0-13625 GCA_964629545.1 uncultured Verrucomicrobiota bacterium | reverse complement strand
CTCAATTGGTAGAGTAGCGGTCTCCAAAACCGTTGGTTGGGGGTTCGAGTCCCTCACGCCCTGCCATCCAGTCCGGCGCGGAGGGGTGGCAGAGCGGTCGATTGCGGCGGTCTTGAAAACCGCTAGGGCTAAACACCCTCGGGGGTTCGAATCCCTCCCCCTCCGCCAATATCTATGAAAGATTATCTTTATCTGATTTGGATTGCGCTGGCCGCGGGCGTGTTTGCCTACCTGTGGCGGAAGGGCCATTTGGCGGCCTTGTCCCGCTATGTGCTGGAGACGCGGGAGGAACTGCGGAAGTGCACCTGGCCGTCGGTGGCGGAACTGAAGGGTTCCACGGCGGTCGTGACGGTCGCGACCATTTTGCTGGGGGCCTTCACGGTGGCGGTGGATCAGGTGGTTTCGCGCGTGATCACCTGGGTTCTGTAAGCCCCTCATTCGACCATGAAAAGCCAATGGTTCGTCCTGCACACCCTCTCCGGGCAGGAGATGAAGGTGAAGGACAGCATCGAGAAGCGGGCGAAGGCCGAGGAGATGGGCGAGTATATTCGGGAGGTGTTGGTGCCCATGGAGAAGGTGGCGGAGGTGCGGGGGGGGAAGAAGACGGTCACCACGCGCAAGCTGCATCCCGGGTATGTCTACATTGACATGGCGTTGCTCGACGAGAACCAGCGGCTGTTGGACAAGCCCTGGTATTTCATCCGGGAGACGCAGGGAGTGATTGGTTTCATTGGGGGGGATCGTCCGGTGCCGGTGGCGCCCGAGGAGATTGCGGTGATCAAGGATCAGATCGCGGATTCCGAGGATCGGGAGAAGCCTAAGGTCAGCTTTGATGTGGGGGAGACGGTGAAGATCAATGACGGTCCGTTCCTGAACTTCAGCGGGGTGATCGAGGAGATCGATCCGGAGCGGGGCAAGTTGAAGGTGACGGTGAATATTTTTGGCCGGAACACCCCGGTGGAGCTCGAGTATTGGCAGGTGGAGAAAGCGTAACGTTCTATGGCAAAGAAAGTCACAGGCATCATCAAGCTGCAGATTCCCGGGGGGCAGGCGAATCCGGCTCCTCCGGTGGGCCCCGCGCTGGGGCAGCACGGGGTGAACATCATGGGATTCTGCAAGGAATTCAACGCCGCCACCAAGGACCAGCCGGGCATGGTGATTCCGGTGATCATCACCGTCTACCAGGACAAGTCGTTCAAGTTCATCACCAAGTCGCCGCCGGCCTCGGTGCTCTTGAAGAAGGCGGCCGGGGTCGCCTCGGGGTCGAAGACACCGAACAAGGAAAAAGTGGGCAAGGTGACTCGCAAGCAGGTGATGGAGATCATCAAGATCAAGAAGAAGGATATCAACGCTGTGACCGACGAGGCAGCGTTTCGGCTCGTGGCGGGCACCGCCCGCAGCATGGGCATCGAGGTCGTCGACTAACCCGGAACGCGGGAGAGCCCGGAGACGGGCTCGCACGAACCGCACATCAAGACATGCCAAGCAAGCGATATCGGAAGGCCGCCGAGATGGCGGATGCGTCCAAGGCCTACCCGTTGAAGGAGGCCGTGGACATACTGGTCAAGTTTCCGAAGGCCAAGTTCAACGAGACCATCGACCTGGCCTTTCGGCTGGGGGTGGATCCGAAGCAATCGGATCAGATGGTACGCGGGACCGTCCCGTTGCCGCATGGGAGCGGGAAGGTGGTGCGGGTCTTGGTGTTTACCAAGCCGGGGCCAGCCGCGGATGCCGCGGTGGCAGCGGGGGCGGAGTTTGTGGGCTTCGAGGACTTGATTAACAAGTGCAAGGAGGGGTGGGCGGACTTCGACGTGGCGGTGGCGACGCCCGAGGCGATGACCGAGGTTCGGAAGTTGGGCAAGGTCTTGGGCCCGAGGGGTTTGATGCCGAATCCGAAGACGGGCACGGTGACGGACGACACGGCCAAGGCGGTGAAAGAGGTGAAGGCGGGCCGGGTGGAGTTCAAGGTTGACAAGGCGGGCAACGTGCATGTGCCGGTGGGGAAACTATCGTTCACGCCGCAGCAGATTGCGGAGAACGCGTCGGCGGTGATCCACACGGTGGTCAAGGCGCGTCCGACCAGCGTGCGTGGGGAGTTTGTGCATTCCTGCACGATTTCGGCCACGATGAGTCCGCCGCTTCGGTTGGACATACGCGAATTTGGGTCGGCGGTCTGATTTCAATCCTTTTCATCCCATGCGAGCTGAGAAAAAACTTGTTACGAACGAATACGTGGCGCGGCTGAATGCCTCGCCGTTTTTCATCGTCGTGGACTACCGGGGTTTGGGGGTGGCGGCGTTCACGGAACTGCGCGGCCGGCTCCGGGCGGCGGGGGCCGAGGTCCATGTGGTCAAGAATTCGATCTTCCGGGTGGCCGTGCAGGAGGCTGGGATCGGGGATGTTGGGGGGTCGATGGCGGGTCAGTTGGCGGTGGTGACGGGCCAGAAGGATGTCTGTGCGGCCTCGAAGGTCGTGAAGACATTCCAGGCCGAGTTTGACAAACCGAAGGTGAGGTTCGCTTATTTGGGCAACCGCCGGTTGGAGGTAGAGGATGTGGTCACGCTGGCGGATTTGCCTCCGCTGGATGTGCTGCGGGGCAAGCTGCTCGGCGTGCTGCAGGCCCCGGCGGCGCAGTTGGTTCGACTCTTGAACGAGCCGGCGGCCCGCTTGGCCCGTGTGTTGCAGGTGCGGGCGGATCAAGGCAAGTCCGCGTGATGGATTTCGGCGTCCGCCTGGATCGGTGGCGCCAGGGCTTTTCCCGCCTGCGCAAGGCGGGGGATACGACAAGAACAACGAAGTAAATCGTCGGCGGGCGGCGGTTCGCTTAATCCTCCCGGGGCTCCGGGAGACGACGAGACTGAAAGGCAACCTATGGCAGACATTGCAGCGTTAGTGGAAGAACTGAGCAAGCTGACCGTTTTGGAGACGGCGGATTTGGTGAAGAAGCTGGAAGAGAAGTGGGGCGTGAGTGCGGCGGCCCCGGTGGCGGTCGCGGCGGCGGGCGCTCCCGCGGCCGGAGGTCCGGCGGCGCCGGTGGCGGAGGCGCAGACTGCGTTCGACGTCATTTTGGCGTCGGTTCCGGCGGACAAGAAGATTGCCGTGATCAAGGCGGTCCGCGAGGTGAAGGCGGGGTTGGGGTTGGCCGAGGCCAAGGGGTTGGTGGAAGGGGCGCCCAAGGCCGTTTTGGAAGGCGCGCCGAAGGCCGATGCGGAAGCGGCCAAGAAGAAGCTGGAGGATGCGGGCGCGAAGGTGGAACTCAAGTAGCCCCATCCAGAGGTGGCCGGCGGCGGGGGATCTCGCCGTCCGGCCTCCGTTTGAAGTGTCAGAGCTCGTTGAACACGAATCTCGAACGACGCACGAAGTTGGATGTCCATCGAACTTGCCGGCGGTCCCGGGAGGCTACTCCTGGGGCGACCGGTTCTCTGCCGTCTGGTGACACACTGCATTGCGGCCGCGTTGGCCGCCCATCCTGTTAAGCTCGACCATGCCCACGCGAACGACTGAACGCACGAATTTCGGGAAGATCAAAGAAGTGATCGCCCCGCCGAACCTGATTGAGATTCAGGTCAATTCCTACTTGGAGTTCCTCCAAGCGGGGGTGGCGCCGTCCCGGCGCCGGAACTTGGGTTTGCAGGCGGTCTTCACCGAGGTTTTCCCCATCGAGAGCTACGATGGGAAGACGGTGTTGGATTTTGTGAGCTACGACATTGGCGAGCCGAAGCTGGACTGGCTGGAGTGCTTGCGCGAGGGGTTGACGTTTGGGGCTCCGCTGCACGTGACCTTTGCGCTGCGGGAGGAGACGAAGGTGGCCAAGGAGGAGAAGGTGTTCATGGGCGAGTTGCCGCTGATGACGCCGCAGGGGACGTTTGTGATTAACGGGGCGGAGCGGGTGATTGTGAGCCAGTTGCACCGGTCGCCCGGGTTGGCCTTCGAGGCGACGCAGCATCCTAACGGCAAGATGCTCCATTCGTTCCGGATCATTCCGGACCGGGGTTCGTGGTATGAGGCGCAGTTTGACACGAGCGATTTGCTCTACGTTTATTTGGACCGCAAGAAGCGGCGGCGGAAGTTCCTGACCACGACGTTCTTTCGGGCTCTGGCCTTCCTCGATGGGGACGGCAAGGGCAGCAAGGACGAGGAGAAGGCGCGGGGGACGGACGCGGAGATCCTCAAGCTGTTCTACGAGATCGAGGAGCTCTCGGTGCGGCAGGCGGAGGCGTTGGACACGATTCAGAACAAGGTGTTGATCGAGGACGCGATCGATGCGGACAAGGGGATCGTGGTGGCGCGCGCGTTCGAGCCGCTCTCGAAGGCGGTGATCAAGCAGATCGCGGAGTTGGGCTTCACCAAGATCAAGGTGGTGGACACGACGGTGGACGATGGCATCGTGATCAAGTGTTTGAAGAAGGATCCGGCCAAGAACGAGGAGGAGGCGCTCAAGGACATTTATCGCCGGTTGCGTCCGGGCGATCCCCCCACCGCCGCCAACGCGCGCGCCTTGATCAAGCGGTTGTTTTTCGATCCGAAGCGGTATGATCTGGGCCGGGTGGGTCGTTACAAGATCAACCAGAAGTTGGGTTTGGCCCACAACGAATCGCGCATTTTGACGAAGGAGGACTTGGTGGCGGCGACCAAGTATCTGCTGCGGTTGAAGAAGGGCGAGGGCAGTGTGGATGACATCGACCACCTGGGCAGCCGCCGGATCCGGACGGTAGGGGAACTGCTGGCCAACCAGTGTCGGGTGGGGTTGGCCCGGACGGAGCGGTTGGTGAAGGAGCGGATGACGCTGTTCGATCAGACGGTGGAGTCCATGACGCCGCAGAAACTGATCAATCCGAAGGCGCTGTCCGCGGTGGTGCGGGACTTTTTCGGTCGCAGCCAGTTAAGCCAGTTCATGGATCAGATCAACCCGTTGGCGGAGTTGACGCACAAGCGCCGCTTATCGGCGCTGGGACCGGGGGGATTGAGCCGGGACCGGGCGGGCTTCGAGGTGCGGGACGTGCACCCGTCGCATTACGGTCGGATCTGTCCGATCGAGACTCCGGAAGGCCCCAACATTGGGCTGATCGCGTCGCTGGCGACCTTTGCGCGGGTGAACGATTTCGGGTTCATCGAGACGCCGTATCGGAAGGTGGTGAAGGGGCGGGTCACGGGCGAGTTGGACTACCTGACCGCGGACCGGGAGGAGGGCTACATCATTGCGCAGGCGAACGCGCAGATTGACGAGAAGGGGCATTTCACGACGGAGGGGGTGACGTGTCGTTCGAAGGGTGACTTCCTGGATGTGGAACCGGCGAAGGTGGACTACATGGACGTGTCGCCGAAGCAGTTGGTCTCGGTGGCGGCCGGGTTGATTCCGTTTTTGGAGCACGACGATGCCAACCGCGCGCTGATGGGTTCGAACATGCAGCGGCAGGCGGTGCCGTTGCTGGTGACGGAGGATCCGCTGGTGGCGACCGGGCTGGAGGATCGGGTGGCGCGCGATTCCTGCGCGGTGATTGTGGCGGAGGAAGGGGGGAAGGTGGCCTCGGTGTCGGCGAGCCAGGTGGTGGTGACCGCCGATGGCAAGCTGCCTGAGGGCAAGAAGAAGATCAAGACCGACTCGGCGGCCGGGGTGCACGTGTATGGGTTGCGGAAGTTCATGCGCTCGAACGCGGCCACCTGCATCAATCAGCAGGTGCTGGTGCACAAGGGCGACGTGGTGAAGAAGGGGCAAGTGATTGCCGACGGGCCGTGCACGCGTCACGGGGAGCTGGCCTTGGGGCGGAACGTGCTGGTGGCGTTCATGCCGTGGAACGGCTACAACTTCGAGGATGCCATCCTGATCAGCGAGCGGATTGTGAAGGAGGACGTGTTCACGTCAATTCACATTGAGGAGTTCGAGGTGGGGGCGCGGGACACCAAGCTGGGGCCGGAGGAGATCACCCGGGACATTCCGAATCTTGGCGAGGAAGCCCTAAAGAACCTGGGTTTGGACGGGGTGATTCGGATCGGCGCGGAGGTGAAGCCGGGTGACATTCTGGTGGGCAAGATCACGCCCAAGTCGGAGACGGAGTTGGCGCCGGAGGAGCGGCTGTTGCGGGCGATCTTCGGCGAGAAGGCCGCCGACGTGAAGGACACCTCGCTGAAGGTGCCGTCGGGGACGTATGGGATTGTGATGGACGTGAAGGTGTCGGCGAAGAAGGAGGCGGACAAGCTGCCGGTCAAGCCGACCTTGTCGGACAACAAGAAGCACACCAAGCAGGTGGAGGAGGAATTCCGGCAGAAGGTGGAGGAGTTGCGGGAGCAGTTGACGGAGGCCCTCTCGAACATCCTCCTGGGCGAGAAGATTCCGCTGGACGTGGTCAACAGCGAGACGGGGGAGATCATCATCCCGGCCAATCGGAAGATCACCAAGACCCTGCTGCGCAAGCTGGCTCAGGTGTATGATCGGATTGAGATCGACCCGTCGCCGATCCGGAACAAGATCAACGAGATTATCGGGAGTTTTAAGAAGAAATTCGACGACCTGCAGATGCAGCATGACGAGGAGATGGAGCGGGTGGAGTCTGGGGACGAGGTGGACACGGGGATCATCAAGCAGGTGAAGGTTTACATTGCCTCGAAGCGGAAGCTTTCGGTGGGCGACAAGATGGCGGGGCGGCACGGCAACAAGGGGGTGGTGGCGCGGATTGTGGCGGAGGAGGACATGCCGTTCATGGCCGACGGGACGCCGGTGGACATCGTGTTGAATCCGCTGGGGGTGCCTTCGCGCATGAACGTGGGGCAGGTGTTGGAGACGCACCTGGGGTGGGCCTGTCGGGTGTTGGGCACCAAGATAGCGACGCCGGTCTTCGATGGGATCAAGGAGCGGGACATCCGCGAGATGATCCAGAAGGCGAGCGACCATGTGCGCAAGACGAGTCAGGTCACCCTGGTGGGAGAGAACGGCAAGGCCACGTTGTATGACGGGCGGACGGGCGAGCCGTTTGACCAGGAGATTGTGGTGGGGTTCATTTACATGATGAAGCTGGGGCACCTGGTGGCGGACAAGATTCACGCCCGGGCGGTGGGGCCTTACTCGCTGGTGACGCAGCAGCCGCTGGGGGGCAAGGCGCAGTATGGCGGTCAGCGGTTCGGGGAGATGGAGGTTTGGGCGATGGAGGCATACGGGGCGGCCTACACGCTGCAGGAGCTGCTGACGGTCAAGTCGGACGATGTGCAAGGCCGCACGCGGATTTACGAGAGCATTGTCAAGGGCGACAACGCGCTCGAGGCGGGCGTGCCGGAATCGTTCAACGTGCTGGTGAAGGAGATGCAGTCGCTGGGCCTCGATGTGAAAGTCGGTTACGCCAATCCGCTGGATCAGCCCGTCACGCCGGGGGCGGTCCTTACCGCCCTCTGATCCCGACCCGTTCGGTTCATTCTCACACACACGCAGCCATGATCAGCACTAAAGAGACACAGCGCGAATTGCTTGGCCTGGACAAGGTCAACCTGGTGGACTACGTCGCGATCAACGTCGCGTCCCCGGAGTCCATCCGGTCGTGGTCCAAGGGCGAGGTGAAGAACCCGGAGACCATTAACTATCGGACGTTCAAACCGGAGAAGGGCGGGCTGTTTTGCGAGCGCATCTTCGGGCCGGTCAAGGACTGGGAATGCTCCTGCGGCAAGTACAAGCGGATCAAGCACCGCGGGGTGGTGTGCGATCGCTGCGGGGTGGAGGTGACGTTGTCGCGGGTGCGGCGCGAGCGCATGGGGCACATCGAGTTGGCGGTGCCGGTCTCGCACATTTGGTTCTTCAAGTGCATGCCGTCGCGGATTGGGCTGATGCTGGACATGACGGCGCGCAATCTCGAGCGGGTGATTTACTACGAGGATTACCTGGTGATCGATCCGGGGTCCACGCCGCTGAAGAAGCACCAGTTGCTCAGCGAGTTGGAGTATCGGGAGGCGCGGGAGACCTACAGTCCGGAAGCGTTCGTGGCCAAGATGGGCGCGGAGGGCGTGCGGGACGCGCTGGCCAACGTCAACCTGCAGAAGAGCATTGACGAGCTGCAGGTGGCGATGACGGAGACGAAGTCCAAGCAGATTCGCAAGAAGCTGGCCAAGCGGATCAAGCTGTTTCAGGGCTTCCAGGGGTCGAAGATGCGGCCGGAGTGGTTGATCCTGACGGTGTTGCCGGTGATCCCCCCGGACTTGCGTCCGTTGGTGCCCCTGGAAGGCGGCCGCTTCGCCACTTCCGATCTGAACGATCTTTACCGTCGGGTCATCAACCGCAACAACCGGCTGAAGAACCTCCTGCAATTGAAGACGCCGGAGGTGATCATTCGGAATGAGAAGCGGATGTTGCAGGAGGCGGTGGACGCGCTGTTTGACAATGGGCGTCATGGTCGGGCGGTGACGGGGGCCGGCAACCGGGCCTTGAAGTCGCTGTCGGACATGCTCAAGGGCAAGAGCGGGCGGTTCCGGCAGAACCTGTTGGGCAAGCGGGTGGACTACTCGGGGCGTTCGGTGATTGTGATCGGCCCGGAGTTGCGGCTGCATCAGTGCGGGTTGCCGAAGAAGATGGCGCTGGTGTTGTTCGAGCCGTTCATCATTCGGCGGTTGAAGGAACTGGGGTATGTGCACACGGTGCGCTCGGCCAAGAAGATGATCGAGCGGCAGTCCCCGGAGGTGTGGGACATTTTGGAGGAGGTGACGAAGGGGCACTCGGTGTTGTTGAACCGGGCGCCGACCTTGCATCGGCTTTCGGTGCAGGCCTTCGAGCCGGTGTTGATCGAGGGCGAGGCGATCCGGATTCACCCGCTGGTTTGCACGGCTTACAACGCGGACTTCGACGGGGACCAGATGGCGGTGCACGTGCCCTTGTCGGTGGAGGCGCAGATGGAGGCGCGTCTGCTGATGATGGCGCCGAACAACATCTTCAGCCCGTCGAGCGGCAAGCCGATCATGACGCCGACGCAGGACATCACGCTGGGGGTGTATTATTTGACGGCGGAGCCGCGCCAGGCCCGCAAGGAGGGAGAGCGGCTGATGCTGTTCGGCTCCAAGGACGAGGTGATGTACGCGTATGGGGATGGGAGCGTGCGGACGCACACGCGGATTCGGCTGAAGAATCCGGACTACAAGCGCAAGACGGTTTACGGCAACGCCGAGGCGCGCATCATTGAGACGACGGTGGGGCGGGTGATTTTCAGCGAGATCTGGCCGGAGGAGTTGGGCTTTTACAACAAAGGCGCGGGCAAGTCGCAGATCGGGGATATCATCTGGAATTGTTACAAGCAGTGTGGTCATGAGCGGACGGTGCAGACGCTCGATCGGCTGAAGGAGTTGGGCTTCCGGGAGGCCACCCGTTCCGGGTGTTCGATCGGGATCGACGACATGATCATTCCGCGGGAGAAGAACCAGGAGATCGAGGCGGCGCAGAAGCAGATTGCGGATGTGGAGCGGCAGTATCGCAAGGGGGTCATCACGCCGGGCGAGCGTTACAACAAGGTGATCGACATTTGGACCCACTGCACGGACCAGATTGCGAACGTGATGCTGGAGACGCTGAAGAAGAACCAGGGCAAGGCGGAGTACAATCCGGTCTACCTGATGGTCGACTCCGGCGCGCGGGGCAACAAGGCGCAGGTCCGCCAGTTGGCCGGGGTGCGCGGGTTGATGGCGAAGCCGGACGGCTCGATCATTGAGAAGCCGATTCTCTCCAACTTCCGCGAGGGTCTGACCGTGTTGGAGTATTTCATTTCGACCCACGGCGCGCGCAAGGGGTTGGCCGACACGGCGCTGAAGACGGCCGATTCGGGGTATATGACGCGCAAGCTGGTGGATGTGGCGCAGGATGTGATTATCCGGGAGGAGGATTGCGGCACCGGCAATGGGATTTGGGTGCAGGCGATTTACGAGGGGGAAGACGAGGTCGTGAAGCTGAGCGAGCGCATCATTGGCCGCTTTGCCTGCGACGACGTGCGCGATCCCCGCGATGGCAAAACCGTGCTGGCCAAGAACAACGAGCAGATTGACGAGGCGACCGCCCGGGCGATCGAGAATGCGGGCATCGAGAAGGTTCGCATCCGGTCGGCGCTGACCTGCGAGAGCAAGTACGGGGTGTGCATTGCCTGTTACGGCCGCAACCTGGCCACGGGCGAGCTGGCCAAGCCGGGGGAGGCGGTCGGCATTATTGCCGCGCAATCGATCGGCGAGCCGGGCACCCAGCTCACGATGCGGACGTTCCACATCGGCGGGACGGCCACGTCCGGGTTCAAGGTGCCCCAGATCAAGGCCAAGTTCGAGGGGGCCATTCGCTACAACGACTTGCGCCTGGTCGAGCTGGGTGACGGGAGCAACATCGTGCTGAACAAGAACGGGTCGGTGTCGATCCTGGGCGAGGACGGGCGCGAGTTGGAGACCCACAACGTGGTGATCGGCGCGGTCATTTCCGTGCCGGAGAACGGGCGGGTGAAGAAGGGGCAGACCTTCGTGGAATGGGATCCTTACAACGTGCCGATTCTCTCGGAGAAGGCCGGCAAGGTGCGGTTCCACGACATCATCGAGGGGGTGACGGTCAAGCACGAGGTGGACGAGACCACGGGCCAGGAGGCCATGGTGATCATCGAGCACAAGGAGGATTTGCATCCGCAGATTCAGATCCACGACGACAAGGGCGAGCTGATTGCCAACTACCCGATCCCGTCGGCGGCCCACATTGTGGTGGAGGAAGGGGACAAGATTGTCCCGGGCACCTTGCTGGCCAAGACGCCGCGCCGGACGGTCAAGACCAAGGACATTACCGGCGGTTTGCCGCGGGTGGCAGAGCTGTTCGAGGCCCGGCGGCCCAAGGATGCGGCGGAGATCTCCAAGATTGACGGGATTGTGGATTTTGGTCCGAGCGTGCGGGGCAAGCGCTGCATCGTGATCAAGGATCCGCAGACCACCGTGGAGGAGGAGCACCTGATCCCGATCGGCAAGCACGTGATCGTGTTCAAGGGGGATTTCGTGAAGAAGGGTCAGCAGTTGACGGAGGGGCCGGTGGTCCCGCACGAGATCCTGGACGTGTGTGGGCCGCAGGAGTTGCAGGAGCACCTGGTCAACGAGATCCAGGAGGTCTATCGCCTGCAGGGGGTGACCATCAACGACAAGCACATCGAGATCATCATCCGGCAGATGCTCCGCAAGGTGCGGATCACCGAGCCGGGCGACACCCAATTCCTGTGGGGCGAGCAGATCGACAAGATCGCCTTCGAGGAGGAGAACCGGCGGGTGGAGGAGAAGGGGGGCAAGCCGGCGGAAGCGCAGCCCGTTCTGTTGGGGATCACCAAGGCCTCGCTGGAGACGGAGTCGTTCCTGAGCGCGGCGTCGTTCCAGGACACCACGCGGGTGCTGACGGAGGCGGCCACGATGGGCAAGGTGGACTACCTGCGGGGTTTCAAAGAGAACGTGATCATGGGGCACATCATTCCGGCGGGCACGGGTTTCGACTTCCACCGCAAGGTGACGCTGAAGCCGCTGGTGGAGCCGCTGCCGGTGGAAGAGCCCAATCCGTTCGAAGCAGCGACCTCGACCGAGCCGTTGTTGGGATAGGGCCGAGGGGCAGTCGGGGGCGTCGCACGTTGCGGCGTGGGCGCCGGAACGACTGGGTGGCGGGGTGGTCCGGTGGCAGGGCTGCTGGTCGTAGCGGTTTCGAGGCGGGTGTGAAACATGCGGGCTACCGGACGCGCAGCCCGCTGAGGCGGAGGGCGTCCTTGACCACCCAATGGGCGGTTTCGAGGTAGTGCTGGGCGGCGGGGGCGGGGAGGTCGGTGAGCGTGCGGACGATGCGGATGGCGCGGTCGCGGAGTTTGGCGTTGGAGGGATGGACATCGACCATGAGGTTGCTGACGGTTTTGCCGTTTTGCACCATGGCCAGGGTGGTGAAGAGGTTGAGGATGAGTTTGGTGGCGGTGCCGGCCTTGAGGCGAGTGGAGCCGGTGAGGATTTCGGGGCCGACGTTGGGGGCGATGACGAGGTTGGGACGGAGGGATTTGGGGATCTCGAGGTGAGGGTTGAAGCACAGGAGGACGGTGCGGGCGCGGAGTTGGCGGGCTTGGTGGAGGGCGCCCCAGACGAAAGGGGTGCGGCCGCTCGCGGCGATGCCGACCAAGACGTCGCCGGGGCGGACCCCTCGAAAGAGGACGGCGCGCGCGCCGGCTTCCTGGTCGTCTTCGGCGCCCTCGAGAGAGCGCCAGAGGGCGCTGGGGCCGCCGGCCATGATGGCCTGGACCTGGTCTGGGGGGACTCGGAAGGTGGGAGGACACTCGCTGGCGTCGAGGACCCCGAGGCGTCCGCTGGTGCCGGCGCCGGCGTAGAAGAGCCGTCCGCCCTGGCGGAAGGCCTGGGCGATGAGCCGGACGCCCTGGGCGAGGGCGGGGCGCTGGGCTTGGAGCGCGCGGCGCACGCGTTTTTCCTCGTCGAGCATGAGGTCGACAGCGGCTTCGATGGGGAGGCGGTCGAGGTGGAGGGAGCGCGGGTTTCGTTGTTCTGTGGGCGAGGTTTCGGGGGAATCCCATTCGATGGGGGCGGGAAGCGGCGGCGGTGGGGCGGTGTGGGGCGAGCGGCGGGCGGGGAGCGGTGAAGGGGGTGGGGGGGAGGCGAGGGTGGTGCGGGCGAGGGCGATGGCGCCCCAGGCGCCTTCGCGGGGCAAGGCGAGGATGCGCGCGGAGGGCCATTGGGCGCGGATGATGCGGGCGAGCGTGCGGCGGAAGCCGGCTTGCTTGAGCAGGACGCTGCCGGCCAGGATGAACTCGACCGGCCGGCGTTTGGGGCAGAGGCGGCGGGCGCAGGTGAGCGCGTCGTCGGCGAGGGTATGGGCCGCGCGGGCGAGGAGTTGGCGGGCGAGGCGGTCGCCGGCGGCGGCAGCCTGGAAGACCGGGAGGGCGACGGAGGCGATCTCGGGTTTGGCGGCGGACTGGGCCCAGGGGATGAGGTCGTTGGGTTCGTTGAGGAGGAGGTGTTGGAGGATGCGGGTGCCGAGCGGGGGCCAGTGGCCGGTGCGGTCCCAGTGCTGGATGGACTCGCGCACGGCTTGGAGGCCGAGGTCGTAGCCGCTGCCGCGATCGCCGAGGTGATGTCCCCAGCCTCCGACTTTGAGGGAGTGGCCGTCGGGGGTTTGGCCGAAGACGCAGGAACCGGTGCCGCTGATGATGACGACGCGCGGGGTTGGTGGGGCACTGGGGCGTGTGGGGGTGGCGGCGAGGGCGGTCTCGAGGTCGTTCCCGGCGAACACCGGGGTCTGCGGCCAGACGCGTTGCGCGACGGTGCGGAGGCGTTGGCGGTCGGCGGGTTCGCGGACGCCGGCCAGGCCGAGGCCGATGGCGGCGGGTTGGGGGCAGAGGGGGTGGATTTCGCGCAGGCGGCTTTCGAGTTCGGAATCGCTGAGGAGACGGAAATTGGCGGGGCCGGTTTCGTGGCGGCGGACGAGGTGGTCTTGGGGGGTGGCGACGAGGCAGGTGGTGCGGGTGGCGCCTCCTTCGATGCCGAGGAGGAGGACGTCGGTGGGGGAGCCGTGGCAATTGGCCATGGGGGGGAGTATCCAGTTGTGCGGGAGCAATTCAAGGCTAGCGAGGCGTGACCTCAGACCCGCTCCGGCCCCCATTTTCGTGCAACGC
>CAZVRY010000188.1:0-13796 GCA_964629545.1 uncultured Verrucomicrobiota bacterium | reverse complement strand
CCGTCCGGCCCACTGTTGCCCTCCGCCGTCTCTTGCCCCTACACTCCCTCCATGAAATCTGCTCCCCGCCACGGCCGCCTCCTTCACGAATCCCTAATGACGAGAGCAGCCTGCCTCTGCGCCGCCCTCCTCCTCCCCGCCGCCTCCCCCGGCGCCTCCGCCCAAACCGCCCCCGCTCCCCACCAACCCGGCGCCAACCTGGCCCTCGTCGCCACCGCCACCACCTCCTACGTCTCCGGCCACGAAACCCTCGCCGCCCTCAACGACGGCGTCACCCCACGCCACTCGAACGACAAATCGCGCGGCGCCTACGGCAATTGGCCGCGCACCGGCACCCAGTGGGTCCAATACGAGTGGAACCAGCCCATCGCCACCTCCCACATCGACGTCTATTGGTTCGACGACGACCGCGGCGTCCGCCTCCCGCAGTCCTGCCGCCTCCTCTTCTGGGACGGCGCCCAATTCGTCAGCGTCCCCGCAGCCTCCGGGCTCGGCCTGGCCGCCAACCAGTTCAACCCAACTACCTTCCCCACCCTCACCACCACCAAACTCCGCCTCGAGTTCGATGGCCAGGGCCCCTCCTCCACCGGACTCCTCGAATGGCGCGTCTACGACTCCGGCCGCTCCCCTAATTTCCCACCCGCCGTCGCCGCCGGCGTCGACCGCCTCGTCGTCCTCACCGGCCGCACCTACCTCGAAGGAACCGTCCGCGACGACGGCAAACCGCAACCCTCCCCTCAGGTCCGCTGGACCCAACAACGCGGCCCCGGCCAGGCCACCTTCGAAGATCCCTCCGCCCTCACCACCACCGCCCGCTTCTCCCTCCCCGGCGACTACACCCTTCGCCTCACCGCCGACGACGGCCAAGCCACCTCCAGCGCCACCGTCGACGTCAAGGTCACCCCACCCCCGCCCGCCCTCCCCCTCCTCTCCGTCCCCACCACCACCTACCAGGTCAGCAGCCCCTTCTGGCGCCCACGCCTCAAAGCCGTCATCCAACATTGGATCCCCCACTGCATCCGCAAAATCGAAGACCCCGCCACCCCCGAAGGCGGCCTCGCCAACTTCGTCCAGGCCGGCCGCAAACTCGCCGGACACACCAACGTCGCCCATACCGGCCCCGTGTTCGCCAACACCTGGGTCTACAACACCCTCGAATCCATCTGCCTCGCCCTCCAGGTCGACCCCGCCGACGACCTTGAACTCCGCACCGCCCAAGCCGCCCTCCGCACCACCCTCGAGACCTGGATCCCCACCATCCTGAGCGCCCAAGAAGCCGATGGCTACCTCCACACGATGTACACTATCCAAAACCAACGCCGCTGGCACAACAAACACGACCACGAAGGTTACCAGGCCGGCTACTTCATCGAAGCCGCCCTCGCCCACTTCCAACTCACCGACGGCCAAGACCCGCGCCTCTATCAGGCCGCCCGCCGGCTCGCCGACTGCTGGACCCGCCACATCGGCCCCGCCCCCAAACAACCGTGGTACGAAGGCCACCAGGAACTCGAAATGGCCCTCGTCCGCCTCGCCCGCACCGTCGATCAACTGGAAGGCCCCGGCCAGGGCCGCCCCTACCTCGACCTCGCCAAGTTCCTCCTCGACTCCCGCCGCAACGGCGAGGAATACGACCAGAGCCACCTCCCCGTCACCCGCCAATACGAAGCCGTCGGCCACGCCGTCCGCGCCGTCTACTCCTACGCCGGGATGGCCGACGTCGCCGTCGAAACCGGCGACCTCGACTACCACAGCGCCGTCCAATCCCTCTGGAACAGCATCGTCAACCGCAAGTACTACGTCACCGGCGGCATCGGCAGCGGCGAAACCTCCGAAGGCTTCGGCCCGGACTTTTCCCTCCCCCACCGCGCCTACTGCGAATCCTGCGCTGGCTGCGGCCTGCTCTTCTTCCAAACCAAACTCAACCACGCCTACCACGACGCCCGCTACGCCAACCTCGCCGAAGACACCCTCTACAACGCCATCCTCGGCGGCCTCGACCTCGAGGGCAAAAACTTCACCTACACCAACCCCCTCGATTCCTCCGAACGCCGCTACCCCTGGCACGTCTGCCCCTGCTGCGTCGGCAACCTCCCCCGCACCCTCCTCAGCCTCCCCTCCTGGACCTATGCCGTCGGGCCCCAAACCCTCCTCGTCAACCTCTACCTCGGCCACTCCCTCACCCTCCCCAACGTCGCCGGAGCCCCCCTCAGAATTACCCAAACCACCGACTACCCCTGGAACTCGCCCGTCACCCTCACCCTCTTCCCCACCTCCCCGCGCCCCTTCGCCCTCCGCCTCCGCGTGCCCAACCGCCACGCCAGCGACCTCTATTCCCCCACCCCTCAAACCAACGGCCTCACCTCCCTCACCCTCAACGGCCAACCCATCCCCCACGCCCTCGAACACGGCTACGTCGTCATCGACCGTACCTGGAATGACGGCGATACCGTCGAGTTCCACCTCCCACTCCCCACCCAGCGCATCCACGCCGACCAACGCATCGCCGCCACCCGCGAACGCGTCGCCCTCCGCCGCGGCCCCCTCCTCTATAACCTCGAAACCGCCGACCAACCCGTCGACGGCATCCTCGCCCCCTCCGCCCCCCTCACCCCCAAATGGCGACCCGATCTCCTCGGGGGCGTCGTCGTCATCGAAGGCCAGTTCGCCGACGGCCAGCCCTTCGTCGCTATCCCCAACTACGCCCGACTCAACCGTGGCGGCCGCTCCATCGTCTGGATCAAGACGCAGTAAAACCACCGCTCGCCGGTGCCTTTTCCCCCAACCCGCCCCCCTCCACACCCTCCATGCACCCTCCCCCCTTCCCCCACCTGGTCCTCCACGCCCCCCGCCGACTCGCCCTGCCCATCGCCGTCTACCCCGCCCTGGCCCTGACCGGCGCCCGCGTCTCCGACCTCGTCCAACATGCCCCCGCCCAGGTCGAAGCCCAACTCGCCCTCCGCCACCGCTACCGCTCCCCCTTCGCCCTCTCCGCCATGGACCTCAGCGCCGAGGCCGAAGCCTTCGGTTGCGAGATCGCCCTCTCCAACCACGAAGTCCCCACCGTCACCGGGCACCTCGTTTCCAGCCTTGACCAGGCCCGCACCCTGCCCATCCCACAACCCGGCGACCGCCGCACCGCCGTCTACCTCGAAACCGTCCGCCTGCTCAGCCAACCGCCCAACCCGCCCTTCGTCCTCGCCGGCTGCATCGGCCCCTTCTCCCTCGCCGCCCGCCTCGCCGGCGTCAGCGAAACCATGGAACTTACCGTCACCCAACCCGAGATCGTCCACACGCTCCTCGAAAAATCCGCCACCTTCCTCACCCGCTACCTCCTCGCCTTCCGCGCCGCCGGAGCTCAGGGCGCCATTATGGCCGAACCGGCCGCCGGCCTCCTCTCCCCACGTGCCCTCGCCGAGTTCTCCAGCGCCTACGTCCGTTCCATCGCCGCCCAACTCCCCACGGCCGACTTCTCCCTCATCCTCCATAACTGCGCCGCCAAACGCCTCCACCTCCCGGCTATCCTCGAATCCGGACTCTCCACGTTCCACTTCGGAGCTCCCATGGACATCCTGGATGCCCTCCGGCACGTCCCACCCCAAACCATCCTCTGCGGCAACCTCGACCCCGCCGGCGTCTTCGTCTCCCTCCCCCCAGCCGAAGTCGCCGCCCAGACCCGCTCCCTCCTCGCCAGCACCGCCTCCTACCCCAACTTCGTCCTCTCCTCCGGCTGCGATCTGCCCCCCAACGTCCCCCTCACCAACCTCGACGCCTTCTACGCAGCCGCCACCGATTCCCCACCCCCTCCTCCCACCTCCGCCCTCCCCTCATCCTAATCCGGTTCACCATGCCCGGCCCCTTCATGTTCGCCCTGAATTCATGAGGCTCACCCCGGTAACAGGTTCACCCTGCCCGTCCCACACGGGGGCAGGTTCATGCGGCAACTCGGTCATCCCCATCTGACGACCTCCCATTCACCCCGGAATCCCAGCCATTCGCCCCGGCGGCATTCCATTCTGCCATCCCTAGCCATTATCTTATTGTAAGTTGACCATTAGGCCATGACGATCCAGATGCCCTCGCCCCGCCTGCCGCGCCCATGAGCCCACCCCCCGCTCCACCCGCCTCGCCTGCCCGACGCAAATACGTCCGCGCCGTGGGCCCACGCCTCCGCGTCCTCCTTGCCTCCGTCTGGGTCCTTCTCGCCATCCTCGGCGCCAATTCCGCCTACCTTGCCGCCATCACCTTCCTCGAATGGCTCGAACGGAGCGCCGGCGTCAGCTACCAGAATTATTTCTACCAGATCATGTTCCTGCTGCACCTCGTGCTGGGACTGATCTTCGCCGGCCCCATCGTCGCCTTCGCCCTCCTCCACCTCCGCAACACCTGGTCTCGACCCAATCGGCGCGCCGTCCGCGCCGGCCTCTCCCTCTTCGTCCTCATCCTCACCTGCCTTGTCTCCGGCGTGATGCTCATGCGCGTCGATGGCCTCGAGTTCCTGGCGGTGAACGGCAAGGAGGAACGTAGTGTCGCCTACTGGGCGCACGTCCTTACTCCGCTCGGCTGTGTCTGGCTCTACATCCTCCACCGCCTGGCCGGCCCCCGCCTCAAGTGGAAGACTGGCCTCGGTTGGGCCACCGCAGCGGCCGCTCTCGTCCTGGCCATGGTCGCGTTCCACAAGCACGACCCTCGCCTCTGGAACGTCCGTGCCCCGACGTCCGGCGAGCGGTACTTCCACCCCTCGAGTGTGCGCACGGCCTCTGGCAACTTCATCGCCCCCGAGCGCATGATGAACAACGAGTACTGCCTCGAGTGCCACCCTGATTCCTACAACTCCTGGTTCCATTCCGCGCACCGCTTCAGTTCTTTCAATAATCCCTTCTATCTCTTCAGCATCAAGGAGACGCGGGAGGTCGTGCTCCAACGGGACGGCTCCGTCCAGGCCTCTCGCTGGTGCGCCGGATGCCATGACCCCGTCCCCTTCTTCAGTGGCGCCTTCGACGATCCCGCCTTCGACATGGAACGCGACCCCACCGCCCAGGCCGGCATCACCTGCGTCAGTTGCCACTCGATCGTCAGCCTCGAAGGCTCTCACCCCGGACCCATCGGCAATGCCAACTACACCATCGAGGAGCCCATCCTCTATCCGTTCGCCGACGCCCCCACCAACTCCCTTCGCTTCTGGGTCAACAAACAACTTACCAAGGCCAAACCCACCTTTCATAACCGCACCTTTCTCAAGCCCCTCCACAAGACGGAGGAGTTTTGCGCGGCCTGCCACAAGGTCAGCCTGCCCTTCGCAGTCAACCACTACAAGGAGTGGCTCCGCGGCCAGAACAGCTACGACTCGTTCATCCTCAGCGGTCCCGGCCACGGCGCCCGCAGCTTCTATTACCCGCCAAAAACCGAGGCCAACTGCAACGGGTGCCACCTCCCCCTGGTCCCCTCCGATGACTTCGCCGCCCGCCACTTCAATCCCACGAACCAAACCCAACGCTATATCCACGACCACCTTTTCCCCTCCGCCAACAGCGCCCTCGCCTGGGTGCGCCGCGCCGCTGCCCTCACCAACGGCGCCGCCGCCACCCCCCCTCCCCCTTCCCCCCTGCGCCGCGGACTCGGTTACCCCATCCCCGCCTCCGATCACCCCTCCGCCCTCGATGCGGTCATCCAACGTCACGACGCCTTTCACCAAAACAACCTTCGCATCGACCTGATCGCCCTCAAAAAAGGCGGCACCGTGGACGGCCCCCTCCTCGGGCCCCTTCGCCCCACCCTCCCCAAACTCAAACCCGGCCAGACCTACCTCGTCGAAGCCGTCGTCCGCACCCTCAACATCGCCCACCTCTTCTCCCAGGGCACCACCGACTCGAATGAGATCTGGGTCGACTCCACCGCCCGCGATCCCGATGGCCGCATCCTCGGCCGCAGCGGCGGCCTCGGCCCCCACCGCGAGGTCGATCCCTGGGCGCACTTCATCAGCGTCTACATGCTCAACAAAGACGGCCTCCGCATCGACCGCCGCAACGCCCAGGACATCTTCACCCCGCTCTACAACAATCAGATCCCGCCAGGCTCCGGGGCCGTCGTCCATTACCGCTTCACCGTCCCCCCGCAACAGCGCGCTCCCATCCGCCTCGAAGCCCGGGTCCTCTACCGCAAGTTCGACACCATCTACCTCAATTATGTCTTCGCCCCGGGCTGGACCAATGGCCTCCCCTTCCGCCTCACCAACGACCTCCCCATCCACACCCTCGCCACCGACGCCGTCACCCTTCCCATCGAGGACGGCGACCCCCTCCCCGAATCCCTCCTTCGCCAGGAATCCCCCATCGCCCTCTGGCAACGGTGGAACGACTACGGCATCGGCCTCCTCAACAAGGGCGACCGCGGCAGCGAAAAGGGCGAACTGATCCAGGCCGCCCACGCCTTCGCCCAAGTCGAACAACTCGGCCGCGCCGACGGCCCCCTCAACCAAGCCCGCGTCTTCTTCAAAGAGGGCCGCCTCGAGGACGCCGTCCAGGCCCTCCAACGCGCCGCCGATACCAACCGCTTCCACCCCCCCGCCCCCCGCTGGACCCTCGCCTGGCTCTCCGGCCTCGTAAACAAACAAAACGGCTTCCTGGACCGGGCCATCGAGGACTTCCGCAGCATCCTCGAAGACCGCTCCCCCGAACTCGACGCCCGCGGCCTCGACTTCAGCCGCGATTACGAGGTCATCAACGAACTCGGCCAAACCCTCTTCGAACGCGCGAAGATGGAACGGGCTGACCCCGACCGCCGTCGGCACTTCCTCCGCCAAGCCGTCCAACGGTTCGAGCAGACTCTCGTTCAAGACCCCGAGAACCTCGCCGCCCATTACAACCTCGCCCTCCTTTACGGCCAATTAGGCGACCAAGACCAAGCCGCCCGCCACCGAGCCCTCCACGAGAAATATCGACCCGACGACAACGCCCGCGACCGTGCCGTGGTCAACGCCCGCCGCGCCAACCCCGCAGCCGACCATGCCGCCCAGGCCATCGTCATCTACGACCTCCAGCGCCCCGGCGCCTTTGAACTCCCCCCAACCGCCCCTCAAACCGCCCAGACCATCCCTCCGTCGCCATAGGCTCCGCCCCCCTAGCTACCCCCATGTCCTCCCTCCCCCACCACGCTCCCGACCCTGAAGAATACGCCCCGGCGGACGACCGCATCATCGGCCGCGTCTTCCGTTGGTCCACCGCCGTGCTCGCCCTCCTCGGTCTTGCCGCCGGCGCCCTCTATTGGCTCTACACCCGCCCCGAGCCCACCACGCCCACCCTCACCCCCCTGGCCGCCCCCCAACACGTCGCCCGCCCCGTCGAACAGGTCCCCGCCGCCCGCTTCACCGACATCACCGCTGCCTCCGGCCTTCGCTTTCAGCACGCCAATGGCGCCTATGGCGAGAAACTCCTTCCCGAAACCATGGGCGGCGGGGCCGCCTTCTTCGACTTCGACAACGACGGCGATCAGGACCTCCTCCTGGTCAACTCCTCCCATTGGCCCTGGCAATCGCCCCCGAACGCCTCCCAGGCGCCTCCAGGAGTCGCCCTCTACCGGAACGACTCCACCCGCGATCGGATCTCCCTCACCGACGTCACCGCCGGCTCCGGCCTCGAAGCCCCCTTCTACGGCATGGGCGTCGCCCTGGGCGACGTCGACCGCGACGGCCACCCCGACGTCCTCCTCACCGGCGTCGGCGGCGCCCGCCTCTACCGCAACCTCGGTGGACGCTTCCAGGACATCACGGCCCAGGCCGGCGTCGGCGGTGCGCCCGAGGACTGGAGCTCCGCCGCCGCCTTCTTCGACTTCGACAACGACGGCCACCTCGACCTCTACGTCGCCAACTACGTCCGCTGGTCCCGCGCCATCGATGCCGAAGTCGGCTACAAGATCGACGGCGTCCACCGCGCCTACGGCCAACCGATGAACTTCCAGGGCGCCTTCCCCCACCTCTACCGCAACCTCGGGAACGGCACCTTCACCAACGTCTCCGCCCACGCCGGCGTTCACATCCGCAATCCCTCTACCGGCGTCCCCGTCGCCAAGTCCCTCGGCCTCGCCCCCGTCGACCTCGATGGCGATGGATTCCTCGACCTCGTCGTCGCCAACGACACCGTCCAAAACTTCGTCTTCCTCAACCAACGCAACGGCACCTTCCGCGAAGCTGGCGGCCTCACCGGCATCGCCTTCGACAGCAACGGCAACACCCGCGGCGCCATGGGCATCGATACCGCCCGCTTCACCGACGACGGCCGCATCGCCGTCGCCATCGGCAATTTCGCCAACGAAATGACCGCCTTCTACGTCGCCCAGACCGAACCCCTCCTCTTCGCCGACGAGGCCATCTCCTGGTGCCTCGGCCCCCCCAGCCGCGTCCCCCTCAAATTCGGCATCTTCTTCTTCGACTACGACCTCGACGGCCGCCTCGACCTCCTGAGCGCCAACGGCCACCTCGAAGAGGAAATCTCCAAAATCCAAGCCAGCCAACACTACCGCCAGCCCGCGCAACTGTTCTGGAACGCCGGACCCGCCGGCTTCGTCCAAGTCGGACCCGACCACGCCGGCGCCGATCTCTTTCGACCTATCGTCGGACGCGGCTCCGCCTACGCCGACCTGGACGGCGACGGCGATCAGGAGGTCCTCCTCACCCAAATCGGCGGCCCCCCTCTCCTCCTCCGCAACGACCAATCCCTCGGTCATCATTGGCTCCGATTCCGCCTCCAAGGCACCCGCGCCAACCGCGAAGCGATCGGCGCCTGGATCCGCGTCCGCCTCGGCTCCGTTACCCTCGCCCGCCAGGTAATGCCCACCCGCAGCTACCTTTCCCAATCCGAACTCCCGGTCACGTTCGGCCTCGGCCCCGCCACCGCCTGGGACCACATCGAAGTCGAATGGCCAGGAGGCCACCGCCAACCCGTCACCCAAGCCGCCCTCAACCAACTCACCGTCGTCACCGAATCAGCCCAGCCTTCCCAACCCTGACTCGTCCCCCTGGCCCCAATCCTGCTCCACCGGTTCGCGTGTGCCGTCTCTAAACCTCTAACCTGCGAACCCTATGAAAAAACTGCCTGTTCTCGCCCTTTCTTGCCTCCTCACCTTCACCGCCGCCTTCGCCGAAGTCAAAGAGGCTGACCAGAAGTGGCTCACCGTTGTCGAAAAAATGGTCAGTGAGGGCAACCGCACCATTTCCACCCCCAACCAGGACCGCGTCGACCTGCTCAAGAAGTGGGGCGAGGAAAAGGGCTACACGGTCAAGGTGACCAAGAACGACGAAGGCTACACCATCGAACTCACCGCCAAGGCCGCCACCAAAACGGTCGCGCGCTCGAAATAACTCCCCCGCCTGCCCAACCCGGTCACCCCCCCCCCCGCCGGCGGGCCGCTCGGCCTCCACCTCCCAGGAGGCTCCCGGCGGCCCGGTCACCTCAACGCCAGCCACGCTCGAGACGCCGCGCCAGCCCCGGCCATCAAGCCAACCCCCGCAAGTCCTCCGGCTCGCGCGCCGCCCGAATCACCGCCGCCCACCGCCGAATCTCCCCAGGGTCGAACAGCCGATCCAACCTCAGCCGCAAAGGACCCTGCCGCGCGGCCCACGTCACCTGGTCCCACTGAGCCGCGATCACGGCCTCCGGGAACCGCTGCACACACAAACCCCGGACGCAAGCCCGCGTGCTCGCCGGCGGCTCCCGTCGCGCCCGCTCCACCCCTGCCTCCTCCGGCACCCCACGCATCGCCCCCGCCGCCTCCAACCCGTAATACAGCCCCGCCTCGTCATCCAACCGGTGATACTCCAAGTCCAAACTCCGTAGCCACGGCGCATCGTCGGCCACTCCTTCCGCCGCCTGAAATCGCCGGATCAACTCGTGCTTGGCCACCCAATCCACCCGGTCCCGCGCCCGCGACCAGTCCTCCCCCAAATCGGTCAACACCCCGTCCCAATCCTCCAGCACCGACCGCTCCCACGGCTCCGCCCACTCGAGCAACCGCGCCACCGCCCGCGCATACGCCCGTTGCACCGCCACCGCCGTCAGCACCCGCCCATCGCTCATCCGCACCTCCCAGCGGAACTCGGGATCCCGCGAAATCGCCCGCAGCCCTCGCAGCGGATCCGCCAACACCGGCCACGGCCCCTCGGGATCCGCCACCAACGCCGCCAACACCAGCGCCGTCGTGCCCACCTTCAACCGCGTCGCAAAGGGGCTCAAATTCGCGTCCCCCAGAATCACGTGAAACCTCCGATAGCGTCGTGCATCCGCGTGTGGCTCATCCCGCGTGTTGATCAACGGCCGCCGCTGCATGGTGTCCACACCCTGCCGCTGGGAGAAGAAATCGGCCCGCTGGCTGATCTGAAAACCAGGCCCCACCAGCCGATCCTCCTCCTCCACCGCGAACTTGCCCGCCCCCGCGAAAATCTGGCGTGTCACCAAGAACGCCTCCACTCCTCGCACTAACTTCTCCCAGGGCAACGCCCGCGGCAGCAGGTAGTTCTCGTGACAGCCGTAACTGTGCCCCGCGAAATCCGTGTTGTTCTTGTAGAGCCGCACCTCCTGGCCCCGCTCCCCCGCCAATCGGCGCCCCGCTTCCCTCAAGATCCGCTCCCCTGCCCGATCCTGCCGCACCAACTCGTCCGGATCACGGCACTCCGGCGTGCAGTACTCCGGATGCGCATGATCGTTGTACAACCGCGCCCCATTCTCCAACACCAGGTCGCTCTTGATCTCCGCGTGCGTCAACTGACGCGCCGCATCCCGCGCCGCATACGCCGCCTCGTCCGTATCCTGGCGCAAGGACGCCACCCGAAACCCCCGCGCGTCCCGATGCGGATCCTCGCCCCCGTAATCCCATCGCATCGCCACCCCGGCCGCCCCCACGCTCCGCACCAAGGCGATCGAATCCGCCACCACGTCGGGCTCTCCCGGTCCGTCCACCGCGATCCCGACCTCCGTCTCCAACCCGAACAGGATGGGGCTGCCCTTCACACCATGCCCCGTCCCCGCCCGTCCCCCCAACCCGTCCCCCGCGCCCGGATCGGCCCCAGCCGGACCACGTTGTCCGGATCGAAATCCGTCAGCTTCAACCAGTCCTCCGTCACATCGGTCGCCGGGAACAGATCGTTCTCCGCATACTCCCGATGCAACGCCGCCAACAAGTCCTCCTGCGTCAACGGCGTCGCCTCCCCCGTCTCGATCGCCCGCTTGATGGCCAGACTCTTGGCCCGCTCCACCACCGCCGCAATCAACGCCCCGCTCGCCAAATCGCCCCGGTACAACACCTCCCGCCGCCCACTCCGATACACCGCCTCCAGGAACTGATTCTCCTCCGTCCGCGCGAACTGCGCGGCCGCCACCGCCGCCGCCATCCGCGGCCCCGGCTCCGCCAGAGGCAAATCGTCCCGCAGGTAGATCGCATAAATCCGCTCCGCCCCCGCCTGATCCGGCCGACGCACCTTGATCTTCCGGTCAATCCGGCCCGGACGCAGAATCGCCGGATCGATCAAATCCGCCCGGTTCGAAGCCAGGATCACCACCACATTCTGCAACGGCTCCAACCCGTCCATCTCCGTGCAGAACATCGGCACCAGCGTGCTCACCATGCTGTGCCAGCGCCCCCCGTGCCGCGTGCCCAAGATCGACTCCGCCTCGTCAATAAACAGAAACGCCAACGCCCCTTCCCCAGCTCGTTCTCGGCATTGCTGAAATAAATCCCGCACCTGCCGCTCCGATTCCCCCACCCACATGTTCAGAATCTCAGGCCCCTTCACATGCAGAAAAAACTCCGGCCGATCCACCTGCGTCTCCGCCCGTATCTGCTGCCGCAAATTCCACGCCGTCGCCTTCCCTAACAGCGTCTTTCCACAGCCCGGCGGCCCGTAAAGCAGAAAACCCTTGGGCACCGTATGGGCGAAACGCCGGAATAAATCCCGATGCAGGAAGGGCAGCTCGATGGTGTCCCGAATCGCCTGCACCGCCTCCTCCTGCCCGCCAATCGATGACCACGGCAATGCCTCCACCTGCTCCAACGCGCGGTCCGTCCGAATCCCCGCCCCCACCACCTCCAACGCCACCCGCTGGTTCCCATCCAACCGCACCTCCAACCCCGGCTTCAACTTCTCCTTGGCCAACAGCGCCGACCGGATCACCACCTGCGACGCCCCCCCACCCTCCGACCCCACCCGCACCCGCCCCCCCGACAACACTTCGTCTACCCGCACCACCGGGCCGCCCACATCAAACCCCCGCGCCTGCACCACCACAAACGCCTCGTTCAACAACACTCGCTGCCCCACTTGCAGGTTCCCCCCCGACCACCCCGGATCCACCCGGCAGACATAGTCGGCCCCGCCGACACACACCGACACCTGCTCCCCCTCGCTCACCCCCAACAACGTCCCCACCCGATACGCCGGCGCCCGCAACCGCTCCACCAACTGGTCCATCTTCTCCAACGCCTGCCGCGCCTCCTCACTCATCCCCTCCAACCCCTCAATCCGCTCCCGCAAATACACCAAGTCCAACACCGCCACATGCCGCGCCGGCAGCCTCGTGGAAATCAAATCCACGATCTGCAACGTCGACATCCCGTCCAACTCTTCCCGCGAAAGCACCGACGACAACGCCACCGACGCCGGTGCCCCCAACCCTTCCCCCAGACCCAACCCGCTCCCCGCCGGAACCCGCTTCTTCGATTCAGCCATGCGCGCAAACTAGCCCGCCCGCCCCGATTTGCAATCGCACTCCCCACCAGCCCGGAACTCCTAGCGAGGCGTGACCTCAGACCCGCTCCGGCCCCCATTTTCGTGCAACGCGCCTTCGCCGTCTGGACCCTAATCTCCACGCCTCGCTCTGTAGAATCCTTGCCGGCAGGAGGGACGGGACGAGAACTTGACTTGATTTGATCAAGTTCTGGGCGGCAAGGATTCTAGCCTGCATAGTTCACCCTCGCTTAGAACAGGCCACCGCCGGACGGGCCTCGCGACCGTGCCCCTTACCCCTTTCCCTCTCCCCAACCCCTTCAAGCTAAGCGATTCAGAGAGGTTGGGGAGAGGGAGACAGGGAGAGGGGGCATTCGGCCTGTGAACGATCGGCGCTAGGCCGCCTTCTCGTCGGACTGCATCGCCCCCAGGATGTTCCCCTCCGTGTCCTTGAAATAAGCCAGCCAGCCAACCCCAGGAATCGCCATCTTCGGAACCACCACCACACCCCCCAACCCCGCCACCTTGCCCAACAACCCGTCCAAATCCGCCGTGTCCACCACGCACACATACGAGTTCATCGCCTGCCCCTCCCCCGGCGCCGGCCCCTGCCGCGGCACCAAACCGCCGTCGATCCCAGGCTGCTCCTTCGCCCCCGTCGTGATCAGCCAATACGGCATCGGCCCCTCCCACTTCTGAAACTGCCAGCCCAACAAGGCCGTGTAAAAGCCAATCGCCCGCTCCGGTTGCTCGGCGTGAATCTCGAAATGAATGACTCTCGACATAAGTTTTGGTTGGATTGATGATTAATTCGACCCCAATTAACCACCCTGCCTCTCCCCTGGCGACCATAATCTTGCGCCCCGCCACGAGCAGGGCGCATCTCATTTCTTGCCGCAAGCCTCGTACTCGTAATCCTCATTTTGACGAAGCGAGTCCCCCTCTCCTCTTCCCTCTTCCCGCGCCTCGGCTGCGTTCTGCAATTAGAGGCGCGGGGAGAGAATTCTCCGAAGCCAGGGCTTCGCACATTGAACCCCTGAACCGAAGCGATTCCCCCTCTCCCTGTCTCCCTCCCCCCAACCTG
>CAZVRY010000187.1:11823-13831 GCA_964629545.1 uncultured Verrucomicrobiota bacterium | reverse complement strand
CGTGCGCGACGACCGCGACCTGCTGCAGAACCCGAAGAAATCTGTCTTACGCCCAGCCATGACTGAACCCACGCGCGAGGAGGAGCCCCCCATCGCGGACGCCACGTGCCTCCCCGTCAATGGGGCATCCCAAACAGGAAGTAAACCAGGCAAAGCAGGCCGAGCACGACCGCCCCCGCGTTCAATTCGCGCCCCCGCCCAACAGCCACTTTCAACACCGGATACACCACCAAACCCGCCGTCAACCCATTGGCAATGTTGTAGGTGAACAGCATCATCGCCATCGTCACCAGCGCCGGAATCAGCTCCGTCAAATCCTCGAAATCCAGGTGCCGAACCGACCCCACCATCAGCACCCCCACCGCCACCAAGGCAGGTCCATACGCGTATCGCAATTCCTGGAGCGGCGCCACCAGCGGGATGAAAAAGAGCGAGCCCGCAAAGAGTAGCCCCGTCGTGATCGCCGCCAAACCCGTGCGCGCCCCCTCCCGTATCCCCGCCGCCGATTCGATATACGCGCCGCTCGTCGATGTCCCCACCAAACCGCTGAACAGGCAGGTCGCCGCATCGACCAACATCGGCCTCTCGATGCCCGGCAGATTGCCCTGCTCGTCCAACATCCCACCCGCCGCCCCCACCCCCACCAGCGTGCCCAGTGTGTCGAGGAAACTCATCAACACCAGGGTCAGCAACACCGGCAGAAAGCTCAACCGCAGCACCCCGGCGACATCGAGCTGAAACGCGATCGGCGCCAGACTGTACTCTCCGCGAAACGGCATCGCCATGACCCGGTCCGGGAGGTGACCATAGCCCAACCCGCACCCCACCACCGCCGTCACCCCCATCCCCAGCAGGATGGCCCCCCGCCTGCCACGCACGAGCAGAATGGCCAGAAGCAGAAAACCGCCGATGGCCAGAAGCACCTGCGGATCGCGCAGGTTGCCCAGCTTGACGGGCACGTCGGGAGCCCGCAACACCTCGCCGCCCGAGGCCAGCAGCGCCGACGGCGGCATCCCCGCGGCGAAGCTGGTCACTATCCCAGTCTCGTAGAGCCCGATAAACGCCAGAAAGAGCCCAATCCCCACCGCAAAACTGTGCTTCAAGCTGCGCGAGATGGCGGACGCAAGCCAGGCCCGGACGCCGAGGGTGGTGATGAGAAGAAAGACCACGCCGCTGACAAACACCGCGCCCAGGCGTTGCTGCCATCCGATCCCCAGGGCCGCCAGTCCGAACGCGATGAACGCGTTCTCGCCCATATACGGCGCCACCGCAATCGGCCGGTTCGCCACCAACCCCATCAGCAAACACCCAAAACAGGCCGTCAGTATCGTCGCCACCGTCCCCGGACCGGTGGGGATCCCCGCAAAGCTCAGGATCGCCGGATTCACCACGATGATGTAGGCCATCGTGATGAACGTCGTCACCCCGCCCAGGAGTTCGACGCGCACCGTGGACCCCCGCGCCCGGATCTGAAAGAACCGCTCCATCGCCTTCACGGCGTCCATTCCACCCGCACCCGGTAGACCGTCCCGCCCAGAGCCGGGACCTCCCCCCAGGCTAACTCCCCCCCGGTCCCCCAATGGACGGCCCGTTCCGACCACGGCGCCAGGAGGTCGAACGGCCGCCCCTCGACCCTGTAGAGCCGACCCGGCGTCGTCGGGATCACGAAGGCAAACCCGAGCGACCCGCGCTCCGGACCGCGCAGGCGGAGCGTGGACTCCGCATCACGCGGGTCGGTCCCGGCCACATACTCGGCCCCATTGCTGAGCCCGTCCTCATCGGCGTCGAGACCGGCATCCGTAGGGTCCAGCGGATCCAACCGATGCGCCTGTTCCCAGTCGTCCGGCAACCCGTCGTGGTCGGTGTCCGCCCGCGGGAGTACCGCGGGAAACGCCTCGAATGCCCCAATCGTGGGGGGATCGTCGAAACACTGTCCGAGGAGATCCGCTGGCACCTCCGGAGGGGAGGCGCCCGCCCGCACCGCGGGGCTATTGGTGGCGACCCGGAA
>CAZVRY010000187.1:0-11723 GCA_964629545.1 uncultured Verrucomicrobiota bacterium | reverse complement strand
CGCGGGGAGCGAGGGTTGCGATTGGGCGGGCTGATTGAAGGCATACCAGAGATTATGGGAAAACGCGAACGTGCCCGGGGCGGTGTTGCCCCCGATGTTCACATGGGTGCTGATCCGAGCCCGATCGAACCAGATCAGGTTGTTGGCAAAACGGTTCTGCCCGCAGGCCAGAAACGTGTAACCGCCGGCTGACGTGGTCTCCTGCAAGATACGCAGAATCCACCGTTGCGGCTCGATGATCGTGTTGTGCGCCGCCACCGAGTCCACCGCCCCGACAAAGGCGACCGGCGTGTCGCTCCCCCGAAAGAGGTTGCCCATCACCCGGATCTGCCGCGCCTCGGCGTTGGGTTCGCCCACCGAGAGCGGCGGGCGGAAGAAGGTGAAGCCCGTGGAACCGCCCACGTTGATGGCGCGCGCCCCCCCGTTCAGGAAGCGGTTGGCCCGGATCTCGATGTTGGCACTACCCCCCTTGCATTGGATCGAGTTGCTCCCCATCTCCTTAAACTCGCAACGCGCAATGATGCCCCGGTGGCATCCCACGTGGTCAATCCCACTGCCCCCCGCACTCCCCCGCGCAAACTCGCAGTCCAGCACCGCGTAATCCCGAACCCCGGAAAGCTTCAACCCATCCTGGTTGCCCCCCGTGCCGATCTCCCGCAGGGCCAGATGCCGAAACACCACGAAGCGCGTAGCCTCGGGATCGGCGTAGTCGCCCCCGTCATCACAGTTGATCCCGTTCTGGCTGGCGCCAACCACCTCAAGATGTTCCACCACCACATAACGAACCCGGGACAGATGGATCGCCTGGCTGCCACCCGCAATGATTGGGCGCTCCTCGCCGGGCACGCCCCCCAGCCAGATCGGAGCCTGCGCTGTTCCCTGGAGGTTCCCAAGGTAGGTCCCCGGCGAGTGAGTCCCCGGTAGCAACCGGATGGCGTCCCCCGCCTGCAACCCTTGCGCCGCTCGCCCCATCGACCGAAATGGCGCCGCCCGCGACCCGTTCCCTGTCTCGTCGCTGCCTTGGGGAGAAACAAACCGCTCCCGGACCGGCCGGAGTCCATCCGCAAAGGTAACGATCGGATCACACGGGGCGTCGGCCGCCCCGGCCAGGAGCGGCCAGGCCAGGGACCAGACGGCGGCGAAAGCCAAGAACCGTTGCATGACCACTCCCATACGCGGAACACGGCCCGCAGGCAATGACAACTCGAACCCCAACACCTGCCCCCCACCCGGTCCGCCGCCAGGCAGGAAACCCACCGCGCGACCGTTCCACCTCTGAACCGATGCGTCTCCCCTCTCCCTTGTTCGAAATCGAGCATTGCTGCCAACGGCAGCCAGACAGTTGCACCCGCACACGAACGGGATTAGCATGAACCGTCATCCAACCATCATCGGAAAGGAGTCCCCTATGCCTTTCAGCACCCTCAAGAACTACCTGGACCAGCAACACGTCAAATACGTGCTCATCTCCCACTCGCCCGCCTATACCGCCCAGGAGGTCGCCGCCTCGGTCCATATCTCCGGCCGCGACATGGCCAAAACCGTGATCGTCAAGATTGGCGACCGCCTCGCCATGGTCGTGCTGCCCGCCAATCGCAAGGTCGTGATCCAGGATCTCCGCCATCACTTGGACCGGGTGGACGTCCAGTTCGCCACCGAAACGGAATTCCAGCAGCGCTTCCCGGATTGCGAAACCGGCGCCATGCCCCCATTCGGAAACCTCTACGACATGGAAGTCCTGGTCGCCCCCAGCCTCGCCCAGGAACCGGACATCGCCTTCAACGCCGGCACCCACACCGAGGTCGTCAAGATGGCCTACCAGGACTTCGAACGCCTCGTGCGCCCGCGCGTCCTCCCCTTCACGACTTGAACCCCAAGGGACCGGCGACCGCTTGGAGGGCCGCGATCACGTGGGCGATATGCTGGTCGAGGGTCACGCCCAGCAAGGCAGCCCCTCGTTCGATGTCCTCCCGACTGACCGCCGCCGCAAAGGACTTCTGTTTCATCTTCTTGCGCACACTGGACGCGGCCATGCCCTCGAGCTTCTCGGGCCGCACATAGGCCACCGCCGTCACAAACCCGCTCAGCTCGTCCACCGCAAACAGGGCCTTGCGGAGCGGACAATCCAGCGGGTAACGGTCTTGGTTCCACTCGGCATGTGACAGGATAGCTCCCACAATCTCCTCGTCCACCCCGCGCTCGCGGAGGATCCGGGCCCCTTCACGCGTGTGATCCGGCGGGTTCGGCCAGCGCTCGTAGTCGAAATCGTGGATCAAGCCGGTTAACCCCCATCGCTCCACGTCGTCCGCCGAGCACCCAAAATGGAGCGCATAATGGCGCATCGCCGCTTCCACCGCGAGGGCATGCTTGCGCAAGGACTCCGCCTGCGTGTATTCGCAAAGCAGACCCCAACCCTGTTCGCGTGTCATCACCGCCTCCGTCCTCCGGCCAGCGCCCCCCTCCCGACGGAAAACCAACCTCGAGCCGCTCTCAGGACAACAGCGGCGGGCGGCCCACCAGGCCCTGACCGGCGCAGGGGATCCAGAAAGCCAGCGTCAGAGAGCATGCCAGGCGGGGAAGAACCCGGGCTAGGCCGCCGGCGTCTCGCCCACCTGGTAGCGACGAAACCGCCGGATGACGATCTCATCGCCGAGCTGCTTCGCCAGCGCCGCCACATGCTCGCGCACCGTCACCTCGCTGTTCTGCTTCACAAAGCCCTGGTCGAGCAGACAAAACGTCTGGAAGAACTTGTCCAGCTTGCCCTGCACAATCTTCTCGATGGCCTGCGGCGGCTTGCCCTTGACCTGCTCGGCCGCGATCTCCCGCTCCTTCGCCACGACCGCCGGGTCCACCTGGTCGCGCGACACCGCGATCGGACTGGCGGCGGCAATCTGGAGGGTGATGTCTTTCACCAGTTGGCGAAAGTCGGCCTGGGCGGTGGTGGCCCCCTGGCCCGCCCCCACCTCGACCAGCACGCCCACCTTGGCGCCCGTGTGGATGTAAGCAGCCACGATCCCGTTGCCCGACACCTCGAACCGCTCGAAACGGGGGATCTTGATGTTCTCCCCCATCTTCGCCACTTGCGCCGTTCGGGCGGCCTCGAGATCGGCTTGCGGATTGGCGACGAGCGTGCGGGCCATCTCCTCGGCAAAGGCGCGGAAGCCGTCGTTCCGAGCGACGAAATCGGTTTCGCAGTTCACTTCGAGGAGCACCCCAATGCGCGCGTCGGCCTGAATGGCCTGGGTGATAACCCCATCGCGGGCGTCGCGCAGGGCCTTCTTGGCCGCGGTCGCCATGCCTTTCTTGCGCAAGACGTCCACTGCGACCTGGAGGTCGCCTTGGGCTTCGAGCAGGGCCTTCTTGCATTCCAGCATGCCGGCGCTGGTCATCTCACGGAGTTTCGCCACCAGGGCGGGAGTCACTTCTGCCATAAAATAATCGGGGTTAGGGGAATGGAAGGCGGGGATTGCTGGTCCCCGCCGGTTGGGATGCGTTTGAAAGGCGCCTCTACACCGCCGGAGCGGGCCCCGCCGCAGGAATCTCGGCCGGTGCCGCTTGCGCCACCGGCGCAACCTCGGCTCCGGGAACTGGCATCGGAGTGTCCGTTGCCGCGGTGCCTTCGGTCTCCGCCCCGCCTTCGTCGGCGGGCTTCCGCCGGGCGTACTTGGCCTCGTACTCGGCCCGGGCCCGCGCAATCGACTGCGTGACCACCGAGAGGATGAGCCGCACGGACCGGATCGCGTCGTCGTTCCCCGCCACGGGGTAGTCGGCCAGGTCGGGATCGCAGTTGGTGTCCACGAGGGCAACAATCGGGATCTTCAGCCGGCGGCCTTCCGCCACGGCATTGTGTTCGCGTTTGATGTCGACCACGAACATGGCCTGGGGATGACCTTCCAGGGCGCGGATACCGTCGAGGTTCTTGTGCAGTCGAGCCGCCTCCCGGCGGAGCATGGACTGCTCCTGCTTCACATAGCGGTTGATGCTGCCGTCGGTCTCCATGCGCTCGATCTCGCGCAACCGGCCCAGCGACCGCTTGATGGTCTTCAGGTTGGTGAGCGTGCCGCCCAGCCAACGCTCAGTCACAAAGGGTTGTCCGCAGGTCAGCGCGGCCTCCTGCACCGCCGCCTGAGCCTGTTTCTTGGTGCCCACGAAAAGCACCTTGCCGCCGTGACCCACCACCTGCTCCATAAATGCGCAGGCCCCTTCCAACTGGGTCAGGGTCTTGCTGAGATCGATGATGTGAATCCCGTTGCGCGCGTCGAAGATGAACTTCTTCATCTTCGGATTCCATCGCTTGGTCTGATGGCCGAAGTGGACCCCAGCCTCGAGGAGTTCTTTGATGCCGATGCTGATCACAAACTTTCCATGGTTAGAGACCCGGAGAGCGACTCCCGGGCCATCCCGCGGAACACGGGATTGCGTTGATGCAGTTAAGGCCACCCGGCCCACTCGGGCGCGGGACATTGCTGGCCGTTGAACACCCTCTCCCGCCGCCCCCGCCTCCGCGGAAACGGCCGAAAAAGGAGCGGCACCTTACCAAAGCAAGGCAGGCGCGCAACAGGATTCTGCGCTCAAAACCGGAACGACAGACCGGCGAGAGCGGCAAACGACTCGCTCAGCTTGATCGTAACCCGCTTGCTCCCCGCCAGCACCTGGAAGTCATCCAGGATCTGGTACTGCCCCCCAAGGTAGGCGCTCACCGTGTTGCCAAGATCCACCGCCAATCGCACCTCCCCATACGCCCCCACGAGCCAGTCGTCGTCCGATCCGCTCGACGTCCGCATCCGCGGCGCCGTCCCCACCGTACCCCCGGGAAGCGAAAACGACTCCTGAACCGTCACGTCCGCCTCCGCGTGCGTCACGGCTCCCCCGCCCGCCAGCGTCAGCGCCAAACGCGAGAACAGCGGGATCTCCACAAACGGCCCCACATGCAACCCGTAAAACAGGCCGTCGATCTGCGTGTATTGGCTGGAAGTGGCCGCGAGCGGCACCGGCGGCGCCAAGGGCGCGGGCGCCGCGCCCACCAACGGACCGGGGCCCGCGAAGGTCCCCGCGTAGGGCGCCTGGGGATACAGCACCCCGGGATTCAGCGTAAACTGGTAGGCTTGGCGATTCACCGTCCCGGACCGCCCATCGTTCCCGCGCAACTCCAGATCCGTCGACCCAAAGCCGCCCTCCACCCCCCATCCCCCTTTGCGACGCCCCACCTTGAACGTGCCGAGCACGCGTCCGTAGGTCAGATCAAAACCCCATTCGGGATCGTCTGAGACCTCGTCCGTCCACCCGTCTCGCGGGGAGGTCGTGGCGTGCAGTTCCAGATTCCCACCGTTGAGCAGGGCCGGGTTGTAACCCACCAACTGGTTGTTATCCTCGAAGCTCCAATTCCAAGTCTGGCCGCCGGCGTTGCCGCTGATATCCGTCTGCACGCTGCCGTCATCATACACCGGCCCGGTCAACGCAGGCACCGCCCCGTTCTGAATCTCGGCCGAAATGTTGAAAAAGAAACGCGTCCCAACGTTGAAACGGTTGTAGTCGAACGTGGGGTCGTCCGCACCCCGAGCGGTGAGCAGGCCGGCCAACCCAGATGCCAACGCGGTCCACCGACCGCCATAACGAAAAGGATGAGGTCTCATAGTCTCAAGGGAATGGACGGTCAGTTGCCAACCAGGACACGATAGCTGCGCAAGGGGACGCTGGCCGGCAGACTGCTGGTGCGCGGCGGCCCCTGATCCACCCACTGCACCCGCGAACCGGTGCCCTGCACCGCGGGCAGGCTGGTTACCCAATTGGCCAGGTCGTGAGTGTACTCAACGAAATAAAAACGGCCCGCCTCAGTCCCAAACTCGACCGCATACACCCCCCCCTCGGCCCGGTCCAGGGACGCCACCACCCCAAGCCCCACCGTGCTCACCGTCGTCAGACTGGCCACTGGCTGCACCTCGAACGCGGGCGCCGGCACCGTGACCCGGTCCGCGACATAATACTCGAGCATCAGCGGGATCGACGCCCCCGCCGCAAGCGGACCATACTCGATAAAGGGCACCCCTTGGGCGTCCCTGCCGGTGGCGTTCTGCAACGCAATCGGGACTCCCGACGCGTTCCCCAGGTTGCGGACCAAGACCCGCACCCCCGCCAGCGCCGCCGCCCCAGGATTGCTCACCGTCAGCGACTGGAGAAAGAGACCCGTCTGGCTCACCGCCCCTGACGGCATGACTCCGGGCACTTGCCCCACCGCCACGTTCCAACTCACCTCGAGCGCAGCCCCCTCCCCGTCTGCGGCGCCCACCGGCACGGGCGACTCCCCAAACCCAAGGCCAGCCGCCAAAGAAGATTGCCCGGCCGCCAAACCCCAGGTCACGTCCACGATGGGGTGCTCGCCCAAGGCGAGCACCTCGCCAACCGGCAGCGTGACCGTCATCCCCAGTGCCCCCTCCTCCAGCTTGGAGGTGTCCAGAACCAAGCTGGTTCCCGCCGGCACCCCGGCTGCGCCAGGCGCCGAGGCAAATACCAACGAGGGCGTGGGTTGGCTGAGTGCATTCGTATTGTAACGCAGCGTGAACGTCACCGCCTGCTCGTTGCCCTGAGCCAGAAACAACACCCGCCCCGTCACGGTCGACCCGCCCGCCGACGGCGGCAGGGACGCACTGAGCACCCGCGGACCGGGCGGCACCAGGGTCAACACCGCATTCGAACTAACCACCGCGCCGGCCGCGTTCGTAATCGCCACCTGATAAACACCGGCTTGATCAGGGGTCGTCGCGTCCATCCGATAAACGGCGTTGGTCGCCCCGGGAATCGCGGCCCCGTTCCGACGCCACTCGTAGGCCAGCGGCATGCTTCCAGTGGCCGCAACCCGAAACGTGGCCGATAGCCCCTGGACCGCGGTCAGGTCTGCGGGCTGCTGGGTGATCGCCGGCAACACCAGCAGCGACAGGGTGGCAGGCTGGCTCACCACCGTGCCGCCAGGGTTGGCGACCGCGACGGTATACGCGCCGACGTCCGCCGCGGAGGCCGACGGGAGCGTCAAGCTTGCATTCGTGGCCCCCTCCAGGACGACCCCATCCTTGCTCCATTGGTAACTTAACGGGGCGTCGCCGGCCGCCTCCACGCCCAATTCAGCCGGCTGACCGGCCACCACCGCCAGGCTCTGTGGCTGGACCGAAATCGTGGGGGGCGTGGCGGTCGGGTTGACGGTGAGCGTGACCACGGTGCTGATGGCGCCCCCCGCACGGTTGGTAACCAGGCAACGGTAGCCCCCGGCGTCGGCGGCCGTGACGTTTTTCAACTCGAGCAGATGGGTGGTCTGGCCCGGGAGGTCCACGCTGTCCTTCTGCCATTGATACACCAAAGGAACACTGCCTTGCGCGGTCACGAGGAAAAACGACTCTCCCCCCGCGTTGACAGTCTGGTTGACCGGTTGAGCCACAATCGTAGGAGGGACGACCGGCCCGGCGGGATCCACCTTGAACGTCCCCTGCAGGGTCTCGGCCCGACCGCCTGCCGGGGTGTAAACGTCCACGAACGCACCCTCACCGCTGGCCGTAAAGGTGAGCGTGATCACATCGACGCCCCCCGCCTCGCTTGCGGGCGACGTGGCGTTGGTCACCAACCGCCCCGTCGCCGAGGTTTCCCGGGTGTAGGAGTAATTCCCGCGCACCACCAGTCCGTTGCTGAAATAGAAGCTAAAGGAGCCATCCGCCAAGTCGATCAACTCGGGGTTCCCAAACCCCTGGTAGAGCATCTCCAACTTGCGGCCCGCCAACGTGTCCGGAGCGAGCTCGCTCTGGGCCAGACCACGCAGGCCGCCCAGCATGCACAGACCGCCCACCAGGACAGCCTGCACCAGAGCCAAGGGGTAATTCATAGCGTCGTTCGATGTTCGGTTGGCGAAGTGACTGGAACGTGGTCGCAGTGGGCTGAACCGGCGGCCCCTCCACCCCGCGGAGCGTGCATGCCCAGGCCCGCGCCACCAGCCGAGCCAAACCCTTCAGCACCTGACCATCCAATGCCGATACAGAGTTCTCGGGAGCCAGTCAATGGCAATCCCGACACTTGGCCATCCCGACACTCCAGCAGTTCGCATTGTGTCACCCTGTTCGCCCCCGTCCGGGTGAGCCTCACGAACTCAGGCCGATCCTGAAGAAAACCCTGAGCCTCATGAATTCAGGGCGAACATGCAGAAAACCGGGAACGGCTGTGAACCTGTCACCCTGAATGCCCCGGGTTGATCGGGTTGGTGAAGTTGGAAGACGGCGCGCCGGCGGCGCCGCCGGTCATGACGACGGGGCGGATGCGGCCTTCGTGATCGTATTCGACCCGATCGATGCAGACCTGGCGCGAGCCGCGATAGGGGCCGTCGCCGGACTGGTTCTCCCAACGATGGTAGGCGATAAGCCAGTGGCCGGCGCCGGGGAGGCGGAAGAAGGCGTGGTGCCCTGGCCCTTTGCGGGTCGAGTCACTGGTGAGGATCGCACCCTGGTAGGTCCAGGGTCCCGTGGGCGAATCCGAGGTCGCGTAGTGAACGGAGTAGGACGCGTGGCGATAGCTCCCGTGGCTGTAGGATAGATAGTAGCGACCCTGGTGCAGATGCACGAAGGCACCCTCCGTGAATTGGGGCGGCGTTTCGACGGCGATCTCGCGCGCAATGCTCACCAGATCCGCGTTCAAGGCGAAGACGCGCAGCCTGGCCCCCGCGCTGCCGCCGGCGTAAAGGAACGTCTTCCCCGAAGCCGGGTCCGTGAAGACCATGGGGTCGATCGCCTCGAAACCATTCCCGCCGGTCAGCAGGGGCTTGCCCGAGTCGCGGAACGGGCCTTCCGGACGGTCGCCGCTGGCCACGCCGATGCGGGAGGGCGTCGGGTTCTGCGGGCCGACCGAGTAGTAGAAAAACCACCGCCCGCCGTGCGCGAGGACGGACGGGGCCCACGCGTGGTGACGTTCCTGGCCGTCGTCTTGGATCCATTTGACATCCTTGAAATCGAGCACCGGTCCGTGGCGCTGCCAGTCGGTGAGGTTGGTGGAGGAGAATGCGAAGAACCGCTGCCCAAGGCGGTCGCCGCTCCAGGTGGGATAGATCCATACGGTGTTCTCCACGACCAGGGCATGCGGGTCCGCGCCGGGTAGGATGGGGTTGGCGGCGAGAGAAGGGAGCGTCGAAAACCCAGCCAGCGCCAAGGAAAACCCGCAAACTCGCAGGCGCCGCTCGAGAACGGTCAGCATGGGGCCAGCCTGACGGCTGCGCGCGCTCAGGACAATGCGGAACCGAACTGAGTTTTGCGCATGGCGGAGGAATTGGTGCTTGCCAAGCACCCCGGCACCGGCAACGCGCGCCAAGACGCCGTGTGCACGGGGACATGCTGCTCGCCGGTGACGATTTCCGCACCGGCCGCGAGTTTCCTCAAGGAGGTTTCCCATGCTTTTGGCACAGCGGCATCCACACGCCGCATCTGCGAGCATGGTGAACCTGTCACCCGATAAACGGCACTTCATTCAACCGCAGAGATCGCAAAGATCGCAGAGAAAGGAGAATTCCCCGAACCAAGGCTTCGCACATTGAACCCCTGAACCGAAGTGATTCCCCCTCTCCCTTGCTCCCTCCCCCCAACCTGAGTCATCGCTTCGCTGGAAACGGTTGGGGGGAGGGTCGGGTCATGGGGAGCTTCCAAGTCGAACGAACCGACGCGCATGGGGACCATGAACCGTCCCACGTCGCGTTCTCCCCTTCCATAACTCCCTCGCCCCCGCCAAACGGGGGAGAGGGACGGGGTGGGACCGGTTCATGGGGAGGAGGGGGGGCATGGAGAGGGCCGAAGCTGTCGGCGAATTGGGTGTCGGGAACGAGCATGATGAACTGCTGCCTGGCGGTGGTCGGCACGGCCAGACCCACGGCCCCGAAGCGCGCGAACATGGGTTCCGGCCACGGGGTCCACACCGCGTCGGAGGCTGATCTTCAGTCTCGCCCTCAAACATGGTCTGACGGCCGTCGAGGCCGAGGATCGGCGATGAGGGTCCAGCCGATGCCATCCCGACCGGCGCTCAGCGGCCCGAAACCGTGAAGGCGCGGTAGAACGCGGCTTCCGCGGTGTCGAACGTGAGCGGCACCAGGGTGGGAAGATGTGTGACGGTCACTTGCACGTGCGGACCCCACGCGGCGGGTTGGAGTTGGCCCAACTGACGCTCGACCATCACCGTGGCGCCCAAGGGGGCATAAACGGCGAGCTGCGGTTGCCGGGGCGCTGGCACGACCACTTCCAGGAGCGGTTCGGCTCCCACGATCACCACGCGCCCCTCGGCGCCACGGCCGTGGAACGACTGTCCCCCGGCGCCGACCGCCGACGGGGCGACCAATTTCATCAGGGCCCGCACGCTGCTTTGTCCGGCGGGCGCGACGAACTCCAAGTGGGAGAGCGGCTGTGCGGTCGTCAATTCCTGGCCGGGAGGGCTGGTCCACTGGATCGCGAACCGGTGATCGCCGACCGGCGTGAGAGTGGCGGACGCCACCGACGGCGCGCTGGCCGTCAGCCGGACCTGGGTGAGCAGATCGGCCGGCAGTTCGAGTTCGCAGGCGAGCGACTGGAGGGCGGCTCCCAAAAGGAGCCCCAGCGGCACGCTGCCGGTCTGCCCCGCCGCCACGCTCGTCGACCCCAGACTAAGCTGGAAGTCCGCTTGCGTATCCAACACCACAATTCGCACGCGTTGAGTGGCCGTGAGGCTGGGCAAGCCGTCGTCGGTGACCTGAAGGGTAATGAGGTTGGTGCTGGCGCCCTGGAATTCGCGGGGGCTCCAGCTGAACTCGCCCGAGAGCGGGTCGATCGCGGCGCCGACGGGCGCGTTGGGTCCGAGGCTGTAGGTGAGGGCGTTGGCCGGCAGATCGTCGTCGCTGGCCCCCGCGGCGAACCGGACCCATTCACCTTCGTCGATAATCCAGTCCGGCAGATCCGGTCCGTGGGGGGCGCGGTTGACCTCCCGCACCAGCACCTGGATGGTGCCGGAGTGGGCCAAGGGTGGCCAGCCATCGTCCGTGACCGCGACGGTGAGCACGTAGGGACCCGGCCCCTGTGCCTCCGTCGGCGTCCAGGTGAGCAGCCCGGTGGATTCATCCAGGCTGGCACCGGGGGGCGCCGCCTGGAGTGCGTAGCTGAGCTGGCCTGGACCCGACTCCGCATCCGCGGCGCTGAGCGCGAGGACCAGCGGTTTGAGTTCGTCCACCGTTTGCGGCCCCGGCACGTTCAAGGCGGGCGGCGTGTTGCGTTGGCGGGCGATCAGGCGGAAGGAATTCGTGGCGCTCCGGTTGGGAGCCCCGTTGTCGGTCACCACCACGATGACGCGGTTTGTGCTCACGCCTTGCGCGATGGCGGGCGTCCAGGAGAACACCCCGGTGGCGGGGTTGAGGGTGGCCGTGGCGGGGGCGCCGGCTCCCAGGGTGAACGACAGCGAGTTCGCCGGGAGGTCGGGATCGGTGGCCGGGATACCAAACGTCAGGGTCTGGCCCAACGCCACATTCTGATCCGCCAACTCCAGAATGACCGGAGCCGCGTTCACTTCGCGAACCATGACCCCGAAGCTCTGCGTCGCGGTGGCAGCCGCATCGCCCGTGTCCTGAACGCGCACAGTGAAGACTCGGGTGCTGCCGCCGTCGCTCTCGGATGGGGTCCAGGCGAACTCGCCGGTGGACGGATCGATGGTGGCGTTGGCCGGGGCGCCCGGATCCAGACTGTAAACCA
>CAZVRY010000186.1:0-13902 GCA_964629545.1 uncultured Verrucomicrobiota bacterium | reverse complement strand
CCCCGCCCCCCTCAAACCTCCCCTCATCGAACTCCTCGCCGACCGCCGGGCCACCAGCGCCATCCCTACTCTCCTCGATGCCACCACCGCCCCCGGGCCCGCCGCCGCCCAAGCCGCCGTCCGCGCCCTCGCCCACCTCGCCGGCCCCCCCCAGGTCGACGCCCTCCTCGATCGCCTCCTCAAACTCACCGACCCGACCCTCCTCCAGGAAGCCGAAGCCGCCATCCTCAAAGCCGCCCAACCCCCGAACCTCCCCCCCATCCGCCCTGACCCCGTCCTCCGCGCCTACGCCAAGTCTGAACTCCTCGACCAACGCCTCTCCCTCCTCCGTATCCTCGCCGGACTCGGCGGCCCCCAAGCCCTCGAGACCGTCCAAGCCGCCTCCTCCAGCGACCAAGCCTCCCTCCGCGACCCCGCTGCCCGCATCCTCGCCTCCTGGCCCGATCCCAGTGCCATCCCCCCACTCCTCAAACTCGCCGCCGCTGCCCCCGACGAAACCCTCCGCCTCGTCCTCCTCCGCGGCGCCCTCCGCCTCCTCGGCGAGGCCCATAACCTCCCCTCCGCCGAACGCCTCGACGCCTGCCGCACCGCCCTCGAACTCGCTACCCAACCCCCCGAAAAACGCCTCGCCCTCGCCAGCCTCGCCGAAGCCGCTTTCCCAGGATCCCTCGAACTCGTCCTCCCCCTCCTCGACGACCCCGAAGTCAACCCGGAAGCCTGTCAGGCCGCCCTCCGCATCGCCAAAACGCAATTCATCACCCAAAAAGACACCGCCCGTAGCGCCCTCGAGAAAGTCATCGCCACCACCCGCGACGAGAAAACCCGCGGCGAAGCCCGCGACCTCCTTAAACAGGTCCCTTAGCCCTGCCGGCGGAACGTCACCTCGAGGACCCTGCCACGCCTCGGCTCACCTGCCATCGCCAAGCCAACCCCCCGAGCACGATCGTCCCTAAACCTACCACGCTCTCCCACGGACGCCGCCCCACCGCAAACACCAACGTCCCCAGCACGCTCACCAGGAAAACCCCGGGCACCCAAGGCCACCCGGGCACCCATAACCCCTCCCCCTCCCGCAACCGTAACCGCACCAACCCCGCCACCGTCGCCGCCGTGCTCAAACTCAGCGTGAACCCAATGTAGGTCAGCAGACTGTCAAACGCCGACGTCCATAACAACGCCAGCGCCAACACCCCCTGCAAGCCAATCGATCCCCGCGGCGGCCCCCCCCCCGACCGAAACCAGGCCGGCAAATACCCGTCCTCCGCCATCCGCGCATACACCCGCGGCCCCGCCATCACCATCGACGACACCGAACTCGTCAACCCAACCGCCACCAACCCCGCCACCACACTCCCCCACCCAACGCCCCCAATCGCCTCCGCCGCCAATCGCCCCACCTCCAACTTGCCCGCCAACGACTCCACCGGCGCCGCCCCCACGAACACCGCGTTCAACCCCAAATACAACGCCGTCACCAACCCCGTCCCCACCAACAACGACCGCGGCAGATTCCGCCCAGGATCCCGAACCTCCCCAGCCACATACACCGCCGCATTCCAACCCGAGTAACTAAACGAGATCCAGACCAACGATACCGCGAACGCCCCCACCGAAAATGACCCTGCCCCCACCACCGCCACCGGCTCCATCACCGCCGATGCCGTCCCAATAAACGCCACAATAAACGTCACCTTGAACACCACCGCCACATTCTGCACCCACGCCCCCCGACGCACATGCAACGCGTGCAACACCGAAAACCCGACCAGCAACGCACTCCCCAATAACCGCGGCACCAACCGCTCCCCCACCCCAGCCGCCTCCTCCGCTCCCCACCCCCAGGCCCGCGCCCATCCCACCGCCACCTCCACACACCCCCCCACCCACGCCTCCGGCACCACCCCCTTCGTATACTCCCCAAACGCAAAGGCCGCCGCCGCCACCGGCGCCGAAAACCCCACTAGCAACGATAACCAACCCGCCACGTAACCCACCGCCGGATGCCACGTCCGCGACAGGAAAACATACTCACCCCCAGACTCGGGAAAGCGCCGGGCCAAGGCCCCGTAACATAGCGCCCCCATCCCTGCCAGCCCCCCGCCAATCCCCCAGGCCAGTAGCACCCACCCCGGCGACTTCAAATCCGCCAACAAAAAGCCACTCGTGGTGAATACCCCGGTCCCAATCATGTTCGCCACCACTAACGCCGTGGCGCTAAACCAACCCAGCGGGCGAACCTGACTCATGCCCCCCACCCTAAAAGCCATCACCCCCAACTGTCCAGCCACCTCCCCGCGTGCCCAGCAATACTCATTCTGAAACTCGCACGGCCCCTCACCCGGCCTGTGGCCACCCTCTCCCTATCTCCCTGCCAATGGCTCGACGCTAACCCGATTTGGGCCAGGACCTTCAGTCTCAGGCCCGCGCGCCTTTGATCTGCGTCAATGCAATTCTCCCCCCGCCCGGCATGCTCCCCCCATCGTGAGCGCCGACTATGTCACTGTCGATGTCCGAGACGACCTCGCCCGAGGACGCGAACCGTTTTCCCGCATCATGACCGCAGTCGAACAACTCCAACCCGGGCAGACGTTGCGCCTCGTCGCCCCGTTCGAACCCGCCCCCCTCTACGGCGTCCTCGCTAAGCGCGGATTCCGTCATACCGTCCACGCCCAACCCGACGGCAGCTTCGAGGTTCTCTTCGTGGGAGAGACCCCCACTCTGCCGGCCCCCAACCCGGCCAACCCCTCCCTCGAACTTGATGTGCGCGGCCTCGAACCGCCAGAACCTATGGTCAGGATCCTGGAGGCCCTCGCCGTCCTCCCCCGGAACGCCTGCCTCGTCGCCCATACCGAGCGCCCCCCTCTCCACCTCCAAGCCACCCTCCCGGAACGCGGTTTCGTTGGCGAAAGCCACCTCCAAGCGGACGGGTCCTGCCTGACTACCATCCGCCATGCCTGAAGCCCTTCTCCACCCCCCACGCGCCCCCCGCATCGCCTCCGCCCGGGCGCCCTCCACCCAGCCCTCACCCACGCAACCGGCAACGTCCCATCGCCCCGCCTCTCCACGGCCCCCCGCCGCCCCCGCCACCTCCGCCGCCCCGGCCAGCCACCTCGCCCCCTCCGTCGGCCTGCCTCTCACGTTCGTCCTCACCGGCTTCGTCATGCTCCTTGGCGCCCTCCTCTGGCTGGCCGTCCGTCCCGACATCCTCGCCACCTACCACTACAACCAATACGTCCTCGCCCTCACCCACCTCGTCAACCTCGGCTGGATTGCTTCCGTCATCATGGGAGCCACCTACCAACTCGTCCCCGTCGCCCTCGAAACCCGCCTGCACAGCGAACGCTGCGCCCGCTGGCACTACGCCCTCCACCTCCCAGGCGTCATCGGGATGGTCTGGATGTTCTGGACCTGGAACCCCAAGCTCGTCGGCCTCTTCGGCTCCCTCGTCGCCCTCGGAACCGGCCTCTTCGTGTTCAACCTCGCCCAAACCCTGCGGAAGGCCCCCCGCTTCGACGTCGTGGCCACCGGCACCGCCTCTAGCCTGCTTTGGCTCACCCTCACGCTCCTCGCCGGCCTCTACGTCGCCGCCGCCAAATGCTGGGACTTTAGCCCCTTCGGACCCCTCGCCCAAATGCACGCCCACGCCCACGCCGGCGCCCTCGGTTTCTTCATCCTCATGATCGTTACCATCTCCTATCGCCTCGTCCCCATGTTCACCCTGAGCGACCTCCAACACCCCCGACGCGCCTCCTGGTCCATTCACCTCCTCAACGCCAGCCTCGCCGCCCTCTTCCTCACGATCCTCCTCGGCAGCCCCTGGAAATTCGCCGCCGGCCTCCTCGCCACCACCGGACTCGCCCTCCATGCGCTCGAAATCCGGGCCATCCTGCGCGCCCGCCGACGGCCCACCCTCGACCCCAGCCTCCGCTGCTTCCTCACCGCCCTCTACCTCCTCCTCCCCGTCGCCCTCATCGGACTCACCCTCGCCTGGCCCTCCCTCCCCGCCACCCCCTTCTCCACCCAACTCGAAAACGTCTACGGAGTCCTCACCTTCCTCGGCGTCGCCACCCTCGCCATCCTCGGCATGCTCCACAAAATCGTCCCCTTCCTCGTCTGGTCCGCCACCTACAGCCACCTCATCGGTCGCGTCCGCGTCCCCGCCTTGGCCGACCTCTACTCCCCACGCCTCCTCCGCGCAGGTTCCTCCATCTACCTCGCCGGACTCGTCACCCTCTGCGTCGCCGTCGCCCTCGGGAGCGAACCCGGCGTCCGCTGGACCTGTGCCCTGCTCTCCCTCGGGCTCCTCCCCATCGCCGCCAATCTCGCTCTCATGCTCTCCCACCTCGTCCGACCCCGACTCCCCGCACCCAACACCCCCAACTCCCAAGCCTCTTCCTCCCCATGACCCTCACCGCCTCCCATCTCGAAACCGCCGTCCACCACGCGCTCCGTGACGTCATCGACCCCGAACTCGGCGTCAACCTCGTCGACCTCGGCCTCATCTACTCGGTCGAAATCCAGCCCCGCCGCGTGCGCGTCCTCATGACCCTCACCACCCCAGGGTGCCCCATGCACGATAGCCTCGCCCACGGCGTGCGCCTCGCCCTCCTCCAACTCGACGACATCGACGAAGCCGAGGTCGAGATCGTGTGGGACCCGCCCTGGAACCCATCCATGATGTCCGATAACGCCCGCGCCCAGCTCGGTATGTCCTGACTCTCCTCCCCTCTCTCAACCTCTCACCTCCAATCAACAAACCTATGAACCCTCCCACTGAATTCCTCCTGTCCCCCGATAAGGTCATGGATGTGCGCCCGATCCCCTGCTCGGTCAAACACGGCCTCATCATGCGCACCTGGACCGATCTGCCCGTCGGTGACCACTTCGTTCTCCTCAACGACCATGACCCCGTCCCGCTTTACTACCAGTTCGCTGCCCTTTTCCCAGGATGCTTCACCTGGGACTACCTCGAACGCGGCCCAGCGGATTTCCGGGTCAAAATCTCCAAACTCAAACGCACCGTCAACCTCGACCCCACCTCCCTCCCCCAAGGCTGCCAACACGGCTAAATAACCGTTGGTTTCCAACCACTTGCGAGGCCATTGCGGGGTAAACGTTTAGGGTTCGCCTCTCCCTTCCCGCGCCAACGCCCCCGTGCTACCATGGGCCATGACCTCCCCCCTGGCCTCCCTCCCCCTGTTCGCCGGCCTCGAACCCGATGCCCTCGCCCTCCTCGATGCCAAACTGCGCCCCCAACCCTTCGCCAGCGGCGAAGTCATCGTGCGCGAAGGCGAACCCGGTAACCGGCTCTTCCTCATCCATCGCGGCTCCGTCCGCATCATCAAACACTACGCCTCCCCAGAACCCGTCACCCTCGCCACCCTCCCAGAACGAGACTTCTTCGGCGAAATGTGCCTCCTCGAAACCCTGCCCCGCGCCGCCTCCGTCCTCGGCGCGTCCGACGGCGAATTGCTCAGCCTCAGCTCGGTCGCCTTCTACGAACTCTACAAAGCCAAGCCCGAGCAATACTGCATCCTCATCCTCAACCTCGCCCGCGATCTCTCCCGACGCCTGCGACGTCTCGACGAGGCCTTCGCCAGCCGACCGTAACCGGACAGCGGGGTGTCCTCGCTCACGACAAGCCCTGGACCTCCCACCCCTGGCGGTAAGCCCGACGCACGTAAGCATCCGCCTCCGCCAGGTTGTCGAACTTCAGTTTCGCCGCGTTCCACGCCAGCGTGGTCTTCGGGAAACGTGTCGCCACCCCGCCCAACAACACCGCCTCCGTCAACGGCCCCGCATAGCTGAACCCGGCCGCCGTCTGACCCTCCCCCCGGACCGCATCCAAATACTGATGCCAATGGTGATTCCCTTTCACCGCCGGCATCTTGAAGTCCTGAAACTGGCTGTCCGGATACAACACCGGCCGCGAAATGTGCGGCAACAACATCACCCCTTTCGTCCCCACAAAGATCGAGCCCTGGTCCGGAATCCGATCCCCCTCCAGCAACGCCACAATCGCCTCCGGCGGCCGCGCGTCCCCGTCATACCACGTCACCTTCACCGTCGCCCCCTCCGTGAACGCCGTCCCAGGAAAGACATAGGGAATCACCGCATTGATCGCCCAATTCTCGCCATCCGGCGCCGGCCCCTCGCTCCGCACCGTCCGCGGCGCCGTCAACGCCAACGCCTTGAACACGGGATCGTAAATGTGACACCCCATGTCCCCAAACGTCCCCGTCCCAAAATCCAACCGCTTGCGCCAATTCCCCGGATGATAGTAACCATCCCCCACAAACGGACGCCTCTCCGCCACCCCCAGCCACTGGTCCCAATCCAAACCCGCCGGCACCGGATCGCTCCGCTGCGGTCGCACCCCCGCGTCCCCCCACTTCTTGTTGCTCCACGTGTGCACCTCCCGCACCTTTCCAATCGCCCCCGACTGCACCAACTCCACCGCCAGCCGATACTCGACCGCCGAGTGAATCTGAATCCCCATCTGCGTCACCAGCTTCTTCTCCGCCGCCATCTCCGTCAACCGCCGCACCTCATACACGTCGTGCGCCAGCGGCTTCTGCCCGTAGACGTGCAGCCCACGCTGCATCGCACTCATCGCAATCGGCGCATGCATGTGGTCCGGCGTCGATACGTTCACCGAATCCAAACGCCCGCCCTCCACCTCCAGTAACTGGCGCCAGTCCTGATACACCTTCGCGTTCGGAAAACGCTTCTTCACCTCCCCCACCCGGCTCAAATCAACATCCGCCACCGCCACCAACTCGAAGTGTGGATGCGACGCGAACTCGCTCACGTCCGCCCACGCCATCCCGGATGCCCCAAAACTCGCGTGACGCACCTTCCCATTTGGCGAGGCCGCCAGCAAGCCGCGGGTGGCGAAAGGCGCCGCCAGCCCGGCCACGGTCAGGGTCTGCAAAAACGAACGACGGGTAAACAAGGGAGTCGACATATCAGTGGAGATTTCGAATGGCAATGTGACGGAACATGACCGGATCGCTGTGACCGGCAAACCCAAAATGACCCCGCACCCGATCCTTGCCCGGATGGGGCGAGTTCCCCATGATCTCCTTCGCTTGGCTCAGATCGCAGTCGAGAATCACCGTCCCGTTCAACTCGACCTTGATCTTCGAACCCTGCACGGTCACCTCCTGGTAATTCCACTCCCCGATCGGTCGCTGGTAGCCACGTTGCGCCGCAAACATCCCGTAGGCCGACCCGTGCGCCTGCCGAGGATCGATCGGCCCCCGCACCTTCTCGTACTGGTCGTCCAACACCTGCAACTCGCACATGCCCTCATACGCCGTGTCCCCCTTGCCCGGATAGCGAATCGCCAACCCGTTGTTCCCCCCCGGAGGCAACTTGAACTCCAACCGCACCACGAAATCACCATACTCCGCCTTCGTGTAAATCGTCCCCCCCTTCCCGGGCTTGCAGGCCAACGCCCCTTCCTTGATCTCATACTCCCCCACCGGCCCCGCCCAACCCTCGAAATCCCGCCCGTTGAAGACCTGCTCGAACCCGTCCGGATCCGTCCCCCGCAGCAACTGGTTGGACTCCGCCGCCGGGATCTCCCGCAAGAACACGTTCCGCCACCGAATCTCCCCCCCGTGCGTCTGCAGTTGAATGGGCCCCACCGGCGGCACCGGCAGCTTCGGACTGTAATAGTGATCCATGATCGCCCCGTTCACCGTCTGTTGCCCGTTCAGCCACACCCACACCCGCGTCCCACACATCACAATCCGAAACGAATTCCATTCCCCAAACGGCTTGTCCGCCTTCACCAACGGATCCTTCCCCGGATTGCCCGCACGGTTGTTCCACAACGCCCCCGATCCCTTGTCCGCCCCAATGCTGAACTTCGCCTCCTCCGTCGTGTCCCAAATCTGCACCTGCGGACAACCCCGCAAGTAAATCCCGCTGTCCGCCTTCGGCACCGTCCGATACTCGAGCAGCAACTCGAAATCGCCGTAGAACTTGTCCGTCGTCAAATACAACCCGTGCCCATCGTTCACCAACTCGCCGTTCTCCACGCTCCAGTGCCGGCGAATGTCCGCCAAACTCGCCTCCTTCTTCTTCCGCAATTCCTCCGCCGACAACGCCATGTACTTCCGAGGATCCTCCGTCTCCGCTCCCCACCACCCCGTCAAATCCGTCCCGTTGAAGAGAGCCACAAACCCCGGCGGCGGCGCCACCGCGGCCTCCACTGGCGACAACGCCCCCGCGACCACCCACAACCAACCCGCCAACCCGAAGCAACGAGCGACATGCATCATCCCCGCCTTGTAAGCGCTGCCCGCCACGACGTCAATCCAAGACCCGGACCCGCGCGTTCCGAATCCGCACCCGGTCGCCCCCACGGCTCAACTCCTGGAACCCCAGGTGACCTCGCCGCGGCCGGTCCCGAAGGGCCGACGCCTCCGTGCCGTCATGCCGCCGGACCGTCGTCGTGCACGTGTCCAAATCCACATTCTGAACCTCCTCCCCATTGAGCGTCACCCGAATCCGCGACCCCCGACACTCGATCGAATACCCATTCCACTCCGTCGGACGATACACCTGCCGACGCGGCGCCAGGGCCCGGTAGAGCCCGCCCGTCAACTCCGCCGCCGTCGCCTCCGGATTGTAGCGCACGTCCGCCATCTGCAACTCCAACCCGTCAAAGGCCGGATCCCCAAATAACGGGGCCCTCAGCGCACAACCGCTGTTCCCCCGCGGCCCCAGCAGGAACTCGAACTCCAACCCGAAATCGCCATACTCCGCCTCGCTCACCAACCAGGTCCCTCGCGGCTCGCTCCCGTGCAACACTCCCCCCTCCACCCGCCACACCGCCCCCGCCGGAGCCGCCTTGCGCAGATCCGACCAATCCGTCACCCGCCACCCAGCAGGAACCCCCTCCTCGGGAAAAAGCGGCGCCCAACTGCCCCCGCCAACCTTCCGGGCCCCGCACCCCGAGGCCAACCCCGCACCAAGCCCTGCCCCACACAACTTCAGAAAAGCGCGACGTTCCATCAGGCGATTCAAAGCTCAACCCATCCCCAGGTCAAGAGAACCGCAGCCCCATCACAGGGGCGCCAGGTTCAGGGGCGCCCCCCCGCGGGTTCTTCATGTCCGCCCTGAATTCATGAGGCTCCCCCAAGTCCATGAGGCCCCCCCAGGCGCCCCCGCCGTTCCCCCATCTGGCCACCCCTACTTCGCCATCGCGAACTCGATCGTGTCCCGCGCCGACCGCGGACGATCCTCCTCGGCTTCCACCGGCGGCACGGCGGGCGGCGGCACTAAGGGCACCGCCGACCGCACCTCCGCCGGTTGCTCCGTCCGGTGGAACTTCACGCTCACCAGCTTGCTCACCCCCTGCTCTTGCATCGTCACTCCATAGAGGACATCCGCCATCCCGATCGTCCGCTTGTTGTGCGTGATGATGATGAACTGCGAGTGCTCAAGGAACCGCTGCAGGATCCGGATGAACCGGTTGATATTGGACTCGTCCAGCGGCGCATCCAACTCGTCCAGCACGCAGAACGGACTCGGCTTCACCTGGTAGATGGCGAATAACAACGCCACCGCCGTCATCGTCTGCTCCCCGCCCGACAACAGCGAGATGCTCTGCAACTGCTTGCCCGGCGGCCGCGCCACAATCTCAATCCCGCTCTCCAACACATCCCCTTCGTCCACCAGCCGCAGATCCGCCTTTCCACCCCCGAAAATCTCCGTGAACATCCCCTGAAAGTTCTCCCGAATCCGCGCGAACGTCTCCGCGAACATCTCGCGCGTCTGCGTGTTGATCTTGCCCAGGATATCCACCAACTGCTGCTTCGCCTGCACCAGATCCTCGTACTGCTTGTTCAGGAATTGATAGCGCTGCTCCGTCTCCTCGTACTCCTCGATGGCCACGAGGTTCACCGGCCCCATCTCCTCGACTCGCTTTTGCAGGGCCGCGATCTGTCCGCTGACCGCCTCCCAGTCCGTCGCCACCCCGGCCGCCGCCATCTCGTCGGGGGTCAGCGTCCGCACCTTGGCCGGTCCCTCGTCCACGATCGTGATGGTGATGCACTCGCTCCGCACGCGCTCCACCTCGACCTGGTACTTCTGCTGCAAGCGCTCGCGCACATTCTGCACCGCCATGTGCTTCTGAGCCAATTCCACTTCCACCCCCCCACGCTGCTCCTGCAGACCCGCCACCTGCCGCCGACTCCCCCGCAACGCCTCCTCCGCCTCGCCAACCCTCGCCTCCAACGCTTGCTTCTCCTCCATCAACCCCGCCAAACGCTCGCCCACCGCCACCCGCTCCGCTCGCAACCCCTCCATCCGCTCCCGTGATCCCGCCATCTCCGCGCGTGCGGCCTCCTGCCGTCCCAGCAAGCCCGCGATCTCCGACTGCCGCTGCGCTGCCAATTGCGACAATTCGCGCAACCGCTGCTCCAACGGCTCCTTCTGCTGCGCCAGCGAACTCGCCACCTGCTCCTCCGCCGCCAACGCCACCCTCACCTCATGCAGCCCGGCCGTCGCCCCGTCCCGCTGCACCCGCAACCCCTCGATCAACCCTGTCAACTCCGTCAACTGATCCGTCGCCGCCTGCTCCCGTCGTTCCAACTCGGTGCTCTGCGCCACCCAGGCCGCCCGCTTCTCGCCCCCCTCCCGCTCCTGCGCGGCCAGGCTTTGAATCTCGAACGCCACCGTCTCGATCCGCTGCTGCAGCACGCGCTGCGAATGCTCCAAGGCCTTGATCTCCCCCTGCCGCGTCGCCACCGCCACCTCCTGCGCCCGCAACTCCGTCTGCGCCTGCTGCAGCCCCGCCTGCAACTCCGTCTGCTCCCCCTGCAACGCCCCCTTGCGCCGACTGATCTCCGCCACCTCCTCATGCAGCGCCGCCAACGAAGACTGCAACCCGCTGATCTGGTTGCGACGACCCAGAATCGACGCGGCCGTCTGCGCTCCCGCTCCCCCTTGACCCACGCCACCGGTGTACACCCCGTGGTGCGTCAGCAACTCCCCCTTCAGCGTCACAAAATCAAACCCGTTCCGCCGTTCCCTCCACGCCGCCGTGGCCGCCGCCAAATCGGGCACCACCCAGGTGTGCCCCAACATGCTGTTCAGCAACGGCTGCACGCACGGCTCCGCCTCGATCACCTCCAAAATGGGACGGGCCTGGGCAAACAACGGCAGCTCGCACTGCGGCGCCACCCCTGCCCCCGCCCCCAACATGCTCAGCGCCGCAATGCTCGCACGCCCCCGCTTGTGCGCCGCCAAATCCGCCACAATCCGCTCCGCCGCCTCCGGTTCCTCCGTCAACACCAACTGCAAATGATGACCCAGCGACGCATCCACCGCCGCGATATACTCGTCCCGCACCCGGATCCGGTCCGCCAACGACCCCAGCACCTGCTCCGCCCCCTTCAACGCCGCCAACGCACCCGCGCTAAACCCCTCGTGCTCCGCCTGCAACTGCTCCAACACGTTCAACCGCGACAACCGCTCGGCCTGCTGCCGCAACTTCGCATCCAGCCCCTGCCCCACCTGCGCCAACTCCACCTGCACCTCCCGCAGCCGACCCTGCCGCTCCTCCACGGAACCCCGCCGCGTCTGCACGTCCAGCTTCTCCTGCTCCACGTTCGCCGCGAACTCCCGCAACCTCGCCTCCAGCCGCACCCGCTCCTCCTCCAACTGGATCCGTTCCGCCGCCAGTTTCTCCAAACGCACCGTGTTCCCCTGCTTCTGCAGGTCCAGGGCGTTGATCTCGTTGCGCACGCGCGTCAACTGCTGGGTCGCCGCGAACGCCTCCCCCTGCACCTGCCGCAGCCGCTCCTGCCGCTCCCGCAACTCCCCCTCCACCCCCTGCAACACCCTCTGCCGCTCCGCCGTCTGCTGGCGCAACGACGCCACCGCCCCCTCCGAAACCGATAACCGCTCCAACACCGCCGCCAACTCCGCCTCCACCGCCAGCCGCCGCTCCTCCGCCTGCGCAATGTCCGCCAACGCCTTCTCGTGCTGCCCCTCCAACTCCCGCACCCGCTCCTCATTGAACTGGATCCGACTCTCGTGCCGCTCATGCTCGGCCTTCAACTCCAACCCGCGCTGCTGCGCCTCCCCGACCCCGCGATCCAGCTCCCCCACCCGCACCCGCATCTCGCCAATCTCCGTCTCTCGCCGACCCACCTCCGCCATCCCAGCCTCCATCTCCCCCCGCAACCGATCCGCCGTCGCCTGCCGCTCCCCAATCTCCGCCTGCAACACGTCGTACTGATGCCGCGCCCACTGCGTCTCCAAATGCTGCAAGTCCACCATCAGCGCCTTATACCTCCGCGCCTTCCCGGCCTGCCGCTGCAAGGAGCCAATCTGCCGCTTCACCTCCCGAATCAAATCCGACACCCGCAACAGATTCTGCTCCGTGTACTCCAACTTCCGCAGCGACTCCCGCTTCTGCGCCTTGAATTTCGTAATCCCCGCCGCCTCCTCGAACACCACCCGCCGATCCTCCGGCCGACTGCTGAGAATCTGCGTGATGTTCCCTTGCGCCATGATGCTATAACTCGTGCGCCCCACCCCCGTGCCCATGAACAACTGCTGAATGTCCTTCAACCGACAAGCCACCCGGTTGATGAAATACTCGCTCCCTCCATCCCGAAACACCCGCCGCGTCAACGTAACCTCGTTGAAGGCCACCTCGACCCCCGCCGCCTTCAAATGATCCCCGTCCACATCCCCAATCGTCAGCGAAACCTCCGCCATCCCCAACGGCTTCCGCCCATCCGTCCCGTTGAAGATCACGTCCGCCATCTCCCCGCCCCGCAAGGCCTTCGCCGATTGCTCCCCCAAAACCCAACGCACCGCATCCGCCACATTCGACTTCCCACACCCGTTCGGCCCCACAATCGCCGTGATCCCAGGCAGAAAATTCAAACTGGTCTTGTCCGCAAACGACTTGAAACCCAAAACAGTGAGATTCTTCAAATACATGCCGTCCGCTACCTCACCCCAAAGCCCACCCCATGTAAAGCGGAAACCACCATATATCGTGGCTGGATTGCTCACGACACCCTACTAATAGTCGTTTCTCCCGTTCAGCAGAATGAATCGAAATCGATATAGACTGGGGCAAATTGGCGCTTCACCCCCCGCTTCCCACGTCCGCCCAACCACACCCCCTCCGCCCCCTTGACGTCCCGCCCCTAAACCCCCATTAGTCCTACCATGCAAACGGACCGCTGGACCCTTAAAGCCCAAGCCGCCCTCCAGGATGCCCAACGCATCGCCCACGGCTATGACCACCAGGAAATCGACGCCGAACACCTCCTCCTCGCCCTCGCCGAACAAGAAGGCTCCCTCGTCCCCGAACTCCTCAAAAAACTCGGCGTCGAAACCCCTAAACTCAAAGCCGACCTCGAACGCGACCTCACCCGCCGCCATAAAGTCCGCGGGATCGCCTCCGCCGACCTCTACCTCAGCCCCAACGCCCGCAAAGCCCTCGACGCCGCCATCACCGAAGCCGCCCGCCTCTCCGATGATTACCTCAGCACCGAACACCTCCTCCTCGGCCTCCTCGCCGACCCCGCCGGTCCCCTCAAGAAAATCCTCCAATCCCACCACCTCCTCCGCGACGACGTCCTCAAAGCCCTCGCCGACCTCCGCGGCCACCAGCGCGTCTCGGACCCCACCCCCGAAGACAAATTCCAGACCCTCGAGAAATACGGACGCGACCTCACCGCCCTCGCTCGCACCGGCAAGATCGACCCCGTGATCGGACGCGACGACGAAATCCGCCGGGTCATGCAAGTCCTCACCCGCCGCACCAAGAACAACCCCGTCCTCATCGGCGAGCCCGGCGTCGGCAAGACCGCCATCGTCGAAGGCCTCGCCCGCCGCATCGTCAGCGGGGACGTCCCCGAA
>CAZVRY010000185.1:0-13925 GCA_964629545.1 uncultured Verrucomicrobiota bacterium | reverse complement strand
TTGACGGCCTCAGTTCAACCCGAGGGCCGGCTTCGCGTCAACACTGAAACACTCCGAACCTGTCACCTTCCCAGCCTGGTTGCCCACCTCTCCCCGACCGACCGCTGCCGGCAGGCAGGGAGATCAGAAAGGGGAGAGCGGAGCCAACCACTGTGCTCATAACTCCCTCGCGTCCGTCGGACGGAGGAGAGGGGGAGAGGAGGCTCCCGGAGCCGGACACCGCGAGCATGGTGAACCTGTCACCCAGTTCGCACCCGACCGATGTCTGGTCGCGAGACCGAGGCGTTATCGGGGGTTCGTGGACAATCGCCGATGCACGTGCATCGGGGATTGTCCGCGGACTACGAGCAGGGCGACCGTGAACCTGTCACCCTAAGCGGGAGGGGTGGGCAGTGAACCTGTAACTTTGACTCCCTTTGACTTTGACTTTGATGTCAGTTTGATGGGGAGAGGCGGGGAGGAGACCGGGTTGGGTTTACTGGCGGGTGTAGGTCCACACGCCGTCGCTGGGGCGGTGGGGGAGGGCCAGGAGGAGTCCTTGCTCGAGGAGGGCGCGGCCGGGGAGTTCCTGGGTTTGGCCGGAATCGAGGTGGGTAAAGGTGTAGCGGGCGTCGGGGTCAAGGCCGGCGAGTTGGAAGCGGGCGGACTCGTAGGCGCTGTCGGGGCGGCGAAAAGCCTGGACGAGGCCGCGTCGTTGTTCAGGCAGGTCGAATTGCCAGGCGATCCACAGGCTGGGGTCGAGCGAGTAGCGGGTCAGGGGGTAGTAATCGCCAAGGTAACAGGGGGCGTATTCCTTCCACTGGCGCAGGAGGCGTCGGAGCATGGGGTAATCGAGGTCGCGTCGGCGGACGTCGAAGCAGGCGGTGAAGTGGGTGACGAGGGTGCTGCGGAGGAGGTAGGGGGAGAGGGGGCCGGAGCCGGTGCCGGTGCCTTGGCAGGGGAGCCAGAAGGAGAGTCCGTAGGTGTGGCCCTGGTTGCCGATCGGTTCCATGATGTAATCGCTGCGGAGGAGGGGGATGGCGCGGCGCATGGTTTCGAGGTCGTTGCGGCGGCCGCCGGAGGCACAGGAGTCGATGAGCATGGCGGGGTGGCGTCGGATGAGTTCGTCCCAGTAGGCGAGGTAGCCGGTGACGTGGTGGTTTTCGGTGATGCCCTGGCGGCCATCGGGGTCGTTGCTGCGCCAGGCGTCGAGGGGGTCCATGTTGAAGTCTTGGCGATAGAGGTCGATGCCTTGTTCGGTGAGGAGGCGGTCGACGTGTTCGGTGAGCCAGCGGTGGGCGTCGGGGTGGCCGAGGTTCAGCAGGCCGCCGTTCTGGCCGCCGAGGATCCACTCGGGGCGTTGGGTGGCGAGCCAGGTGTCGCGGTGGACGCGTTCGGGTTCGAACCAGACGATGGTTTTGACGCCGCGTTGGCGGGCGTGGTCGGAGATGACGCGGAGGCCGCCGGGGAAGCGGTTGGTATCGACTTCCCAGGTGCCGGTTTTGGGCCAGGAGCCGTCGCACCAGTACCAGCCGGCGTCCATCCACCAGTAATCGAGGGGGAGTTGTTCTTCGAGGTAACGGTCGACGAAGAGTTTTTGGCTGGCGGTGTCGGCGTGGATCATCTCGCCGAACTGATGGGAGCTGCAGGCGGCCATGTGGATGGGGGGGAGCTGGCCGCCGGGGCGGGGGAGGTTGTGGACGATCATCCAGCGGCGCCAGATGTTCTGGGCGCGGATCCAGTCGCCGTGATAGAACTGGAGGACGATGAGCGGGGTGCGGATTTCCTCGCCGGGATGGAGTTTAAGGCGGGCGAATTCTTGTCCGGCGGTGAGGCGGAGGCCGGCGCCGGGATCGCGGGCGAAGTGGGTGGCCCATTGGCCGGGCCAGCCGACGGCGAGGATGAGTCCTTGACCGGGCCATTGGAGGTTGAAGTAGGGGAGGTCGCTGTTGCTGGGGCGGCCGCCGGCGGCGGCGATGCGGCGGGTCGAGCAGGGCGCGAGGGAGGTTTCGAAGGGTTCGAAGTCATTGGCTTGGCAGGGGCTGCCGCGGAAGTGGTGGAGGAGGAACTCGCCGTGGCTGGGGCGTTGGAGGGGCAGGTCGAGGGCGTGGATGTTCGTAAGCAACGGGGTGTCGGCGGTGCCGGTGTTCTTGAAGTGGACCGTCCACTCGACGGTGGGGAAGTCGCCATAAGCGACGGCGCGGCAGCGCACTTCGAGGCCGGTGGTGGCGTCCCGGAAGGTGAGGAGGTGTTCGGTGCGGTGGTCGTCCAGGGGGCGGGAGCTGCGTTCGGCGGGCCAGGTTGTGAGCAGATGGGCGGAGGGACGATCCCCGTAGGTGAAGGAGAAGGGGGGGGCGGTGGTGAGGGGGAGGCGGCTGGCGCCTTCGTCGAGGGGCAGGTCGCCCAGCCACAGTTCGCGTCCGTCCTGGAGAGTGACCCGGGCGTCGGCCCAGTCCGCCTGGTCGCAGGAAATCCCATCGCCGCCGTCGTCGACCAGGAGGGCGAAGTCGGTGGCGCCATGGAGGTCGACCTCGACGGGGACGGCGGGGGTGCCTTCGCGGAGGAGGTCGGATCGAAAGCTGGTTTGGCCGCGGACCTGGACGGCGAAGCGGACGCTGCCGCGGCCGCCGCTGGTTTGTTCGTTGCTATCGACGGCGACGACGGCCCGGAAAGTGGCGCCGGGGGCAGGCAGGGTGACGAGAACGTGGCTGGGGGCGTGGCAGTAGAGGCCGCGGCTGGAGGTGCGGTCGCCGAAGTGCAGGGGGCGTCCGCCGCGGGCGTTGAGTTGGACGGGGTCGTGGTTGGCGAGGACGCGGAGGCCGGCGGTTGGGGGGGGGAGTGTGGCGTTGCCTTGGAATTTGGCGGCGGTCCAGCGGGCGGCCTCGGCGCGTTCGGCTTCCGTGGGGGTGACGGCGAGGGCGGGACTCGACAGGGCGAGGAGGGCAAGGGTGACGAGGACGGGGAGAGGGGTGGTGTTCATGGGCGGGTGGCAGCAGGCCAGTAAGTCAGTGGCTCAGTAAGTCAGTAAGTCAGGGAGTCAGGGAGTCAGGCGAGGATGGTTAATGGCCCATGACTCATGAGCAAATCCCGAAGCGTGATTCGTGTTTGAGTGAGTTGGTGAGCAAGTGAGTTCGTGGGGAATGGCCAAGGACCAAGGATCAAATCTCAGATCGAGACCAAAGCCTCCCGATTCATAATTCACAAGTCATAGATCATAAATGGAGAGAGGGGCTGTTCACTCGCGCGGGGCTTGAATGGCCTGGCCGGCTTGTTGTTTTTGTTGTTCGGCAGGGTCGAAGGTTCCGTAGAACAGGGCGTTGGCGTCCATCCAGGTATCGAGGCGTTCGCGGTCTGCCGGGGTTAGTTCGACTTCGCCGTGTCCTTGTTCGAGGAGGGCGTGGAGGGGGCTGGCGAGGGCGCCGAAGCGGAGGGGTTCGGTGAGGGGTTCGTGGTTGCGGTCGGGGCGGCCCCAGGCGGAGAAGGCGACGTGGGGGGCAAGGGCGAGGTAGGACTTGGTGAAACCGGCTTCGGGTTCGCCGGTGAGGACGGGGCGGTCGGGTTCCTTGCCGTCGTGACAACGGACGCAGTGCTGGTCGAGGACAGGCTGGACGAGGCGGGGGTAGCTGAAGGGGCGGGAGCCGTCGGGGCCGGGGTGGATGGAGGAAGGGGGCCGTTGGAGTGCGAGGGGCAAGGCGGTGGGGGCGGCGGTGAAATGGCGGTGGTCGTGACAGCCGTTGCAGCTTTGGTTTTCGCCGGGTGGGTGGTCGACGCGGCTGGGCTTGGTTTGGCCGGCGCGGCCTTGGTCGTCGTGGGCTTGGAAGAGGACGGGGGTGCGGGCGGGGGCGCGGAAGTAGGCGGAGCCGTCGGGTTCGACGGGGACGGTGCCGAGGACCTGTTTGCCGGGGGCGGCGAAGGCGGCGCCGACGCGGGGGTTATCGGCGTGGGGGGTAGTCTTGAGGAGGACCTGGATGACGCGGAGTTGGCGGATGGGGAGGTGGGCGGGGAGGGAGGGCCAGCTTGCGGCGACGTTATGGACGAAGAAGGTGCCTTCGGGGGCGGGGGGCGCGCCCGCGGCGGGGGGGGGGGGGCGCCGGGCCCAGAGGCGGGAGAGGGCGGGGTCGCGGTAGAGGAGTTCCTTGTTGCCGAAGGCGTCGGCGAGGTAGAGGCCGAACATGTTGGGGAGGTTGGGGCCGGGTTCGCCGACGAGGCGGTCGTAGCTGTAGGAGACGAGGAAGAGGGATTCGGAGAGGGGCCAGGGGGATTTGTAGCAGTGGCCGGGCCAGCGGCGTTCTTCTTCGGGGGCAGGGGGTTCCTGGGCGGGATCGACGAAGGGGCCGCGCCAGAACTGGGTGGGCGGGGTGTCGAAGTCGTGGGCGTTGGGGTCGGGGCCGAAGGCGAGGGGGGATTCGGATTCGGGGAAGCGGACGTCTGGGGTGAGGCGGGTGATGGGGTCGGGGCCGTCGACGCCGCGGTCGGTGTCGAGGAGGACGATGGAGCCGGCGCTGAGACCGTGGTGTGGGGCGGCGGTGGCGATGATGCGGGTGGAGCCGGGGATGGCGCGGGCTTCCCAGAGACCGGTAGGGTTCCAGGTGTTGTTGCCGTAGTAGATGCGGGCGTTGCGGCCGTCGGGGAGGCAGGCCCAGAGTTGCTGGTAGTGGACGGCGTTGCGGTCGACGTAATCCCAGCGGGTGTAGACGACGCGCCCGTCGTTGAGGAGGCAGGGGTCCCATTCGTGCGTCTCGTGGAAGGAGAGCGTTTGGGGATCGCGGCCGTCGGGACGCATGCGGGCGAGGGTATAAACAAAGCAGGGGCCACGGCCGCAACGGTGGTAACCGCCCCGGCGGGTCGAGAGGAACAGGAGATCGCCGGAAGGGAGGGCGACGGGCGAGAAGTTGTCGGTGTCGCCGCGGGTGAGGGGGCGGAGGGCGCGGTGGCCGAGATCGAGTTCGAAGAGGTGGTAGCGGCGGTTGCGGGTGAGGTCGTTGAAATCCCAGGAGGGCGGGGCTTCGGGGACGGGGCAATAGGCGAAGTAGAGTTTGCGGGCGTCGAAGGAGAGTTCGGGGGTCATGAAGTTGCCTGCGGGCAGGGAAGGCGGGGTGAGGTCGTCGGTGCGCATGGTGCGGCCGGGTTCGCGGAGGGCGAAGAGGCCGCCGCCGGGTCGGGCGCAATAGCCGTAAGCCTGGGTAAGTTGGTGGCTCATGACGGACGGCACGTGTTTGACGAGCAGGATGGGGTTGGTGGGGAAGAGGGGATGGGACCGCATGAGGTCGCGTCGCCAGTGGTGGAGGGCGAGCCAGAGGGCTTCCTCGGAGGCGGTATCTGGGGCGGGGTGGCGGGCGGTGTCGCGCCAGTGGGTCCAGGCGGTTCGCTGGGCCGGGAGGAGGGGGTGCGAGCGTTCCCGGTCGGCCACCAGGGCCTCCGTGCGCGAGAGGAGGCGGTCGATGGCTTGGCGACAGGTCCGGGGTTCGCGGGGTGTCTCGAGGCCGTCCTGGAGGCGCCAATCCCACTCGACGAGCGCCTCGGCGATGGCGGGGTGCAGGTCTGGGGAGGACGGGATGGGGGCGCGGGAGAAGGGGCGTCGCTGGGGGGCGAAGGCGAGGGGTTGGCGGTCGGCGGCGAGGCGGTGGAGTCGGAGGGCGGCGGGTTCGGAATGGGCTCGGAGGATGAGGGTATTAGAGGCGGTGTCGCAGGAGAGCGGGGCAGGCGAGAGGGGTTGGCGTTCGAAGGTCAGGGTGCCGATGGGGTTGGAGGCGGGGCCGAGGGTGAGGTGGACTTCGTCGTTTGGGTAGAGGGAGGCGGCGAGGCGCCAGGAACCTGGGACACTGGGGTGGCCGGTGAGGAGGAGTTGGGCGCCTGGGGGTGGGGTGGCGTAGAACCAGACGCCGGCGGTGGAGCCGGGGGCGGGGAGGGTGGGTTGGCCGTTGATGGTGACGGCGAGCGGGATGGGGGGGGCGGGGGTTGTCTGAGCGAGGAGCGTCAGGGTGAGGCCCAGGACGCCGAGGAGGGTGGGCGGTTGGAGCCGCCGCGGGGAGGCGATGGCACGATCTGGTTGCGTCATCCCAGCCTGCCGGGGCGGGCGGGGAATTCAACTTAAAAAGAGAGCAGGCGACTCACCGCAGAGATCACAAAGGGCACGGAGGAAGTGACTTGGACACGCGTTGGGGGCCGTCGGCGGGGTGAAGCGATGGTGGCTCGCGGATCGTCGGGGCGGTGTGTTTTCTGCGTTCTTGGTGGTTGGGTTGTTGTTTGCAGGATTACTCGCTGGCTGGGGCCCAGCGGGCGTGGAGCAGGGCGGCTTGGGTGCGGGTGTTGACGCCGAGTTTTTGGAAGACGCTATCGAGGTAATTGCGGGCGGTTTTGACGCTGAGGTTGAGGTTTTGGGCGACCTCTTTGTCGGTTTTGCCGGTGGCCACTTGGGCGAGGACGTGCCGTTCGCGTTGGGTGAGCTGGAGGAGCGGGTTGGGAGCGGTCGGTTGACGGGAGCGCAGGAGCGTGTTGGCGACCACGGGGTCGAAGACCGTTCGGCCGCTGAGGATGGTGTGGATGGCGTCGACGATGCAGTGCGCGTCGTTTTGCTTGAGGAGGTAACCGTCCGCGCCGGCTTCCATGGCGGCGAGGACGAGTCGGTCATCGGCGTAGGAGGTGAGGAAGAGGATTTTGACGTTGGGGAGGGCGGATTTGAGGGTGCGGCAGGCATCGATGCCGGTGGAGGGGCCGAGGCGGACGTCGAGGAGGATGAGGTCGGGGTGGAGGTCGCGGGTTTTCTCGATCGTTTCGGCGGCGCTGGAGGCTTCGCCGACGATGAGGAGGTGGGGATCCAGGGTGGTGACGCTGCGCAGGCCAGCCCGGACGATGGGATGGTCGTCGACGAGGAGGAGGCGGACAGGAGAGGAGGCGGTCATGGGGGGATTAGGCGGGGTTGGGGGAGGGGGCGGGTTCTTCGGGGAGGACGGGGAGGGTGACGACGAGGCGGGTGCCGCGGCCAGGTTGGGAGTCGAGGGTGAGGACGGCGCCTTCTTCGTGGGCGCGTCGTTGCATATTGGCGAGGCCCAGGCCGTCGGGGCGGGGTTGGAGGGGGTCGAAGCCGCGGCCGTTGTCGGCGATTTCGAGGCGGACGGCGGCGGGTTCCTGGTGGAGGCGGAGGGAGATGCGGGAGGCGTGGGCGTGGCGGAGGGCGTTGCTGAGGGCTTCGCGGGCGATGTTGGCCAGTTGGACGGCTTGGCGTGGGGAGACCCGTTCGGCGGCGCCGGCGTCGCAGGCGATGTCGACCTGGGTATGGCGGTGCGCCTCGAGGCGTTGGACGAGGGCGGCGAGGACATGGGCCAAGCTGGCCTGGGAGGCGGCGGTGTCGGCGGGGTTTTGGCGGAGGACGTAGTGGCGCAGTTCGGCGATGATAGCATCGAGGTCGGCGCGGGCGGCGGCGAGGTCGGCGGCGGTGCTGGGGGATTCGCGTTCGGCGCGGCGGGCGGTGTTCATGAGGGCGAGTTGGAGGGCGTAGAGGGATTGGACGGCGCCGTCGTGGAGGTCGCGGCTGAGCGTTTCGCGTTCGGTTTGGGCGAGGCGGAGGGCGTCGCGGGAGGCGGTCAACTCGCGGTTCGCGTCACGTTCACGTTCTCGCATAACGGTTTGGTAGCCGATGAAGCCGGCGAGGAGGAGGGAGAGGGGGAACCCGGAGCCGAGGGCGAGCCAGGCGCGTCCGCGCAGGGACTGGGCATCGAAGAGCGGCGTGCTGGTGAACTCGAAGGTGCGCGGTTTCCCATACCAAGGCTGTTTGATCAGCCGACGGTGGCGGGGTTTGGTTGGGGCGTCGGTGCCGGTGTTGAGGAGAAGTCCGGGCAAGGTTACCGCCCCGGCGTAGAGACGGACGTGAACGTGGCGGGGCTTGTCGGGCGCGTTGAAGTTCTTCCCCACGAGATGATCCACGGAGATGAAGGCGGCGAGGAGGCCGAGGGTGGATTGGCCGTAGAACTGGTTCCTTTGTTCGTTTTGCGCACGTTTCTTGTCGACCGGATCGGTTGGCACAGCGCTTGGGAGGTAAGTCTGATCGGGCTTGTAGAGCGGGAGGACGAACCAGAAACCAACCTGCGCGGGGCCCTGTCGGCGAGGTAGGAAGGCGGGCGGAGAGACCCAGCCCGCCGGACTGAGGGCGGCGGCCACGCCGGTGTTGGTCAGGTGATCCAGTTGCCGGAGATCCACCCCGGGGGCCAGGGGCTTGAGTTCGCGGCGGGTGTAACTGGCCCAGACGGGCAGGGCGAAGGCGGCTTCCGCGGGCGGTTGGAAGGCGTAGTTCTGGCCGAGGATCTCGCGGCCGCGGGCCTCGTGGGATTGATAGTCCTCCGGGCGGACCTTCGGGCAGTAGATGACCTGGAGGACGGCGGGCATGTTGTGGGTGATTTCCACGGCGTCGAACGCTTCGAAGGCCCAGGCGCCCGGCGTCATCCAGGGATCCAGCACGCAGGCCATGGCCAGGCGGCCCAGGCGTTCTTCGTACCGCTCCATGATGGACTCGATCTGGCCGGCGACGTACTCGCATTCGAGGTCGAAGCGTTGTTGGTCGGTGGCCAGGGCTTCCCGGTGCAGTCGCAGGGCCAGCCAGGTCGAGAGGAGCATCCCGCCGAAACCGAGGAGGAGGGCCACGCGCAATTGCCGCCAGGGCAGGGCCCGGATTCGGCCGCGGGCAGGTGAGGCGTCGGGCAAAGCGTCGCTGCGCCGGTCGGAAACCCCTTGGTCGTTGGCACAGGTTGGGTTCACACGGTCGAGGTCGAGTCTCGCATCAGGTTCGGATTGGGCGTGACATTAAACGCAATCAGGCGGCGATCCAAGGGTTGGTCTTGGCGCCGCGCGTGCTTTGGAACGTCCGGTCGCGACGGCCGTGTTCAACACCCCAGTGATCCGTTGAGCCGCTGGGTCCCGTCGGTCCCGCCCCTGTTGTGGGCCCCCGGGGGTCCCCGTGTCAACAGGGGCAAATACCTCTGATAAGTCAGGGGTAGGTGCCTCTGGCGGGGGGGGCGAGGAGGTCATGAGGCGGGAAAACGGGAAGTTGGACAGTTCATGGTTCCACGGCGCATCATCCATTCGGATGGCGAGGCTCTCCATGAACCTGACCAACTGGCAGCATGGTGGGGCGAGCGTCCTCGCGAGACGTCCTGTGAGTACCCCTATGAAGTTGACCAACCCTGTGGCCGCACAGCCGGTCTTGGCCGCCGAAGCCTTGGCGAAGGCGGCTCGTCGGGAGCCTCGCCCCACCGCACGCACAGGTTCAAGGCTCCCATGCGCATCGGATCGTCCGACTGGGAAGCTCTCCATGAACCGCTTCGCCGCCCTTTGTCTTGAACTTAATCTCGAACTTAGTCGCACCTCTCAGGCCCAGTCCCAGCAGGCTGAGACTGAGTTCGGGATTAAGTTCGCGACTAAGTTGATTCCCATCCATGGCCTCATGAACATCCGCCTTACCCTCCTCCGAACGTGGCTGGTCCTTGCTTGTTCCCTGCCAGGGCCGGATTCGCAAGCCGCGGCCATCGGCGACACGCCGACGGTCCTGGCCATCGAGGGCACACGATTCACTCTCCAAGGCAAGCCGACGTTTCTTCTGGGTTTCAGCTATTACGGTGCGCTGAGCGCGTCGCCGGAATTCGTGGAAAGGGATCTCGCGTGGTTTCAGGAACACGGGTTCAACTGGCTGCGCGTGTGGGCGACATGGGCGGCCGGTTCGACCAACGTGTCGGCGGTGGATGTCGCCGGAGGACCGCGTCAACCCTTCCTGGACCGGTTGGCCTGGCTGGTGGCGGCGTGCGATCGGCGGGGGATGGTCGTGGATGTGACCCTGACGCGAGGGCGCGGAGCGGGGCCGGAGGAGGGTCGGTTGCCGGATTTCACGTCGCACCGGCGAGCGGTGGAAACCCTGGTGACGCGGCTCAAGGCGCATCGGAACTGGTACCTCGACCTGGCCAACGAACGGGACGTGCGGGACGCGCGGTTCGTGGGGGCGAAGGAGTTGAAGGCGCTGCGCGATCGGGTGCGGGAATTGGACCCGGGCCGGATGGTGACGGCGTCGTTCGGCGGGCATGATCTCGACGAGGGCGAGGTGCGCGAGGCGTTGGTGGAGATCGGCTTGGATTTCCTGACGCCGCATCGGCCGCGCGAGGCGGGGTCGCCGGCCCAGACGGCGGCCCAGACGCGGCGGGTGCTGGAGTTGGCGCGGGTCCTCGGGCGGCTGGCCCCGGTGCATCACCAGGAACCGTTCCGGCGGGGCTACGGGGATTGGCAGCCGCGCGCCGAGGATTTCCGGACGGATTTGCGTGGCGCGGTGGAGGGCGGGGCGGCGGGTTGGTGTTTTCACAACGGTTCGCAGCGGACCTCGCCCGACCAGGAACCGTGGCGGTCGTTTGATTTGCGCCGGCGCGCCCTGGTCGACCAATTGGATGCGGAGGAGCGCAAGTTCCTCGCCGGCGAGGGGTTGAAGGCGCTGCTGACGCGGTAGACCGTAGGAACGCGACCGCCCGGTTTCGGTCACGGGCTTTTCCTAGCCGCTGATGAACGCTGATCAACGCTGATCCGATGGGAGGCATCCCGTTGCTGACTCGGTCCCCCTATCAGCGTCCATCAGCGTTGATTAGCGGTTTCACCTGCTTGCGGGGGAGATTTTAGGGATGCGCAGGCCGAGCCGAGCGGGGAACACGCGGCTGGACTTCGACGCGGAGCGTTTGGCTTAAGCGGCGATATCCGACACGAAGTCGGACATGAAAATGTTCACCGTCAGAGAGCTAGCGAGGCGTGACCTCAGACCCGCTCCGGCCCCCATTTTCGTGCAACGCGCCTTCGCCGTCTGGACCCTAATCTCCACGCCTCGCTCTGTAGAATCCTTGCCGGCAGGAGGGACGGGACGAGAACTTGACTTGATTTGATCAAGTTCTGGGCGGCAAGGATTCTAGTCCAGTCGGTAGAAAGCGTGGTTGCCGATCACCGCGACAGGGTGGTGCCCGTTTGCCCAATACGGCCGCTCATCCTTGCGCGTAAAGTGGGTCGCGGCGCGGGTCAAGTTCCCTAACCGCTCCGGCTCGTTGTAGGCCAGGCGGGCGATCCTCAGAGCGGACTGGAACAAGGGATGGCGCTCGAACTTGCGCAGGAGTTGATCGCGGTTGATGCCATTGAGGCTGGAGAAGGCTCCGGGTTGGACCACGGCCAGCGGGGTGACGCGTCGTTGATCCGCCCGACGTCGGATGACCTCGGCTACCGCTGTCATCCCTCGCTCCCCTTCGCCTCTTGCTTCCGCAAGCAATACAGCCGCAACGACTTTTTGTCCGTACGTCGCTGCCTGGAGCGAGCTTGCCCCCAGCAGGGCCAAACACAACTGCAGCATCATTCTCATAGGTTCAAATTGGGTTATCCGGCCCCAGCGATGGTGGATGGAAGTTCCTGGGGGGCTCGGGGAATCGGCCGAGGAGAGGAGGAACGAAGTCCTAACACGCTTCGAGGCAATGGGTCACACGCCAAGAAGCCCCCTTGAGGCGTAACTCAGTTCAGCTTCCCTGACAGAAAGAGGTTGTTCGCAAGTTCCTGAAACGGAACCGCGTCCAGCTTAATGGGTTGTCGCATCATCAGCAAACAGATAGATGTCCGTCCGCCCCGGGTCGGGGCGAAAAGCGGGCGGAAGCTACCCTCCAACCGCCATTTGTCAACCCGAGGATGCAAAGCCGCAGCAATTCTCATTCTGAAAAAAGGAGTCCCCCTCTCCCAATCTCTCCCTTTCTCCCTCTCCCCGACCTTAGAAACGCTTCGCTGGCATCGGTTGGGGAGAGTGATGGGGGGGGACGGTCCAGGGAGAGAGGATGGGCGTTGGAACGAACGCACAAGGGAACCATGAACCTGGGCAGTGAGGTGGGGGAGCGTCCTCGCGAACCGCCCAGGGCGTACGACATGACGGCTCGTCCGGAGCCTCGCCCCACCGACAGGTTCCGGAAACCGGTTCCTGGGTAAGGCGGGGTGAGGGGTGTCCGCCAACTACGCCACTCAACAATAATATTGCCGCCGGAGTCGGTCTACGGTCGGAGCGTGGGCCCGGAAGGGCTCTGGGGGCGGAGGCGGTGTCGCCAAGGCGGCCGCTTGGCCGAACGGCGTTTGCGCCGCTTTGAGGTTGCAGGCCTTGATCAGGAGCGGTTCCAAGTTGACCACGTCCCGAATGTTGTAGGCCAGGAGCGTCTCCAGCGCCTGGAGATTGCCACGTGACCGGTAATCGCGCCACAAGAGCACGGCGAAGTAGCCATCCACGTCCGCCAGATCCCCGCGGTCCAATCCCAAGCGTCGCTCGCAGCCCTTCAGTCCGCCCTTGTAGCCCAGCTTGGCCAGCAGATAACGGAGGTCGATGTGGGGCTGGTCGAGCGGGATTCCGAACGCCGCCCGGAGCATGGGCAGGTCAAAGCATTTCCCGTTGTAAGTCACCAGGAGCCGGTAGGCTTGGATGTCCCGGGCGAACTCGGCCAAATTCTGTCCGTGAACATAGTGGCGGATGGAACGACCGTCATAGAGGGCGATCGTCGTGATGTGGTCGCGGGGCCCGCCCAAGCCGGTCGTTTCGATGTCCACGTAGGCCACCGAGTTGCGGAAATCGGGGTAGAGCCGCCAATGCTCGCTGGAGGGCAGGGTCTGGGCAAAGAAGGCGGGGTTGTTCCCGGCCAGTTGACGGTGGGATTCTTCGAGGTGCTGGGCGAGCCCTTCGAGGCGACGCTTGCTTAGCGCGGTCGCGGCGGTCTCGACTGCGTCCCAGGAGACCACCCCAGCCGCCCAGAGGCGTTGCTCGGCCTTCAGCCCAATCCCGGGCACGTGACAAAACGTCTGGCGCAACATGCGATCACCCTGACCAGATTGCCCGGTGTCGGCAATGAGGAAGCGCCGGCCGTCGACCCGGTGCTCATGTCGGGGTTTCCTTTGACCAGACCGCGAGCAGCACCGGGCCGAGCGGGTTCAAGTTCCAATACAGCACGGATGGCGCGACCTTCACGGACTTCGCCTCCTACTCCGTCCTGCAAAACCCGACGGCGCCCGGGCGCAGCAACTGGAGTTCCGCCGGCGGGGGACAGCCTGCTTACACCACCAGCCTGGATCTGTCCTAACTTGGCGCTGCGCCGAGGTCGGGTGTTTCCGAAGGCGCTCACGCGCGAACAGGCCGTGGCCTTGGACAAATTATTGGCGGGCGAATGAAGCCATATCCTGACACCAACTTTTTGACGCGGTTGTATCTGGCGTTGCCGGACAGTCTTGGAATGCGACACCTTCTGGAGCTTTGACCCACGAGCTTCGAAGCTGGCCCGGCTGGAAGGACTAACCACGCGCTGAGCTTGAAAGCCGTTGGCCAACTCGGACCGGTTGCGAGAGGCACGGAGTTCGGGGTGCGCAAGCGGAACCGCGAACCGAGGCAGGCGACCCCGAGCCGGTGTCGAGAATAACGCGCTTCATCGGCCAAAATCGTCCAGGTGCCGCTTGTTGGTTTTTTACAACGGTTCGCAGCGGACCGCGCCCGACCAGAAACCGTGGCGGTCGTTCGATGTGTGCCGGCGCGCCCTGGTCGACCAACTGGACGCGGAAGAGCGCAGGTTTCTCACGGGCGAGGGGTTGAAGCCGCTGCTGGCGCGGTAGAACCGTAGGAACGCGACCGCCCGGTTTCGGTCTCGGGCTTTTCCTAACCGCTGATGACCGCTGATCAACGCTGATCCGGCAGTAGGAATCCCGCTGCCGACTCGGTCCCCCTATCAGCGTCCATCAGCGTTGATTAGCGGTTTCACAAACTTGCGGGAGAAATGTCTCGCAAGAACAGCCCGGCGCATGGAACCCCGGAACCTGGAAGGGACGGGATTACGATTACGATTACGAGTAAGATTACGAGTAGGAGCGAGGATCTAGAATCCTTGCCGCCCAGAACTTGATCAGATCAAGTCAAGTTCTCGTCCCGT
>CAZVRY010000184.1:0-13949 GCA_964629545.1 uncultured Verrucomicrobiota bacterium | reverse complement strand
CATCCGCAACGCCCGGGCCCGCCTCCGACAGCTCACCGAAGCCGAACGCGCCCTCCACGACCGCATCCGCAAGCTCGACGAATCGCACCAGGCCGAACTGGCCATCAAAGACGCCGAACTCGCCCAGGCCGAGCGGGAGTTGGGCTTCCGCGACCAACACCTGACCACTGCCCGCGACCTCCTCCAACGCGCCCAACGCCTGGCCAACGACGGCCTCATCTCCGAAATCGAACTCCTCAACCACCAACTCGCCGCCGCCGAGTCCGAGAAAGACCGCGTTCTCACCGAAAAGCTCCGCCAGCAAATCGCTCTCCAGCGCCAAGACCGCGTCACCGCCCGCGCCCGCGCCCGCACCGACGAACAGGCCGAGGGCGAGAACCTGCGCACCCAAATCGCCGCCCTGCGCGAGCAACTGGCCGAGACCCAGGACGACCTCCGCCTCGTGCGCGCCCCCTACGACGCCGTCGTCCTCAGCGTGGAACAACGCACCCCGGGCAGCATGGCCGCCGCCGGCACCGAATTGTGCCAACTGGCCCGCATCAACGCCCGGCCGCGCGCCCGGCTCACCCTGCCGGAATCTGGCCTGCCCCAACTGACCCTGGGTCAGCCCGCCCGCCTCTTCCTCACCGCGTTCCCCTACCAACGGCATGGCGCCATCCCCGCCGACATCGCCTGGATCAGCCCCGCCGCCATCCACACCCCGGAAGGCCCCCGGTTCCTCGCCCTGGCCGACCTGCGCACCAATGCCCCCCACGCCCTTCCCCTCCGGGTCGGCATGAGCGGCCAAGCCCGCATCCTCGTCGGCCGGCGCACCCTCGCCGCCCGCGTCCTCGATCCCCTCCGCGCCCTCCGCGAACGCACCCTCGTCCCCGAGTAACGCGGGATCTCCTCGCACCCGCAAACCGTTCCGCACGCGAAATCATCCCGCAGAAGGGGCTGGCTTGACGCAAGCGGGTCGCGCGTTCGTCCGCCGACTCGAGCAGGACCAGCAACTCGGGCAAGGGCCCTTCCAGCAGAACTCGCCACTCCTCCAGGGTCCGCCGGGCGCCCGGCGATGCCGTGCCAAGCCACCGTTCGAGGTTCCGCCGAGCCACCTCCACCAGGGCCGGATCGTCCCGCAACTTGGCCGCCACCAACCGGTCCAAGGCCAAACCCCGTTGGTCGTTGACAAGGTGATCAGACATCGGACCCAACCTGAAGGAGAGCGCCAGCGGCGTCAAGCGGGCCCCAGTCGCCCGAAACCCATCGTGGCACCCACGCGCTCAACCGTCTGCCCGGGGTAAACCACCTCCGCCACGGCGCCGCCGTCCCACCGCGCGCAGGATCGCGTCGAGCACGCGATCCAGGTCTTGGACCACATCCTCGACCAGGAAACGCAGCACGAAATAACCGTGTTCCTGCAGGAGCGCATCCTTGCGCCGATCCCGCCGATAGGCCTCCGCGCCGTCCCGGTGGTGGGGGCCATCGAGTTCCACCGCCACCTTCGCCTCCGCATCCAAGAGATCCACCTCCATCCTCCCCTCGCCATCGAACGGAATCGGCAGCGCGGCATTCAGGCGAAATCGTCCGGCCAACGCCGGCATCGATTCCAACCGACGAAACAAGAACGCCTCGGTCGCGCTCCGAGCCCGCTCGGCCCCCTCGGCTTCCGCGGAAGGCGGGCGGGTGGCTTCAGCGAAGAGCTGAGCGAGCGGGAGATCGACCCCGTCCCGCACCAATCGCTGCACGCTCGCGGCGTAGTCCTGTTTCCAGGCCGGCTCGACCGGAAGGGGTGCCCCGGTTGGCCAACCCGGCACCGCGCTGGCCGGCAGCAGGATCTCGTATCCCAGCGCGTCATAACCCCGGCAGCGGCGGTCGAACATCTTCGCCAGCATCGGAACCTCCAGATCGGCGTAGTCGTGGATGCGCACCTCCTGCTTGCCGGCATGGAGACGATGCAACCGGCCCGCATATTGGGCGATGGTGCCCCGCCACGACACGGGCGACGTCAAAAACAAAGTGTCCAGGCGCGCGTCGTCGAAGCCTTCCCCCACGAACTTCCCCGTGGCCACCAGCACCCGAGGCTCCGTCTCCTTCGCCCCAGCCAACCGACCCAACGCCGCCTGCAACTCCTTCTTCGTCAGCCCGCCACGCAGCACGATGACGGGCCCCACGCAGGCATCCAGACGCGCCGCCAACCGTTCGAGATGATCCTGCCGCTCGGTCAATACCAGCGGATGGCGTCCGTCATGGACGGCGGCGATGATGTCGTCGCAAATCAGAGCGTTCCTGGGTTCGTCCTCGACCAAGGCCTGCACCAACCGTTGAAACGTCTCCCGCGGATCGCCGGTCCCAGGTTGGGGATCGACGAAGCTCGTGGGCCGCACGTAAACCCGGTGCCGAAAGGGACGGCGCTCAGCCTGATCGCGGGCGCTCACCCGGTGCCGCACCGGGCCGCATTGCATGAAAATGATGGGGTGATGCCCGTCCTGCCGAACCACCGTTGCGGAGAGGCCGGTGACATAGCGGGCCCGGGCCCGCCGCGCCACCAACTCGAAGCTGCGGGCCGACAAGTGATGGCATTCGTCCACCACCAGGTGCCCATACTGGCCCACCCGATCGTCGACCTCCCCCCGGCGAGCGAGGCTCTGAATCAACGCCACATCCAGGCCGCCGGTAAACCGCTTGCGCCCGCCCCCGACCCGCCCAATCTCCTTGGGCGCCAGCCCCAGGAACCCAGCCAGACGCTCCGCCCATTGCTCGAGCAATTGGCGGCGGTGCACCAGCACCAGCGTGTTCACGCCCCGCCGCGCGATCAGCCACGCCGCCACCACCGTCTTCCCAAACGCCGTCGTGGCAGCCAATACCCCAGTGTCGTGCGCCGCCATGGCCACCGCGGCCTCCTCCTGCTCGGGCCGCAAGGCGCCCACGAAGGCCACCTCCAAGGGCGCACCCTGGCAGCGTTCGTCCCGAACCACCGGCTCGATCCGCAGCCCGCGCAGCAAGGCCAGCAACTCCTCCAGGCAACCGCGAGGAAGTCCCAAATGCTGGGCATAATCCTCGGCACACTCGATGATCCGCGGCGTGTCGAAGGTGGGCAACCGCATGGCTTGGGCCCGGTAAAAGGCCGGATTCTGAAACGCCGCCAGCCGGATCAACCGGTTCCGCAACCCCGGCGGCAACCCCTCCTTCGACACGTAAATCTGATCCCCCATTACCACTTCCACCTTCGACGGCAACGCCCCCGTAATCGCCGGCAGCGGCCGACGACGCGACGGCGGTGCGGTCCCAGGGCGGATCGTCCTCCGCGTCGGTCCGTGCCGCCCGCACGCCCAGCTCGCTCCCTCGTTCCGCCGCGGCGCCCACCAGGGCCTCGAGTCGAACCCGCGCGAGCCGCCGCACGGACGCCAGATAGGCCCACTGATCCGGGTAGGGCTCGAACGAAGCGTCCAGGAACACGCTGTTGCCTTGCACCCGCGCCGCCTTCTGCAGCGGAACCGCAATCAAATTCCCCAACCCGCCCCGAGGCAACGTGTCCTGGTTCGGAAACAGCCGGTCATAGGAGCGCAAACCCACCTCGGGACGACGCTCCATCGTCTCCGTCAACAGAGAGGCCCCCAGCTTGCGCGCCAACGCCGCCGGAACCGCCTCGGTGAAGAAAAACCATACATGCCCACCCTGCCCCGACCGTGACCGCTCCAATGCCGCGGGCACCTGCAAACGCCGACACGTCTCCAGCAACGCCCGCGCGTCCGCCCTCCACGCCTCCCCATCGAAATCAACCGCCAGAAAGTGACAGGTCTCGTCCTCGAGCATCGGGTAAACCCCCATGACAAACGGGCGCCCCCGGTCGTCCGCGCCCAGGAGGTGCCACCGGACCACGTCATCCGTAACCGGCAGAAACCGCTGATGCGGACACGCACTGCATTTCACCCGCGGCTTCTCGCATAAACCCTCCACCCACTCGTGGCCGCAGACAGGCTGATAACCGGCACGCCCCGTCCGCCGGCTCTCGAACCGCCGCGGATAAACATCGCCGCGCCCGCGAAAGAGCGAGCGGAACAAGGCGATCTTCGCCTCGGGCGGGGAATGATCGTGCATCGCGAAAGCGGATTAACGCGGGGGCGGGCCGCTGAGGATCAGTTCGAGCAGGTCGGCCAGGTCCTGGGCCGTCAGCCCAGCCTCCAGACCTTCGGGCATGAGCGACACCCCCCGCCCTTGCATGCGGACGATCTCGGTTCTCGGGATGACGGTCTGCTCGCCATAGGCACGGCGCAACGTGACCGCCGTGGCGGTCTCCGCCGCCACCAGGCCCAGCAGACTCTCATCCTCGCGGGTCTCGATCTCATAGGCCTGGTAGTTGGGCTGCACGTCGCGATTGGGATCGAGAATGGCCGTCAGCATCTTGTCCCGTCCCGTCGCCCGCACGGTCTCCAAATCGGGCCCCACCGCGTAACCCTCGCCGCCAAGCCGATGGCAGGAAGCGCATCGGGCCTGGAAGTTCGTCAGGGCGCGCCCCGCAGCGCCCGCCAAGGTCAGGGCGGCCTCGAACTGCTTCACCACGTCCTCCCGCGAAGCCGGCGCCGCCAGCAGCCGCACCGCTCGCGCCCGCACCGCCTCGTCCCGATGCCGCCGCAGAGAATCCGCGTCGGTCGAGGGAATATCCGCCCGGTGGATCTTCTCCTGCTCGACCGCGTCGAGGAGCAGGGCGACGCGTTCAGGCCGCGCCAGCAGGGCAGCCAGGGCCTCGCTGCGCACCCGCGGGGTCATCCCCGCCCATCGGTCCACCAACTCCCGTCCCACGGCGGGATCCGTGTAACGCACCCAAGCCGACAGGGCCGCCAGTTGCACCGCCTGCGGCTGGGCTGGCTCCAGCAAGCGGGGCAAGACCGCCGCCGCCTGCGCCACCGAGCCCATCGCCACGACCCTCACCGCCCGAACCCGCAACCCTTCTGGTTGCGTCGGATCCTGGGCCAACCGCGGCGCGCGCTCGAACAAGGCCTGCAACCGGCCCTCCGCATCGACGCTGGCCAGCGACCGGCCCTTCCGCCCCAAACCCGTCCCAAAGGCCCCCAGCAGGTCCATGCCCAAGTCCTCGTCCGCGGCCAAACGTTCCACCACCACCTCCAACTCCGCCACCCGATCCTGCGCCCCTATGACCTCCACCAACTGCCGCAAAAACTCGCGCCCGGAATCCGTGCCCCGCAGCCCCTCATCGCCCACCACGGCCACCAACATCTCTGCCGCCCCTGTCCCCAGCGAGGTCAGCAACGCCGCCCGCACCCAGCGGTCCTCATGATCACGTCGCAGCAGCGCCACCATGGCCGCCACCCGTCCGGGGTGCGCCACCTCCCCCAAGGCAAACGCCAGTTGATAACGCACCCAGGGGTCCGGATCACCCGCCCGCGCCAACAGTCGCTCCACGAGCTGGCTCGGGACGTCGGCCGCACCCAACCAACGCTCGGCCAGCCGGATCGCATGCCGCCGCACCTCGGGAACGGGATCCTCCAACGCGCCCATCACTCCCTCCACCTCCAGCGCCCCTTGCGCGGACAACACCTGGAGTGCGTGCACCCGACCCCACCCCGCCCCGGCCCCCGTCTTCAGCGCCGAGGTGGCCCGCCCGCGCGTGAACCCCTCGGGCGGCCGGGTCTGGCCCTGACGATCCGCCACCAACCGACGGAGCGCAGGGATCGCCTGCGGGTCGCGCCGCTCGCTCAACAACCGCGCCGCCGTGTCCCGATGCCACCCGTTCGGATGGGTCAGCAACAGCACCAACTCCGCCGTCGTCGCCGCGCCTAATGACACGCGGGGCGGCGGAACGAAACCCTCCGGGGCCAGGCGATAGAGACGGCCCCGATCGTTCCCCGCGTTCAAGTCCAACTGGCTCTTGAGCGGCTCCGGCAAGGACCACGGGTGCTCGATGATCTCCCGATACATGTCGATCACGTAAAGACTCCCGTCCGGCCCGTTCGCAAACTGCACCGGCCGAAACCACACGTCCGTGCAGGCCAGAAACTCCCGCTCCTGCTCGTCCGCCGCCCGCTCCGCCACCCACTCCACCCCCCGCGACCGCACCTTCTTCCGATGCACCAGATTGCTCCCGCAGTCCGCGATGAACACATCGCCTCGGTCGGCATCCGGCCACGCGTCGCCCCGGTAGACCGTCAAACCGGTTGCCGACGTAAAGTAGCCCGAGGCCCGCCCCCCGCCCTCAATCAGCCCCGGACGAACGCCCGCCACCCGCCAGCGCGTCCGGATCACCCGCCACGGTTCGTCCGGACTGATCCGGAACACCGTGGCCGCCGGCCCGTCGGCCGCAATGCTCACCCGCGGCGGGGGCGCGTTGAAGGCCGGGTTCCTCGCCGCATACCGATCCTCATACATCACCGCCTGGATGTGATCGCTATTGCTGCAAAGAAACTTGCGACCGCTGTCGTCCATGCTCATCCCATACTGCCCCCCACCAACCTCCCCGCGCAGATCCAACCCGCGCGGCTCAAACGAGAAATCACGCCCCCGCAAATCCACCGCAGGCCGGCCGGGATGAAACGGCGTGGTCACCCTGCCCCCGTTGAAACTCGTCGCCCCATGGATGCGATTGTCCACCCCCCAGAGCAAGCTGTTCAACATCGCCTGCACGTTCAGCCGATTGGTCTCGTAGGGCGCATAGTCGATGCCGAACCCCGTGAACACCACTTCCCGCTGATCCGCCACCCCGTCCCCATCCAGATCCCGACAACGCACAATGTCCGGCGTCGCCGCCACCCACACCGCCTGCTCCGCCCACAACACCCCCGTTGGCCAGGGCAATCCCTTCGCCACCACCAGCCCACGATCGAACCGACCGTCCCCATCCGTGTCCTCCAGCCGCCGCACCTGTCCCAGCATCTCCGGACGCCGCTCCGAATAGTCGATCATCTCGAGCACATAAAGCCGCCCCTCCTCGTCGAAACTCAGAGCGATCGGGTCCACCACCAACGGCTCCGCCGCCACCAACTCCAACTGGTAGCCCGGGCGAACCTGGAACGTCCCCAGGGCCTGGTCCGGGGGCGTCGGCGGCGTGCGCTTCAGTTCCTGCAGATCCCCCTCCAACTCCCCGCCCCCCACGCCCAAGGCACTCAAACCCAAGCCCAGCACCAAAGCCCAACAGCCCAGCCGTCCGGCGCCGCCCCCCCCGCGCTGAACCCATGATCCATGAGGTCGTATGTCCATCAGAATCTCCCGCAAAGTCCCCTCACCGCCCCCGGCGAGAACTGCCCCATCTTCGAAGCCGCCGCCACCCGGCCGCAAGCGCAAACACTCTCCTGGGCCAAAGCCCTGAACCGCAAATCCGTTTTACAAGCGTCCGCCAGATGACGACATTGAGCACGGCATCGCGATGAACATCGACCCCCAACGACCCGCCCCTACCCCAACGTCAGGGCTCGCGGACGAACGCCGATCCCCTCTCCGCTCGCCCTTGGTCTGGGTGCTCCTCGCCGTCGCCCTCCTGGCCGTCCTGCTCCAACTCCGCGAACGCGCCGCCGCCAAACAGGCCCCCAGCGTGCCCGTCCCCGCCGACCTCGCACGGCTCGATCCCCAGCTCCGCGCCTATATCTCCAACTACGTCCAGGGAGTCCAGGCCGCGCCCACCGATCCCATGCGCCAAGCCACCCTCGGCATGGTCTACGTCGCCAACACCCTCTGGGCCGAAGCCCGCCTCTGCTTCTCGAACGTCGTCCGCCTCCGCCCCGACCATCCCCTCGGACAAATGTATCTCGCGCTGGCCAACCGCGAACTGGGCGATCAGACCGGCGCCCTCGAAGCCTTCCGCACTCTGACTACCCGCTTCCCAGACTTCGCTCCCGGGTTCTTTCGCCTCGGCGAAACCGCCCTCCGCGCCGGCGCCGCCGAGGAATCCGCCCGCGCTTACGAACGTCTCTCCCAACTCCTACCCCAGGAATGGCGCGGCCCGGCCGGCCTGGGCGAGGCCCTCCTCGCCCAAGGACGCGCGGCCGAGGCTCTCCCCCATCTCGAAAAGGCCGTCGCCCTCGCCCCCGACGAACGCATCCCCCGCCACCTCCTCGGCACCGCCTACCGCGCCCTCGGCCGGCTGGACGAGGCCGCCCGTGAACTCAGCCTGGGCCAGAATGCCCTCCATTACCCCCTCGCCGACGAATGGCTCGAAAACGCCACCCGCCACATCAAAGCCCTCCCGGACCAGTTCGAACTCGCCCGCCACCTCGCCGCCTCCGGCCAAGCCCCCCAGGCCGTCGCCCTCCTCGAAGAAGCCCTCTACTGGCACCCCGACGACGTCAGCGTGCATATCCAGCTCGCCATGGCCTGCCTCGCCGCCCAAGTGCCCGAACGCGCCCGCGACCTCCTCGTCCGCGCCCTCGAACTCGACCCCAAAAACCTCGACGCCATGGTTATCCTCGCCGATTGCCACCTCGAACTCGACGCCCCCGACGAAGCCCTCAAACTCGCCGACCGCGCCCTCGAAGCCGCCCCCTCGGCCCCTCAGTCCTTCCTGGCCCGCGGCAACGTCTTCCTCGCCACCCAACGCGGCGAAGAAGCCCTCGCCGCCTTCCAGCGAGCCCATGACCTCGATCCCCGCAACCCCACCATCCTGGTCGATATCGGCGACGTCCTCCTCCGCATGCTCAACCGCCCCGAGGAGGCCCTCGCTCGCTACCGCCAGGCCATCGGATTGGACCGCGGTCTCGTGGCCGCTCAGGTCCGCATGGCCGACGTCCTCCTCCGCCTCGAACAACTCGACGCCGCCCGCCTGGCCATCGACGAGGTCAAACGCCTGATCCCCGAGGACCCCGTCGTGAACGTCCTCGAATCGCGGCTAGCCAGCCTGCTCAAACCGTGACCCAGGGCCCCCGCCCCGCGCCAACAAGGAGGAAGACAGGGTGACAGGTTCAAGGCAAGGTGCCAGACAAGGTGACAGGTTCGCTGGTTGGACCTGGACGCTCGCCCGGGCGTGCTGCTGCCTCGCCATTCCCACCGCCGGCTGCGGCAAGTCCCCACCCCCGGCTCCCAGCTCGCCCCCCCAAACCCAAGCGGCCGAACCCTGGTTCGAAGAGGTCGGCGCCCAAGCCGGCCTCGACTTTGTTCAGGTCTCCGGTCACCAGGAAGCGTTCTATAACCCCGAAATCATCTGCGGGGGCGTGGGGTTGCTCGACTACGATGGCGACGGGCGCCTCGATGTCTTTTGTGTGCAGGGGGGCTCGCTCGATCCAGCGGTGAAGGACCCGCCCGGCCCCCAGCTCTACCGCAACCTGGGCAACTGGCGTTTCGAGGACGTAACCACCCGCGCAGGATTGGCCGGCAGCAAGGGCTATGGCATGGGAGTGGCCTGCGGCGATTACAATCACGACGGTCACCCCGACATTTATCTCACCCAAGTCGGCCGCAATGTCCTCTACCGCAATAACGGCGACGGAACCTTCACCGACGTGACGGCGGAGGCGAGGGTGGGCACGGACGGTTGGAGCGCCAGCGCGGCCTTCCTCGACTTCGACCTCGACGGGCGCCTGGACCTCTTCGTGACCAAGTACATCAACTGGACCGTCGACCGCGAAGTGCCGTGCTTCTCCCGCGGAGGGATGCCCGACTACTGCGGTCCGCTGGCCTACAACGCCCCCACCATGGATCGGCTCTTCCGCAACCGCGGCGACGGCACGTTCGACGACGTCTCGGTGGCAGCAGGACTTGCGAAGGCCTTCGGGAACGGGTTAGGGGTTGCCACGGCCGATTTCAACCTCGACGGGTGGCCCGATATCTACGTCGCCAACGACGCGATGCCCAACCAACTCTGGATCAACCAGGGCAACGGGCAGTTCCACGATGAAGCCCTGCTGCGCGGCTGCGCCCTCAATGGCCTCGGCATGACCGAAGCCGGCATGGGCGTCGTCGCCGTCGACCTTACCACCGACGGTTGGCTGGACCTCTTCGTCACCCACCTCGGGGGCGAGGCCAATCGGCTGTTCGCCAACAGCAACGGATTCTTCATGGACCTGGTCGCACCGCAGGGACCCGGAGCCATCAGTTGGCCCTACACCAGCTTCGGCGTCGGGTTCCATGACTTCGACAACAACGGCGAACTCGACCTCTTCGTCGCCAACGGCAAGGTCCGATTCGGCGACCAGCAGTTCGACGCCAATGACCCCTACGCGGAGCCGAATTACGCCCTCCGCGGGCTTGGCCAAGGGCGCTTCGAGACCCTCCAACCCCAGGACGGCACCGCGTCCCCGCTCATCGCCACCAGCCGAGCCGCGGCCTTCGGCGACCTCGACGACGACGGCGGTATCGACATTGTCATCCTCAATAAGGACGCGCCCCTGCATGTCCTCCGCAACCGGGTGAGCCAGCGCAACCGCTGGATCACACTTCTCGTGCTCGACGAGAGGGGCCACCTCTCCAGAGGAGCGATCGTGCGAATCAACGCTTCCAATCGATCCCAGGCCCGGCAGGTCCAACCCAATGAGGGTTACTGTGCCAGCCACGATCCCCGCCTCCACTTCGGCCTCGGCCAGGCCGGCCAAGCAGACCAGATCAGTGTCCGATGGCCGGACGGCGCGGTGGAGGATTTCGGGCCCCGACCTGCGGGCCTCGGCCACACCCTGCGCCGCGGGGAGGGAACAAAACGCCCCTGACCGGTAAACCCGGCCAGGGGCGGTTTGCGCAGGAGAAATTGGGCTCGGCCTATTGGGGCGACTCGCCCCGCACGTTGACGACCTTATCCGAGACGCTGCCCGGGCTGATGAGTTGGAGCGCGTTGACCGCGGCGGTGTAAAGGCTGCGCTCGTCGGATTTCATCATTTCCTTCAGCGCAGGGACCGCGGCGGTGGCCTTGGGACCAATCTGCCCAAGCGCATAGGCGGCCAACCGCTGCACCTCGACCTCGGGATCCTTCAACGCTTCGACCAACGTGGGCACCGCCGAAGCCGCCGCTTCCCCGTGCGCTCCCAACGCAATCGCCGCATCCGCACGCGCATTCGAATCCTCCGCCTTCAGCCCCTTGAGCGCGTCCGCCACGCTCATCTTGGGCTTGAGGGCATCCGTGTCCGTATCGCCGCACCCAAGAGTGCCCACACCCAAAGCGAGCCCCACCACCATCACCGATAACCCACGCAACAAGGACTTCATGATTACCTCAGTTCTGCCGGTAGGTCGTCCGCTCCATCATCCAGTAGACATCCTGATTGTTGGGGGACGACACCCCGAGCGGAAGGGCCTGCCCACGCCGCAAAACCGGGTAGGTGCGCGGATCGCGATACTTCTTGATCTCGGAATGGCCGTCCGCAAACGAGTACCCACCCGCCTTGTTATGATAGCTGGCCGGATAATCAACGATGATCCAAGAACGCGGCGAAGCCGGCTCGAATCCCGTCATGTCCACCGCAAACCACCCATCGTTGATGCCGTCCTCGCGCTCGTCCACGAACACCCAGGTCCTGGCCGGATTCCGAATGTCGGACGTCTTCGTCATCATCTTGAAGCCACCCGTATAAGCTCGGTTCTGGCCCAGGTAGCCGTTCATGGAAATGCTGCGCACGCGCGGCTGCCCGCTCCGCCCCCGGCTCAAGCTCTTGTCCGCAGGACACTTGAACACCCCGGCCGACCGGCCAAGATAGGGAGCCAGCGGGGAATAGACGGTCAGGAAAAGGGTGTTGGTGTTCGCCGGAACGAACGTGGTGTTGTCCAACCAGCCGAGGACCCAGGTCAAATTGCTGCGCGACAGCAGGTTGTTGTCTCCACCATCCATGTTCCCCACCAGGTTGTCCGCATTGTCGTCCGCATGCATCGTCCAGCCCATCGCCATCTGCTTCCCGTTCTGCATGCAACTAATCCCCTGCGCCTTGTCCTTCGCCTTGCTCATCGCAGGCAAGAGCATCGAAGCCAAGATCGCAATAATCGCGATCACCACCAGAAGTTCAATCAACGTAAACGCCACGCGCCGCTGATTGTTCAGGTTAAGACTCGTCATAAAGATCCAGCATCACAGGTTAGTGGGACGTATGCAACGGCACCCTAGCCAGCGCTCCCGACCCCGTCAAGCTGCATCCCCAAACAATGGAATCAGTATCAGTCGGAAACACCGGCCGGGGTGCATGTTCACCCCTTAACACGACTCCCAGCCTGGCGGAAGTGAGCGTTTGCCGGCACACCCCCGAAGCACTCCCCGAACCATCCGCCCAGGCCCAAGCCCACGTTCCGACTTGGCCGCCTCATGCTCCCTGACCAACCCCTCTGCGCCTCCGTGCCTGGGGTTCCTCGCGCCCCACCACCCTTCCCCGCCTACCCCCGCTCGATACTCGCCGCCCGACGATTGAACGCCACCGCGTCCTCGTATCGCACCCCTCGCCCCCCGAAAATGTCCAGCGCGGAACCAATGGTCAGATCCACACGCCCCTGCCCCACCCGGGTGACCGTCTCCAGATCCTCCAACGACCGGGCACCCCCCGCATAGGTGACCGGCACCGGACTCCATCGACCCAATCCCTCGATCAAGTCCAAGTCCATCCCTGCGCAAAGCCCTTCCACATCAGCGGCATGCACGAGAAACTCGGCACAGTGCCCCGCCATCCTGGCCAACACCTCAGCGCTGACCTCCAAGGTCGTGAACGTCTGCCAACGGTTCGTCACGACCAAGGGACGCCCCTCGCGCCGCCGACAACTCAAATCGACCACCAACCGTTCGCGCCCCACCAGCTTGGACAGGGCCTCCAACCTCTCCCAGAGGAAACCGGCCCCGTCGAAGAGCCACGAGGTCACGATCACGTGCGAGGCGCCCGCGTCGAGCCAAGCCGTCGCGTTGTCCCACCGCACCCCACCTCCCAGCTGCAGCCCCCCGGGATAGACCCGCAGGGCCTCCCGAGCCGACTCCTCATTCCCAGGGCCCAAGAGGATAACGTGGCCCCCGCGCAGACCGTCCCGCCGATAGAGTTCCGCATACCACCGCGCCGGGCGCTCCGAGACGAAGTTCGTGCGCAGCCTCGACGGGTCGTCGGACAACGAACCGCCCACGATCTGCTTCACTCGTCCTTCATGCAGGTCAATACAAGGTCTGAACATGGCTGGGAGCTGGTCGGGCCGGACGCCGCACCGGATCGTCACTCAGGACCGGTGGGGCCATACTTCCTCCGCTCCTGGAGATGCGCACGCAGATCAAGCGCGGTCTTCAACACGACCAGCAGGAGCAACCCGAGGGCCGGCGATCGCAGCGCCAGCAAGAGGAAGCCGCCCCCCAGAATGGCGAGGTGCAGCACGACGATGCGCCCGTAGGGCTGCGCCATCAATTGCGCCAAGTCGGTCCGCCGGTATTCCCCGTTCCCCAGGAAGTTGGTGACGAACGAAACCCCATGGCTCACAAGCAGAAACAGGATCGGCCAGAACACCTGATGCTCCCCCATCCGTTCCCACAACATCCGCGGACCCGGAAACCCCAGGTCCGCCCCCATCCGGCCCCCGAACAGAACCACCACAAAGATCCCGTGAACGAAGGTGAACATGCCGTAGTGCACACAGAAGAAGGGGATCATGAAGAGCTTGGCCCATTGCCCAGTCCTCTGGACCGGGACGACCACCAGCATCTTCAGGGCGTTGAAGACGCCCACGATGAGGTTCTCGCTCCAGAACAGGAACACCAACGGGAACACCTCCCAGTCGAGCACGACCACGCAGAAAAGCGGCGCCAGGTTCGCCAGGAGCAGGGCAACGACCGAGGGCCGCTGCCATTCGGTCGGCGATTCCACTCCCAGCATTCGTAGCAGGCTCATGCCGGGTCACCCATACCCCGGGGACCCGCCAAGGGCAAACCCGGAATCGCACCCCGCCCCGCCGCCTCCACCAGCAACCGGTCACCGGCGGCCTCAGACCAGCTCGGGTCCGAGGGAACGCCTCGCGACCGATCCCCATCCAACGGCTAGCGAGGCGTGACCTCAGACCCGCTCCGGCCCCCATTTTCGTGCAACGCG
>CAZVRY010000183.1:0-14172 GCA_964629545.1 uncultured Verrucomicrobiota bacterium | reverse complement strand
AACCCTGGACTGGAACAAGACGCCGCCCGCCCCCGCCCTCCCCCCCGACGTCGTCGCCAAGACCACCGCCAAATACCTCGAAGCCTACCACCGCCTCACCGGCCATCCCCTCCCCTAACACCCCCACCGTGCCCCCTCACTCGGACACCGTGGTCGTCGCGGAATCCGTCCCCCAACTCCGCCTCGATACCTACCTCCACCACACCTTCCCCGCCGTCTCCCGCGGCACCCTCCAACGCCTCATCCGCGACGGCGATATCCGCGTCGACGGCGCCACCGTCAAACCCTCCCACTCCCCCCGCGCCGGCGAGACCATTACCGTCTCTTGGCCCGAGACCAAACCTGCCAGCGCCCAACCCGAAGATATCCCCCTCCATATCCTCTTCGAAGACGACCACCTCCTCGTCCTCAACAAACCCGCCGGACTCGTCGTCCACCCTGGCGTCGGCCACGACCAACATACCCTCGTCAACGCCCTCCTCCACCACTGCGCCGGCCAACTCAGCGGCATCGGCGGCGTCGCCCGCCCAGGCATCGTCCACCGCCTCGACCGCGATACCAGCGGCTGCCTCGTCGTCGCCAAAAATGACCCCGCCCACCAACAACTCCAAACCCAGTTCGCCGGGCGCACTCTCGAAAAGGTCTACCACGCCATCGTGTGCGGCGAAGTCCCCAAACTCAGCGGCGACATCCGCGCCTCCATCGCCCGCCACCCCACCCACCGCAAACGCATGGCCGCCGGCGTCGGCGAAGGCCGTGACGCCTGGACCTCCTACCGCGTCCTTCAACGCCTCCACAACGCCACCCTCGTCGAGGCCCACCTCCATACCGGCCGCACCCACCAAATCCGCGTCCACTTCCAACACATCGGTCACCCCCTCGTCGGCGATGACACCTACGGACGCCGCCCCGGCCAGCGCCTCAAAGAACTCACCGGCTATTGCCCCCCGCGCCAGATGCTCCACGCCTTTCGCCTCGTCTTCTCCCACCCCGCCACCGGCCAACGCCTCAGCTTCGAAGCCCCCTGGCCCCAAGACCTCCACCAAGCCATCCACGCGCTGAGCCCCACCTCAAACCGATAAGTCCTTCAACCGCCCCGTGCTGTCTCCCAACCGTTCCACCGGCGCCCCCACCGCATCCAACATGCTCAAATAGAGATTCGTCATCGGCGTGTCCTTCGGATACCGCACGTGCCGCCCCGTGCGCACCGCCCCACCCCCACGCCCCGCCACCACCACCGGCAAATCGTGGTGCGCATGACTGTTCCCGTCCGCAATCCCGCTCCCGTAGACCACCATGCACTGATCCAACAACGTCCCCTCCCCCTCCGGCAACGACCGCAACCGCTCCACAAAATACGCAAACTGCTCCATGTGAAACCGGTTGATCTTCGCAATCTTCGCCTTCTTCTCCTCGCTGCCCCCATGATGCGATAAATCGTGATGCCCCTCCGACACCCCCAGGAACGGATACGGCCGGTTGCTGCCATCGTGGGCCATGATGAAACTCGCCACCCGCGTCGAGTCCGTCTGAAAAGCCAACACCAGCAGGTCGAACATTAACCGCACGTGCTTCTCGTAAGTCTCCGGAATCCCCACCGGCACGTCCATCTCCGGCAACGTCCCCGCCATATCCTCCGCCTGCTCAATCCGGCGCTCCAATTCCCGCACCGCCCCCAGATACTCCTCCAACTTCCGCCGATCCCCAGCCCCCAACCGCCCCTCTAACCGCCGCGCATCCTCCAGCGCGTAATCCAAAATGCTCCGCTCCCGGCGCGCCCGGCGCGCCCGACTCTCCGCCGTCTCCCCAGGTCGCCCACTCGTAAACAGCCGCTCGAACACCTGACGCGGCTTCACCTCCGGCGGCATCGGCGTCGAGGGCGTCCGCCACGAAATATTGAACGAGTACGCACAGCTATACCCCGAATCGCAATTCCCCGTTTGTTGCCCCCGATCACACCCCAGCTCCAACGACCGAAACCGCGTCCGATCCCCCACCCGCTGCGCCGCCACCTGGTCCACCGACACCCCCACCTCTATGTCCGCCCCATCCGTCTTCCGCGCCTGGCACCCCGTCAGAAAGGTCGCCGACGCCCGCGCATGATCCCCCGCCCCATCCCCATTGGGCCGCGCCTTGTCGTGCGCCAAACCGCTCACCACCAGAATCTCCCGCTGCACCGGCTTCAATGGCTCCACAATCCGCGCCACCTCGAACCCCTCCCCCCCCCCCTTCGGCGTCCAACCCACCATGTACGCCCCGTTCGGCACATAAACAAATGCCATCCGCCGTGGACCCCCGCCCCCGAACGATGCCCCCCCGGCTGCCCACCCAGACCCAACCCCCATACTCTCCAACAACGGAAGCGCCATCACCGTCCCCAAACCCCTCAAAAACGTCCGACGCGGCAACAGAGATGATCGGTGCATGATCGAAATCGCTATTTATAATTAGTGCGCCCACCCTAACCCTCCTCCCCCATCCCCGCAAGCGATTGTTGCCGCCCCCGCAGCAAGTCTCATCCTGAACCCTGGACGGCCCCTCACCCGGCCTCCCGCTTTCGCCCAGACTACGGCAAACAAGATGGCCCCCTCCCCATGAACCTGTTTTCCGATCAGGGAATTCTCTCCCCCGCCTTTCCCAGCAGAAGGCCGCCCAGGCGCCGGCACAGGAAACGAGCGAGGGGGACCGACCAAATCACAAATCGTAAATCATCAATCATAAATCATACTTCTTGACCCGGTTTTGTGCTTCGGATTCCCCCCTGGTTCCCGCATCCTCCCCGCCATGGTTCCCGACCCCCACGCGCGGCGCGGCCATCTTCGCTGGTCCATCTGCGCCCTCCTCTTCTTCGCCGCCACCATCAATTACATCGATCGCCAAGTCATCGGCATCCTCAAACCCACCCTGGTCCAGGAGTTCGGCTGGGCCGACGAACGCATTTACGCCTCCGTCGTCTTCAGCTTCCAGTTGGCCTACGCCATCGGCTTGCTGCTGGCCGGCCGCCTCATGGACTGGATCGGGAACCGCTGGGGATTCGCCCTCGCCGTCACCGTGTGGAGCCTGGCGGCCATCGCCCACGCCGGGGCTGACCTCCTGCCCAACCTCAAACTGCCCGCCCTCCACCTCGATGCCACCACGGGCTTCACCCTCGTCTCCGTCACCGGCGCCGCCGCCGGCTTCGCCCTCGCCCGCTTCGCCCTTGGGCTCGGCGAGGCCGGCAATTTCCCCGCCTCCATCAAAACCGTCGCCGAATGGTTCCCCCGGAAAGAACGCGCCCTGACCACGGGCATCTTCAACGCCGGAACCAACGTGGGCGCCATGATCACCCCGGTCCTGGTCACCTTCCTCGTCCATACCTGGAACTGGCGCGCCGCCTTCGTCATCACCGGCCTCCTCGGCTTCCTCTGGCTGGTCGCCTGGCTCTGCTTCTACGCCCCGCCCGAACACCACCCGCGCCTCACCCCCGCCGAGTTTGCCCATATTCGCAGCGACCCTCCCGAGCCCAGCCTCAGCATCGCCTGGCGCCGCCTCCTCCCGCACCGCCAGACCTGGGCCTTCGCCCTCGGCAAGTTCATGACCGATCCTATCTGGTGGATATATCTCTTCTGGATCCCGGATTTTCTCCACCGCAACCACGGCCTCAACCTCACCGCCAGCATGCTCCCCCTGGTCGTCATCTATCTCATCGCCGATATCGGCAGCATCGGCGGCGGTTGGATTTCCTCTGCCCTCATTCGGCGTGGGTGGTCCGTCAACACCGCTCGCAAGACCGCCATGCTCGTCTGCGCCCTCGCCGTGGTCCCCATCGTCTTTGCCGCCCACGTCTCCAACCTCTGGGTCGCCGTCACCCTCGTCGGCCTCGCCGCCGCCGCCCACCAGGGCTGGTCCGCCAACCTCTTCACCCTCACCTCCGATATGTTCCCCCGCCAAGCGGTCGGATCCGTCGTGGGCCTCGGGGGCATGGCCGGCGCCATCGGCGGCATGTTCATCGCCCTCCTCGTCGGCGAAATCCTCCAACGCACCGGCAGCTACGTCCCCATCTTCCTCCTCGCCGGCTCCGCCTACCTCCTCGCCCTCGCCGCCCTCCACCTCCTCGCCCCGCGCCTCACCCCCGCACCCTTGGCCTAGGGTTCCAGGAGGACGCGATAGAATCGGGCGCCGGCTGGGGCGATGGGGAGGGGCAGGGAGGTCGGTGGGAGGATGGCTGGTTTTGAACCGCTGATGGACGCTAATGGACGCTAATGGAAGGTTGGGGAGAAACGACCTGGATCAGCGGGGATCAGCGTGGATCAGCGGTCCGTTCGGAGGGCGGCCCTAGCCCCGGAACCGGCCCTTCGGATCTGCGTGGATCTGCGTGATCTGCGGGTAGAACGGACGAGTGCGGGGTTGGCGGCTGGGTCCAGGAACCGCTCCGCCACAGGGAGGGTGTGGGTGTGGGGTGGCCGGATCGGCCGATTTCACCGCGGAGGGAACTGCCTGGTCCGGAAAGCCAGCCTGAGAGACGCGGCGACACAGAGATGGAGCCTTCCGGGTGAACGCCTGAGTCGTCGGAGGCGCAGGGCTGGCAGACCGCCCCCTCTGTGCCTCTGTGCCTCTGTGCCTCGGTGGTGCATCCCGGCCGAACACTTCGTTGACGTGGCTCCGGGACCCCAACACCACCCCATCGCTGAAATGCCTCGAAGGATGAGGACGGAACCGGCGGGCTCGCGGCCAACGCCGTGGCCGGAGGAGCGGGCTTCGTCGCCTCGGCCAACCCGTCCGCCCCCAGTCCGCGCAACCCGATCCCGGACGTTCTCGGCGCGCAGGGCGCCTCCGGGATCTCCTTCGACTTCGGACGGTGCGCGAATTCCTCGTTCTCGAACAGCATGGGACTTTTCATCGACGCCAATGCCAACGGCGTGGCAGATCTCGACGCGAACGGGACCATGCCGGGAGCGGACGCAGTTCTGAACCCGGTTTTCGTCTGGACGGCGTGCGCCCGCCTTGAAAGGCTGCCCCGGCGTCCGCGACGCCCACCCCGGGGGCACGACCCACCGGCTCGTCTGTGACGACTCCCGGTTCGTCGGGGTCGCCCCTGGGATCAGCGACCGGCGACAACGCCCCTTGTTGGCATGAACATCACCGCGTTCTCGTTCCCCACCCGCACCCTTTACGGAGCCGGAGCCGTGGCAGAACTCCCTGCCCAACTCCAGCGCCTCGGCCTCCGCCGCCCGCTCGTTGTCACCGACCCAGGCCTCCTTCCCACCCCGGCCTTCCGCCGCCTCCACAGCGTCCTCGGCCCCGCCGGGCAAGGCCGCGACTGGTTCCTTCACTCCGGCGTCCACCCCAATCCCATCGAGTCCGATGTGGCCGAGTCCGCTGCCGCCTTCCGCGCCCACGGCTGTGATTGCGTGATCGCCTTCGGCGGGGGCAGCGCCCTGGACGTCGGCAAAGCCGCCCGCCTTCTCGTCAAACGCCCCGACCTCCCACTCGCCGATTTCAACTACCAGGACGACTGGTCCGGCCTCCCCCCCCTCATCTGCCTTCCCACCACCGCCGGAACCGGCAGCGAAGTCGGCCGCAGCTCCGTCGTCACCCTTGCCGCGACCCACCGCAAGAAGGTCATCTTCCATCCCGAACTCCTCGCCCGCCTCGTCATCCTGGACGCCGAACTGACTCGCGACCTTCCTCCCAAGCTCACGGCCGCCACCGGCGCCGACGCCCTCACCCATTGCATCGAGTCCTTTACCTGCCCGGTCTTCCACCCCATGTGCGACGGGATCGCCCTCGAAGGCATCCGCCTCATTATCGAAGCACTCCCCATCGCCTATCGAGACGGCGCCAACCTCGACGCCCGCGGTCGCATGCTCGTCGCCGCGGCCATGGGTGCGGTCGCCTTCCAAAAGGACCTCGGCGCCTGCCATTCCCTCGCCCACCCCCTCTCCACCCTCGGCGGCCTCCACCACGGACTCGCCAACGCCGTCTGCCTCCCCGCGGTGCTCCGCTTCAACGCCGCCCGCCAGCCCGGCCTCTACCGGCGCGTCGGCCTCGCTTGCGGCCTCGATGTCCTCCGCCCCTCCAACGCCGACGCCGACCTCCTCACCATCGAGTTCCTCGAGAAGTTCCTCGGCGACCTCGGCCTCACCCACAAACTCCGCGACCTCGGGATCCGCCAAGACCAACTCGACCCCCTCACCGAGCAAGCCTTCGACGACCCCTGCCACTCCACCAACGCAGTCCCCGTCACCAAAGGCGAACTCCGCGCCCTCTACGAATCCCTCTGGTAAATCCCCGATCCCCAATCCCCTGTTCCCATGAACCCCTACCCCACCCAACCCTTCCTCGACGGCCAACCCCGTTCCACCCGGACCGGCACCCGCACCCAACTCGTTAACCCCGCCACCGAAACCGTCCTCGCCGAAGTCGAGAACGCCGGCCCCGACGAAGTCAACCTGGCCATCGCCTCCGCCCAACGCGCCTTCGAGGGCGGATGGCGCGACCTCGCCCCAGGTCGACGCGCCGAACTCCTCTTCCGCCTCGCCCACCTCCTCCGCCAACACCTCGAATCCCTCGCCCAAACCGAGTGCGCGAATATCGGCAAACCCATCTCGGACGCCCGGGACGAAATCGCCCTCGGCGCCCGCGTCTTCGAATACTACGCCGGCGGCATCTCCCGTTTCTACGGCCAGACCATCCCCGTCGCCCGCGGCGGCTTCGATTACACCCTCCGTGTCCCCATGGGCGTCGTCGCCTGCATCGTCCCCTGGAATTTCCCCTTCCCCATCGCCTGCTGGAAAGTCGCCCCCGCCCTCGCCGCCGGCAACACCGTCATCCTCAAACCCGCCTCCCTCTCCCCGCTCACCGCCCTCCTCCTCGGCCAACTCGCGACCGAAGCCGGCCTCCCTCCAGGTGTCCTCCAGGTCCTCCCCGGTCCCGGCGGCGCCATCGGCGATGCCCTCGTCTCCCACCCCCTCATCCGCAAAATCTCCTTCACCGGCTCGACCGAAATCGGCTCCCACATCATGAGCCTCGCCGCCCGCGACCTCAAACGCGTCTCCCTCGAACTCGGCGGCAAATCCCCCAATATCGTCTTCGCCGACGCCGATTGGCCGCGCGCCGCCGCCACCTCCCCCATGAGCGTCTTCGCCAACACCGGCCAGGATTGCTGCGCCCGCAGCCGCCTCTTCGTCGAACGCCCCATCTACGACGCCTTCGTCCAAGCCTTCGTCACCGCCACCCGCCAACTCGTCGTCGGTGACCCCATCCAACCCACGACCCAAATCGGCCCCATGGTCTCCGCCAACCAGCGCGAAGCCGTCGAAGCCTACCTCGCCGACGCCCGCCAGCTCGGACGCACCATCGCCACCGGAGCCGGCCGCCCAGCCGGCCCCGGCTTCTACCTGGAACCTACCGTCCTCCTCGACGTCGACCCGACCGACCGCTGCTGGCGCGAGGAGATCTTCGGCCCCGTCGTTTGCATCCGGCCCTTCGACGACGAAGCCACCATGCTCCGCGAGGTCAATGCCTCCCCCTACGGCCTCAGCGGCTCCCTCTGGACCAACAACCTCTCCCGCGCCCTCCGCGTCGCGCGCCTCGTCGAGAGCGGCGTCCTCAGCATCAACTCCCACTCCAGCGTCCATGTCGAAGCCCCCTTCGGCGGCTTCAAACAAAGCGGCCTCGGCCGCGACCTCGGCATGCACGCCCTCGAAGGCTATACCGAACTCAAAAACATCTACGTCGCCGAATAACCCCATGGACCTCGCCACCCTCCAAACCGAAATCCGCCAAGGCCGCATCGATACCGTCCTCGTGGCCGCCCCCGATGTCGTCGGCCGCCTCGTCGGCAAACGGTTCACCGCCCCCTACTTCCTCGACCAGGTCGCCCGCGGCGGCACCCACGGCTGCAACTACCTCCTCACCGTCAACATGGAAATGGACCCCATGGACGGCTTCAAACTCGCCAACTGGGATAAGGGCTTCGGCGACTTCGAATTCCGCCCCAACCTCGATACCCTCCGCCTCCTCCCCTGGCAACCGGGCGCCGCCCTCGTCCTCTGCGACCTCCATCACCACGGCGGCGACCTCGTCGCCGAAGCCCCCCGCTCCGTCCTCCGCCGCCAAATCGAAGCCCTCCGCGCCCGCGGCCTCTCCTGTATCATCGCCAGCGAACTGGAGTTCTTCCTCTACAACCACACCTACCACGAGGCCCACACCAAGAACTACCGCAACCTCACCCCCTCCAGCGACTACCGCATCGATTACCACCTCATGCAGCCCACCCGCGACGAACCCCTCATGCGGGCCGCCCGCAACGGGTTCACCGCCGCCCGCGTCCCCATCGAAAGCTCCAAAGGCGAATGGGGCCGCGGCCAACACGAAATCAACTTCACCTGCTCCGACCCCCTCGCCATGGCCGATATGCACGTCGTCTTCAAACAGGGCCTCAAAGAACTCGCCGACCAACACGGCAAATCCGTCACCTTCATGGCCAAAGTCGACGCCGCCGAAGCCGGCAATAGCTGCCATATCCACCTCAGCCTCTGGAAGGGCCGCCGAAGCCAATTCTGGGACCCCAAACACCACCAACCCTCCCGCCTCTTCCGCCAGTTCCTCGGTGGCCTCCTCAAATACTCGCCCGAACTCGCCTACTTCTTTGCCCCCACCATCAACTCCTACAAACGCTACCAAAGCGGAAGCTGGGCCCCCACCCGCATGGCCTGGTCCGGCGATAACCGCACCGTCGGCTTCCGCGTCGTCGGCCACGCCCACTCCTTCCGCCTCGAAAACCGCATGCCCGGGGCCGACGCCAACCCCTACCTCGCTTTCGCCGCCATGCTCGCCGCCGGCCAGGCCGGCATCGACGAGCACCTCGACTGCGGCGAACCCTACGAGGGCAACGCCTACCTCGACGCTCGCCTCCCCGCCCTCCCCAGCAGCCTCCACCAAGCCGTCGACCTCCTCCACCAAAGCCCCCTCGCCGAAAAAGCCCTCGGCCGCCCCGTGGTCGACTTCTATGTCCACACCGGCCGCCTCGAAGTCCAAGCCCATGCCCACGCCGTCACCGACTGGGAACGCCAACGCTACTTCGAACGGATCTGATACCCCCCCTCAGACACGGTAACCTCAGGGCGACAGCCCGTCGCCCCTCCAGGCTGACAGGTCCATCCGCCTCCAGGTTGCTTGAACCCGTCAACCGCGCGGGAAGCGAGGGGCCCGAGGCCGAAGGAGGAGCCCTCCCAATCCCAGAAAGAGGATCGCGCAGGGGCAACCCCCACCATAGACGCCGGCCGAATCCAGTCCTACTATCTCCCTAAACAAACGCCTGCGACCTTATGCCCCAGCCCGCTGTCCCCTCCTCCCCAAACCCAGCCACCCAGTTCGCACCGCCCGAACGTGCCCCCGCCGAGGACATCACCCGCACGGCCCAACAGTTCGCCTCCGAAGGCCTGCTCTGCCGACTCCTCGACGCCATCCCGGATTGCGTCATGATCCTCAATCGCCACCGGCAGATCATCTACGGCAACGCCGCCCTCGTCACCCTGGCCCAGGAACGCGGCTGCCACGCCTTCCTCGGCCAACGCCCCGGCGAATTCCTCGCCTGCCAGGTCGCCTCGACCGCCGTCTCCGGATGTGGCACCGGCGAGGCCTGCCGCAATTGCGGTGCCGCCCAGGCCATCCTCGAAGCCCTCAACGGCCAACCCGCCTCCCATGAGTGCCGCATCCTGTCCCACACCGACGTCGGCCTCTCCGCCCTCGACCTCCGCATCTCCAGCACCCCGCTCGAATGGGCGGGCGAACCCTACGTCCTCCTCGTCGCCGGCGACATCAGCCCGCTCAAACGCCGCCAAGTCCTCGAACGCCTCTTCTTCCACGATATCCTCAACACCGCCGGCAGTATCCAGGGCATCGCCTCCCTCCTCGCCAGCGGCGATGCCACCGTGCCGGAAATGCTCGACGACCTCAACCTCGCGTCAGAGTCCCTTGTCAATGAGATCAAAAGCCAACACCTGCTCGTCGCCGCCGAGAACAACGAACTCCAAATCACCCCCGTCCCTCTCCCACCCTACACCCTGCTCGAACAAGTCACCCGAACCTTCCGCAACCACCCGGTCGCGGTCGGCAAGTCAATCGTCATCGCCCCCGACTCGACCCACCAACCCTTCTGCAGCGACGGGACCCTGCTCGGCCGCGTGCTCGCCAACCTCATCAAGAACGCCCTCGAAGCCAGCGCCCCAGGCGACACGGTCACCGTCGGAGCCGATCGCCGCGACCCCCATGTCCAGTTCTGGTGCCATAACCCCAAGGCCATGCCCCGTGACGTCCAACTTCAAGTCTTCCAACGGTCATTCTCCACCAAAGGACGCGGACGCGGCATCGGCACCTACAGTATCAAGCTTCTCACCGAACGCTACCTGCGCGGCCACGTCACCTTCGCCTCCGCCCCCGAATCCGGAACCCGCTTCACCGTCACCCTGCCCAGCCTCGCCGAAACCGCCCACAGCCAGCATCCTTGAAACCGAACCTCATGGTGGACAGGTCACGTCTCGATCCTCTCCTCACCAGGGTTCCCAGGCTCCTAATCGGCCCCTGACGGCAGCAGTCCCTCCACCTCCCGCAACACCTCCTCCACCCTCAGCCGATCCAACCCCTCACCCGCTCGCAAGACCGTCATCCGCGGACTCGGTGGACGCCAAACAACCTCGTTGGACTCCCCCCACAACGCCACTCCAGGCAACCCCACCGCGGCCGCCAAATGCGTAATCCCCGAGTCGTGCCCCACAAACCCGTCGCACCACGCCAACCGACAGGCCAAATCGGTCAACGGCCAATCGCGCGCCACCTCCCGCCGCGCACCCGGCCATAACGAGGCCAGCCGATCTATCCGATCTCCCTCCGTCTCACCCCCCACAATTAGTAAGCGCAACCGGGGCCGCTCCGCCAGCCGCCCCAATAACCCGGCCCACTGTGGTTCCGGCCAGTTCTTCCGCTCACTCCCACTCCCAGGATGCACCGCCAACCATGCCTCCCCAGCCCCCGCCTCCCCCCCCGCCTCGTTCCCCGTTCCCCGCACCCCTCCCGCCGCCCCCCCCACCCGCAGTCGCGGCACCGGATCCGCCCCAAAAATCGCCAGCCGCTCCAATGGCTTCAGCAACGCCTCCGCCGCCGGCACCGCCGGCCTCTCGCCCGGCCGATGCGGCCCCACGATGAACTGCGCCCCACTGCAGCTCAGCACGTTCGTCTGAAATATCCCGTCCGGATCATAAAGATAGGACACAATGATGTGACAGCTCCCGAAATACTCCATCAGCCCAGGATCCAAATCGCCGTTCCGAGCGAAAAACCCCGCCAACGCCCGCGCCTCGATCGACCTCACCTCGTCCACCAAACCACCCAAACACGCCAACCGTGCGATCCGCGGATACCCCAAGACCTCCAACCGCGCGTCCGGAAACTGCTCCCGCAGCGCGCTCAAAACCGGCAGCGTCAAGACGAAATCCCCGATCGCACCCCCCCGTATCACTAATATCCGGCCCGCCACAACTCCAGCCCGCCCGATCAGTAAACCGCCACCCCCAGAACCACCACCCCCACGGCAAACGCCAACCGCACCGCGCTGCCCACCCGCACCCGCCCCTCGGACGCCGTCATCCAGTGGATCAAATCCCGCAACCGCCACGGCGACACCGTGAACCACATCCCAGCCACGACCAACACGTAGGCCCAGACCGCAATCACCAGGCGCCATGACGAATCGTGCCACCGCGCCGTGTCCACCATCAGCTTCGCCAACAACAACATCAGCACCGCCAACCCGCGCACGGCCAGGTAATCCCTCAGATAGAAACAACTCCCGACCCCAATCAGGGCAAACCCCGCATACATGTAGGGCTTGTAGGCCGCAAAATCTGAGATGCTCTCCAAATGCAGGTTCCAGAGAAACCACACCGTCGCCAGCCCCATCAACAAACGCCCCACCCCCTCATGCCGCGGGAACGCCCGCGCCCAGGCCGCGAACGTCGCCGGCTTCATCAGCCCCAATACCTGCGGCACCGCGAGCCCGGCACCTAATAAGACCGCCAACAACGAGAGCTTCATGCGTCATCTTCTACATTGATCACCGCCGGATCCCCATACAGCGTGAACGTCCCCGTCCGCCGGATCCGCACATCCATCACCTGCCCAACATGACGCGGACTCCCCTCGAATACCACGATCTTGTTGCACCGCGTCCGCCCCTCCAACCGCGCCGCATTCCTCCGACTCGGCCCTTCCACTAAAATCTCCATCTGGCGCCCCACCAGCCGCTCATAGCGCTGACGCCCCATCTCCCCCACCCACTCCAGCAACCGCCCATGCCGCTCCACAATCGCCTCCGCCGGCACCTGCTCCGGCAACGCCGCCGCCGGCGTGTCCTTCCGGGGCGAATACTTGAACACGAACGCATTGTCAAACTGCGCCTCCCGCGCCAGCGCCAGCGTCTCCTCGAAATCCGCCTCCGTCTCCCCCGGAAAACCCACAATGATGTCTGTCGTCAACCCCATCTCGGGCCGCACCCGCCGCAACCGCCCCACCAAATCCAAAAACCGCTCCCGCGTATAACCCCGATGCATTGCTCTCAAAACCCGATCGCTCCCGCTCTGCACCGGCAAATGAGCCCACTCCACCAACTTCGGCAACCGCCCATACGCCTCCACCAGGTCCTCCCCGTAACCCTTCGGATGCGGCGACGTGAAGCGAATCCGTTCCAGCCCCTCCACCTCGCTCACCGCCTCCAGCAACTGGACAAACCCCGAACGCCCCTCCCGCACCGGAATCTCCCGCCGACCGTAACTCGTCACAATCTGTCCCAGCAACGTGACCTCGCGAACCCCCTGCGCCACCAACTCCCGGCACTCGGCCACAATGTCCGGGATCGTCCGGCTCCGCTCGGGCCCCCGGGTCGAGGGCACAATGCAAAACGTGCAGTGCTGATTGCACCCCTGCATGATACTCACGAACGCCGTCGGCCGCCGCCACCCCGCCTGCCCATGGCGCAAATGCTCCCGAATGGTCGCCTCACTCCCTGCCTCCGCCTCAATATCCACCACCCGCGCGCGCCGCCCCGCCAACAGGTCGTCCACATACTCCGCCGCCCGATGAAACTTCTGCGTCCCCAACACCAAATCCACGTCCGGCAACTGATCGATCAGTTGCTGCCCACGGCTCTGCGCCATGCAGCCCAGAAATCCCAAAACCACCCCGGGCCGATTCCGCCGCACCTCCGCCGCCACGGAGCCCATCTTGCCCAGCGCCTTCTGCTCGGCCGCATCCCGCACACTGCACGTATTCAGCAGCACCACGTCCGCCACCGCCTCCGACGCCGCCAGCTCATACCCCTTCGCCACGAGCTGCGCAGCCACCGCCTCGCTGTCGCGCTCGTTCATCTGGCACCCATACGTCTTGATGTAAACACTCGGCATCGCCTGAAATGCGGCGAGAACCTAAGCCAGCGCCCCCGCGATGAAAAGGGCGAAGTAACCCCGACCTTGCCCCCCCTCGTCCCCAGCCTCTCAGCAGATCTCCCTCCCCTGAACAAGGCGGCCTGGGACGATGAAACCATTTGGAAAGAGCTGGCCAAGGGGGGTGAACTGAGCCTGGGCGAGCTCTTGCGGGTGCGGGTGCGTTATTTCACCGACGACGTCGATGCTGGGATCACGCAACTACGTCAACGAGATCTTCGCGGAATTCCGGGACCGATTTGGGCCCAAGCAGAAGACGTGGGCGCGGCCGATGCGGGGACTCTCGGCGCTGGCCCATCTGGTCACGCTCCGCGGCCTGCGGGTGAACGCGGTGGGATAGCCCCACCGCCGCACGCACGACCCGCCAGGAGAACGTCCCCTTCCAGTTTCAACCCCGCGGACGCCAGCGCCAGGTGTCGGCGAACCGCCGTGCCTGCCTGCGTCGCCACCTGCGCGCGCCGACCCCGTTGGCGGCTCTCTCCCTCACCAGCGAATCTCCAGACCGAGTTCCCACGCAGCTCCCCGGCGAATCTCCCTACGAACCTGTCACCCAGTCGGCACCCAGTCGGCCAGCCTCGACTTTGAACCTGTCACTTTTCGGGCGTGGAGCGTTGGTTGACGCCCGGTCTGGCCGAACCCGCGATCGCGGGGGGCGCATTGCCAGGCCGCCGCTCCAAAGAGCAGGCAGGCCACC
>CAZVRY010000182.1:0-14245 GCA_964629545.1 uncultured Verrucomicrobiota bacterium | reverse complement strand
GGCGGTGGACGCGGTCGCGTCAGCGTCGTGGAGTGCGGCGGTGCTCCGCCGCTTTCGATTCGCGCGCGGCACCACGCCGACCGCGGTCAATCAGGGTGACAGGTTCACCTCCATGGCGCTTTGAACCCTGAACCGTGGACGTTTCCCCTCTCCCTTTCTCCCTCCCCCCCAACCTGCGTCATCGCTTCGCTTTCAAGGGTTGGGGGGAGGGTCGGGGCTATGCTCCCATCAACCCACGTCCACGAGGGCAAGCCCCCAGCGCCGCAGTTCCAGCCGGATCAAATGATGTCGGCCTCCGCCCGTCATCCGTTTCGTCGAATGGCCACAAGCCGCGTTGAACGGTATTGGCCTCCTCATCGCGTCGTCCACCGTCGTCTCGTCGAGCACCAACACCCGGCCTGCGTCGGGCACGCACGCAACCTCAATCGCTTGGTTGGCCCCGGTCAGGTTGGCCAGCAAGAGCCGCGCTGGCCCGTCCCGGTTCCGTAATCCCAACCCCACCACCCCCAATGGCTGATCGCTTCGCAACGGGAAGACTTCTCCAAAACCGGGGAGCGCGGCAAAGACGTGCCAGACCGGAAACACCTCGCCCGGACGAGACGGGAATCGCTCCGGCTGCCACCTTCCCGCCTCACCCTCCATCACGCCGCGCCATCCGCTGGTCTCGAAATAGGTCAGGCTGTGAACTTCGGCCGAAGTGGCCAGCGCGGCCAGACTACCCAACGTCCACGCGGCGCCAAACAACGAGGCTTGCCGCGTATCCGCCGCAAAGGGCGGCTCCGCCGCTGACGCGGGCGTCGCCTTGGCCGTGGCGACTGCGTTGAAACGAGGACGCAGGGTGATGGGCGAAACCACTGCCTGCCTCCCGCTGAACGCGCGCGCGGCGGCAACGGCGTGCGATTGTGCGGCTAGGTTCTCCACCAGGGTGTCGTGATCGAAGGCATGCACCTGTGGATTGAGCGAAAAGCAAGGCAGCACACCCAGTTCGGACGGCGGCGGCTGGCGGTTCAACTCGGCAAAGTTGGCATCCGTGCCGGCGGCGATGGCGAGATCAGGGGTGAAGGAACGAAGCTGGCAGAGCGCCAGTTCGATCCATCGGCGTGACGTGGATTTCTCCTCCGCATGCAACACGAGCCAGCGCGCCACACGCACTGCCGAAGACTGACACGCGGCGATGATGGCCCTCAGTTCACGTTCCGCTTCGCCCGTCAGGTACAACGCGACTTCGAGCGCAACCCCGAGCGCCGCAGCGTCCGTTGCTGCCTGATGAAAACGCGGAAGCCACGTCGGCTCGCTGAATCTGACATCCACCCGCAGGTGGGCGAGGCGCAACGCGCCCAATCGCTCCCGCTCGCGGGCCGTGAGGCGAACCCCGTGGCTGGCCACCCCCAGGCCAATCGGCGGCAGAGGCCGCGCCGCGGCCTGATCCGCCACCAGCCGCACGACGCTTGACTGCCGTGGCGCACCTGGACCTTCGCCAACCCTTTGGGAGCGACGCCCCACAAGGTTGTCAGGAGCTGTCACGTGGATGATGACATTCTGCCGCACGCGAGTACCGGCGGTGATTTCTACGGGAAACGGCAGTTCGAGCGGTGTGCTGTAGGTCTTGAACGACGCATCGGTCCAGTTGCGCTGGTCCTCCATCTCAAAGGTCTCGCCCCCCAGGCGGACTTCGACGCGCAGCCCCGGCGCGGGCTCGTGCGTGATTCCCCGGACGCCTTTGAAGGGTTGGTGCGGCGCCACCAGGCGCGGAAACGCTCCGTGGGTCACGCGACCATCCATGTGCTCCACCGTGCAAGGCTGGCCTGCGCACTCCGCAATCGGGTGAAGCACGCAAAGACCGATCCGGTTCTTGAGGAAGCTCGCGCACGCCTCCCCATCAAAGTCGAACCCCACCCTCCCGTCCGACTGTCCGAGGATCCTGCCATGCCAGCGGAAGTGAATTCCCGTCGCGCGGCAGTCGGCGTCGAATTCCAACGCGAAACTGTCCGGGCCGATCTCGGAGCTGAGGTTGCAGATCGCCGGCAGCACGGTGCCCCAGTCGCGATCCCGCACGGCGCCGTAAATGCCACGCACCAGCTCCACTCGCCCGACCCGCAGGCGACGCAGGAACGCCGTGGCGGGATCGAAGGTCATTTCCACCGGCCCCGCGCGGAGTGGCCAGGGCGCCGGCGGCAGCTCCGCCGCACCACACAGAAAGAAGGTTCTGTGCCGGGCGGCCATCTCACGGCTTGAAGGTGTCGAACTCATGGAGCAAGCGAGGGATTCAAGACCCTGCCTCGACGCGAATCTGCCGTCTCGTCCAACGGGCCAGCAAGTGTGTGCGGCTGCTGTCCAACCACACGGCCACGAAAATCACCCCGCTGGTCACTAGGGGATAGAGATACGGATCAGCTCGCACCATCACGAGGCCGTTCTCAACGGTCTGAATGAGGATCGCCCCAAGCACCGTGCCGGGAAAGACGTTGCCGCGCCCGCCGAAGAGGCTCGTGCCGCCGAGCACCGCCGCGGCGATGGCGGCAAATTCCTTCTGACTGCCGAAGGTGGGGGACACCGCACCCAGTTGGGCCAGCGACACGATCCCCCCTATGGCCGCGCAGCAGCCGCTGATGGCATACACCGCGGTGAGCACGAGGCCGGTGCTGATCCCCGCCTTGCGCGCCGCCTCGAGGCTGTGGCCGACCGCATAGACCTGCCGCCCGAACGGCGTGCGCGTCAACACCCCATGCGCGACCAGGAGAACGCCGGCGAGGATGAGAATCGGCAACGGCACACCCGCCACGCGCGCCGTGCCGAGCGCCAGAAAACTCTCCGGCAGATTCAGGGCGCGCGTCTCCGTGAGCCAGAGCGCAAACCCGCGCCCGAGGTAAAGCGTCGCCAGCGTCACGATGAAGGCCACGATCCTCAATCGGACGATGAAGAACGCGTTGACGGCGCCGAACAGTGTGCCGGTCGCCACGATGACGAGCAACGCCACCTCCAGCGGCGCGCCGCCCCGCACCAACTTCCCCGCCACCGCCGCCGTCACAAACATGATCGCGCCCACGGAAAGGTCCACCCCCGCGGTCAGCAGCACGAAAGTCATCCCCACGGCCACGATGGCCGTCGAGGCGGATTGCACCAGAATGTTCGACGCGTTCGCCGCCGTGAAGAACTTGTCGGACTGGCAGCCAAACCCGAGGGCGACCGCTGCCAGCAACAGCACCGGCGCGGCGTTGAGGGCAGCCCGCTTCAGGCGATCGGCCCGGACAGTTTGCCGGGGGTGGACGCCGCGGCGTGCGTTGGCCTCCGCGGGGTTCATGCGGGCGAGGCCTGGTTGGGAATGACCCCAGCGATCGGACCGCTTTGCAGCGCCGCCCGGAGAATGCGTTCGTGATTGAACTCGGCGCGAGACAACTCATCCACGATTTCGCCCCGCGCCAGCACCAGGATGCGGTCGCATAGCCCGCACAGTTCTTCGAGTTCGGATGAAATCACCAACACCCCGGCGCCACCCGCGACGAGATCGTTGATCAAACCGTAGATTTCATGCCTCGCGCCCACATCAATACCGCGGGTGGGTTCATCGAGGATGAAGACGGCCGGCCGGCTGAGCAGCCAGCGCGCCAGCACCGCCTTCTGCTGGTTGCCGCCACTGAGCATTCGCACCGGTTGGTCATTCGACGCGGCTGGAGTGAGCCGAACCGCGGTCCGGATGCGGTCCACCGCGCCGCGCAGACCAGCGGCATCCAGCAAACCCAACGGCCCGCGGGCGTGGTCCGGCAGCGTGACGAGCGCGATGTTGTCGGCGATGGAGGCTTCGAGACACAAGCCCTCTGCGCGGCGGTTCTCGGTGAGAAACGCCATTCCGCGGCGGATGCAACGGCGCGGTGAGGGGCGAAGCCGCTCGCCGTTCACGCGGATCTCCCCCTCGGCACACGGGTCGAGCCCAAACAGGATGCGCGCCAGTTCTGAACGCCCCGCGCCCATCAAACCCGCCAACCCCAACACCTCACCGCCGCGCAATCGGAAGCTGACGTCCTTGACCATGCCCGGCTGGGTAAGGCCGCGCACTTCGAGCGCGACTACATCGCACACCGGCACGGTTCGCGTCGGGAACATCTGAGTGAGACTTCGACCCACCATCAGCGACACCAGGTTGTCCTCGGTGAAACCGGCTCGTGTCCCCTGGCCCGCCACCGCGCCGTCCCGCAGCACGGCGATGTCGTCGCACAGCCGGAGCACATCACTGAGCTGATGCGAAATGTAGATGAGCGAACAACCCCGTGCCTGCAAGCGCCCGATCAAGGCGAAGAGCCGCTCCGTTTCCCGCGAGGTCAGCGAAGTGGTCGGCTCATCGAAGATGATCAACCGGGCGTCGTGGCTGAGAGCTTTGGCGATCTCCACCAGTTGGCGTTCGCCCGCGGACAACTTCTCGACCAGCGTGTCGGGGGATAGTAGGCCCAACCCCACTTGCACCAGGAGCTCCACGGCGAGCTCTCGCATAGAGCGCTGCCGGATCAGCGGCCCCCAACCGTGCCGCGGAAACCCCGTCAGAAAAAGATTCTCCGCGATGCTGAGGTTCGGAAACAGGTTCAGTTCCTGATGGATGAAGGCGACGCCGTGGCGGGATGCGTCCTGCGCATGACGCGGGGCAAACGGTTCGCCGTGGAGACGAAGCTGACCCGCATCCGGCGCGAGATTGCCGCCCAGGATGTTCATCAGCGTGGATTTGCCCGCTCCATTCTCCCCCACCAACCCCAAGGTGCGCCCCTGACCCACTCGAAGGCTCACGTCCTTGAGCACCGGCACGCCAAAGAAAGACTTCGCAACATGCTCGAACTCGAGGATGGGGGCCGCGGCGTTCATCGGTTCCTCAGTGTGTCCACGAGCGCCGCCAGCAGAATCACGGCGCCTTTCACCATCATGATGGTGAAGTGCGAAAGTCCCCGCAGATTCAGGCTGTTGTCGAGCAACACGAGAAACAACACGCCAAACACGGTCCACAACACTTTGCCCTTGCCACCATAAAGGCTGGTGCCGCCGATGACGGTGGCGGCGATCACATCAAGCAGGATTCGCCGGCCGAGGTCCGGGTCGGCGGTTTCCAAGCGGCCCGTGTAAAGCACTGACCCGATGGCGGCGCACACCCCGCTGGCCATGTACGTGAGCAACAAGACCCGGTTCACCGGCACGCCGGCGATGAATGCCGCCGTCGGGTTGTGGCCCACCGCGTAGAGCCAGCGCCCGCCGAGCGAGCGCGAAAGCAGAACGTGCGCGACCGCGGCCAGCGCGACCACCACCAGAGCCGAAAGCCAAAGCTCGCGTCCAATCACGGTGAAGCCGGGCGGCAAACCGGCCACCTTGCGCGACTGGGTCAGCCACAACGCCAATCCGCCGACGAACATCATCGAGGTCAACGTGACGATGAACGGGGGCATGCGCAGCCGCGTCACCGCGGCGCCATTGAGAAAGCCCACCCCGGCGCCAATCAGGAGCATGGCGATGACTCCGGCCGGCGCCGCCAACGCGCTCCCCGCCACGCCAGGGCCCGGTGACGTCATCACCAGTCCCCCGGTGATGCTGGCCAGCGAGATGATGCCCGTGACCGACAGATCAATCCCGCCCGCCACGAGGACGATCGTCTGGCCGACGGCCACGGCCAGCAGCGGCAGCATGGCGGACAGAAGGTTGGCTAGATTCTCGGAGGTGGCAAACCCGGGCGTGCTGGGCGCCATCGCGCCGAAGTAGGCGAGGCTGAGCCAGAGCACCAGGTACTCGGATGCCCCCACGCGCCGAGCGAACGCCCCCAGGCGAGGCGACAACGCTGCCCGGTCGCCAGTCATTTCGAGGACTGGGCGCCCCACATGCGCGGGGCCATTTCCTTGAGATTGCCCTGGTGAATGACAAACCCAGGGTCGGCGATCCGCTCCGGCACCGGCTTGCCCTCCCGCGCATCCAGCACCGCCTGAATGGAGGCGGACACCTCGAAGGCCACGTCCTGCACCCCGTCGGCATCCAGGTAGCCGTCCACGAGCATCTGATACGCGGTCGCGTCGCCGTCGAATCCCCCCAGAATCACATGGCCGGGCTGGCCGATCTTGTGATACTTGCCGGCGGACTTCAGCGCCGACACCACCGACGGGAAGAGAAAATCCGACGAAGCAAAGATGAAGCTGATGTCCGGGTTCGCCTGCAAAGCGTTCACCACTCCGGCCTGGGCTTTCTCCTGATTCCATTCGGTGGGCACGCGGGCGACCACTTCGATCACATCCGGGTGCCGCTTCACGACGTCCTCGAAGCCGTCGCGGCGACCGATGGCGTTGATGTCCCCGAGGTCGCCCACCAGGATCAGCGCCTTGTGCTTCCCGCCGGCCGATTGCGCCACCGCGACCATGGCTTCGACGGTCGCTTTGGTGATGGCGAGATTGTCGGCGACGATGGTGGTGGACTTCGCGTTGCTCGGATCCGGCGGGCGGTTGAACAGGACAATCGGGATGTTCGCCTGGTTGGCAGACTTGATGACCGGAAGGATGGTCTTGGAATCCTTGGGCACCACCACGATGCCGTCCACCTTGCGCGTGATGAAGTTCTTCACCTGCTCCAATTGGCGGTTGGCGTCGCCGTCGGCCACGGCTTCGATCAGTTTGAGGTTGCGCCGGTTCGCTTCGGCGCGAAACGCGTCCAGCGCCGCCACCCAGAACTCCGTCTGCAGCGTCTCGAACGACACGCCCAGCAGCAACGGCTTCGGCGGCGAACCTTCGCCCGGTCCGGACGGTGCGTCGGATCGGCCGCAACCGGCGAGCAGCGCGCCCACCACCGCCAACAGGCAGCCAGCCAAGGTGGCCTTGGACTTCCGTGAACCGATGGCGGTGGAAGCGGCAGTCTGGTCGAGCGGCTGATCCATGGTAGCGGCATTCGGTTTCATGAGCGGGCGGGGGTTGGTGCTTCGCTGGAGCTCTCCGGGATGCGATCTAATCAGGAATAAACTGGCGCAGATACTTCACGCTGGGTTCAACCCAGGAGGCCTCGCGCGCAATGGTCTCATCGAGGGTCGCGCCAGGAGGCGTCCAGAGTTCGAGGATGGCATCCACGTCGCGGCCGGCAGCGCGAAGCTGGTCGAGCAGCCAGGGCACGTTCAATCGCCCCTGCCCGGCCGCGGCCCCGTTGATCTCGAAACCCATCTGCGAACTCACGCGCTCGATGGTGAAGTCCTTGACGTGAAGATTCAACGTGTGCGGCGCGAGGGCTTTCACCACCACCTCGGGGCCCTCGAGCGCACCAAAGGAGTTGACGGTATCCAGGCAAATCCCGACGTGCGCCGGGCCAAGTTGCTCAATCATCCGCACGAGCGTGGCGCTGGTGAATCGGTCGTGGTTCTCGATGGCGAGCCTCACGCCCGCCTCCGCAAAGCGGGGTAGCAACGGGCGCAACCGCGACACACACTCGTCGGGCGTGGGCTCGTGCCCGCTTGAATCAACCACGACGCGCAGAAATGGTGACTCGACCCGCCGGGCCAGTTCGAGGTGCGCCAGCAGGCTCGCAACGTCCGCGATCCCGCGAGTACCCACCTGGATCGCGATGCCGCGCTCACGCGCAAAGACCATCACTTCCCCAAGCGAGCCGGACAAGTTCGGGTTGCATCCGCAGCACGCACTTGTCCCGCCGTCCGCCGCTGCGGTCGCCAGCGGGAGGTTGTCGCAGAACTGCACCACGCGGACGCCCAGTTGCGACGCGCGCTGCAGCAGGTCCAACGGCGTGAGTGGCTGTCGCGGCGGATGCCCCGGCACGCCGACGGCCCAGGTGAACGTGTAACTTCCCAGTCCGAGGCGCATGGGTCAGGATGTCGCAGGCGGGAGTCGGCCGGACACGATCGTCCTCACCTGTTCGCGCACGCTCTCCGGCTCGAAGACGCGTTTCCAACCCGGCTGCAACACCCGTTGCCGGCCGTATTCGGCGATGAGCTTCGCGCCATCCGAGAAGGGGAACTTCACCCGCTCGAACGCGATGCCCAGCGGCACCTTGATGTGCCCGTAGAGGAAATCCTCCGCGGCGGCGCGCGGCACGCCGCGTTGCACCACTTCCTCCAGCGCCTCGCGCAACGCCTGCACGAGCGCGATGCCGACCGTTTCAGCCATCGCCGGCTCGAGCAGCGCCATTTGCTCGACCGTGATGCGATGCGCGCGCGTCACCGGCGCAAAGAAATCCCGCGCCAGTTGTTCACCCAGAACATAATGCGCTTCCGGCCCTTGCATGAGCGCACAGACAATCGGATGGCGTGCCTTGATGCCGCCAAAGAAATCCGCGCGCGCCTCCGGGTCGGGTTCGTAGTCGAACACGCTCGGATGACACGGATGCGTGACGAAGTAACTGATGTCCGGCCGGACCGGCAGTTCGCCCGCATGAGCCGCGGCGGGATCCAGCGTCACCACCATGGCGCCGGTCTTGAGCTGGGGCACGACCTCGCGCGCGATGATCCCGAGCAGCTTGTCCGGCACGGCCAGCAGGACCACGTCGGCGTCGCGAATCGCCTCGGGCTGGGGCGTGGCCTGCAAGCCGCGCTCGGCGAGATTCGCCAGGCCCGGCGCGCTGCACTCGACATAACGAAGCGCGTAAGCCGGGTGGTGCCTGAGATGGTCGGCGATGCGGCAGCCCATCTTGCCGCCGGCCCCGATGAGCGCGAGTTGGACGGGCTCTTTCATAGGTGTCTCACTCCTTCGCAATGCAGAACAGGTTTTCGGCCGTGCGAAGGAACAGCCGGCCGTTGGCCATGGCCGGCGAGGCCTGGACCTGCTCGCCCAGCGGGTTCTTCGCGAGCACGCTGAACTCCGGGGCGGCGGCGATGACCGTCGTTTCGCCGTGGTCCGCCACGAAGTAAATCCGGCCTTCCGCCCACACCGGCGAGGCGGAGAAATTGCCGCCGATGCGTTCCTGCCACATCAGTTCACCGGTGGTCGCCTTCAGGCACGCGGCCACGCCGCCATCGGTGATGGCGAAGAGGAGCGGTTTCACGTAGAGCAGCGACGGAATCCTGGGCATGTTCTTCTTCTGTTCCCACACCAGCCGCGTTTCCTTGAGGTCACCCTGGCCACCGAGACGAAACGCTTTGATGGTGTCCTTGCCACCCCAACCGCCCGCCGTGAACACAAACCCGTCGCCCAGCACGGTGGAAGGCACCTTGCCTTCGCCGATGACCGCACTCGACCATAGTCGCTCGCCCGTCGCCGCATCGAAACCCTGGACGACGTCGCCAGCCTCGCTCACGACCTCCACCTTACCATCGTGTTCCCAGATGGCCGGCACCCCGTGCGAAATGCGCGAGAGACCGCGGTGGCCCGCCCAGCGCAGGCGGCCCGTCGCCACGTCCAGTGCCAGCACTCGGGCCTGATCCCACGGAGTTTGCCAGCCCAGCTTCGGATCCGCACCGTCGCTGCTGCCATCTCGCGCCATGATGAGCAAGCCGCGGCAAAGAACGGGCGATGAACCGAGGCCATGCTGGCCGCTGAATGGGTGTTCGCGATTGGTCCACACCGTCTCCCCGGCGAAATTCAGCGCCACGAAGCTGCCATCGCCGAAACAGGCGTAAACGTGCGTGCCATCCGTGGCCGGGGTCGGCGTGGCGTAGCTGTTGCGGCCTTCTTTGCGGCGCGTCTCTTGCAGGAACACCTGCCGGTTCCACAGCATCCTCCCCGATGCGGCGTCAAGCGACAACACGTGGCAAGCTCGCCCGCCCTCCGTGGTCGTGGTCAGGAACACCCGCTCCTTCCACACAATCGGCGACGACCAGCCTTCGCCGGGGATGAATGTCTTCCACAGGACGTTGTTGGTCGCGCTCCAGGTCAAAGGCAGACCGGTTTCCGCGGAGCGCCCCTGCGCATTGGGCCCGCGGAACTGCGGCCAATTCTCCCCGCGGACCAACGCCGCCACGAGCAACACCAGCGCACCCAGGGAACGGCTCAGCATCGTCTTTGGCCCCTTCATCGTCATCGCCCGCGGCCGGGAGGCGGGTACTCCTTTGCCGCGTCGTCGAGCACCAGCACAAAATCCAGGTGTTCGCCGGCCTCGGGCGGGAGGAACTCACGCTCGCCGGTGTTGGGGAACTCACCGATGGCCGCGGCCTGGCCGTCGCGCGGATTAAACCACCACGCCTTCACCTTCGGTCCGGTAATCTTGTCCATCCGCACCTTGAACTTGCGGCCCACGGGCGCATACACCATCGCGTAGCTGCCGGCCTCGTCGCGCGTGGCCACGAAGCGATACCGCCCCGCGCCTGGCACGCTGGTCGGCACGCGGTCGGTCACGAGGATCGCATCGTCCGGCACCCGCGTGAGGAACGGGCGCGAGAGCATCAGGTGCTTGCCGTGTTGCATCTGCGCCGCGCCGGGTTGGAGGATGGCCTCGGACCAGGGCATCAGCGGGTTGTTGATCGGCCCTTTGCCGGGCGACCACATCTGCCAGACCGAATGGTGGCCGTAGGTATGGCCGAAACCACCGGTGAACAGGTCCCAGTAAAGCGGGCGGCGCACATCGGCGGCGATGGAGTGGCCAAGCTTTGCGGCGTTGAACGACACCGGGTGGTCCTCGTAGATCGGCTCGCCGTCGAGCACGGGTTTCACCGGGTGGCGGTCGTAGTCGGCGCGGGTGGCGTCGTAGCGGCCGCTGAACTCGGGCACGTGCCCGTTCTGGCGCATGTTGAAATCGAGCCACTCCGCGTCGTGAAACCACGTGGACGACCCATTCCCTCCGGGCGGATGGAACGTGTGCAGGTGCGCACCGCCATCGCCTTTGTGGAGACCGAGCGCCATGCGGCGGATGATCTCCCGATGCGTGTCGTTCTCGATGGGACGGTCGCCGCCGAGGATCCACACCAGCCCGGCGTCCTGGTAGCGGCGCCCCAGCCATTCGCCGTAGGCCTCGGCGTTGTCGGGGGTGAAGATCGGTTGGCGATCGTTGCCGGTGTCGCGCCAGAAGCGTCCCCAAGTGGGCAGGAAGCCCAGGTAGATGCCGCGCTGGTTGGCCTCGCGCACGACGAAATCCACGTGGTCCCAGTAATCGTTGTCGGGACCGTCCATCACCGCCGGCCGGGCGGGATCGAGGTCCACCAGCGGCACGTAGCCGTAGGGATTGGGATCAGCATGGCCGTCCAGTTCAGCAATGGCCACGGCTTGGACGACGGTGAAGCCGAGCTTCGCGCGGTTGTCCAGGTAACGCCGGGCGTCCTCGCGATTGAGCCGGTGAAAGAGTTCCCAGGCGGTGTCGCCCAGCCAGAAGAAGGGCTGGCCCTGCTCCGTGACGAGAAAGCGGCGGTTGTCACTGACCTTGAGCTTGGACAGCGGCGCCGCCGCGAGGGCCACGCCGGTCGCAAGCAAGCCAACCGTCGCGGAGAGGAGCCGCCTCTTGTGAGTTGTGGTGGGTGTTTTCATGCTGTGTCGTGGTTGAGCAGATCGCGTCCTTCAGGCGGGCAACCGGACGGTTTCCCCAGATGCGGCGCTGGTGTAAGCGGCGGAGACCAGGCGCACGGTGTTCACGTTGTCCTCGCCGGTGGTCTCTGCCCGCCCCTCCCCGCACAAGTGCCGCAGCAAGTCGCGCTGGCAGTCCACGATGCTCGCATGCACCACCGCATACCGCGGGTCCGCCCAGGAGTAGAACGGCGGCGGCACGCGGCGCGAGCTGGTGCCGCTGCGCGTCGTCACTCGAATCCAGAAATCCGGCCCGAGCTCTGCGCCGCCCTCTGTGCCTTCGACCAAGGCGTACGTCTCCGGGAAGCGATCATGTTCGATCCGGCTGGCATAGCTGAGATTGCAGGTCACCGTCGCACCGCTGCGCAGGTGCAGCAGGACGGTGGCGACGTCTTCGCCCCGGATGTCTTCATGCACGCGGCTGGTCCGGCAATTGAGCGCGGCGGCCTCGCCGAACAAAAACCGCGCCACGTCGAGGATATGGCTGCCCATGTCCGCAATGATAAACTGCTCCACCGTCTTCAGGAACGGCTGGTTGTCGAAGACGGGGAAGCGGTTGCAGTAGTCGAGCCGGGCGCGGAACACGCGGCCAAGGTCGCCCGAGGCCACCACGCGCCGCAATTCGCGGAGCGGCGTCTGCCAGCGCCAATTCTCGTTGATCAGCAGGGGGACTCCCGCTGCCCGGCAAGTCTCCAGCATGGCGGCCGCATCCGCCACATTCGGGGCCATGGGTTTCTGGCACACCACCGGGAGGTGATGCGCGGCCGCCAGTTCCACGAACCGGCGGTGCGTGCCCACATCGGTGATGACGTCCACAAAGTCGGGTCGTTCGCGCGCGAGCAGTTCATCGGGTGCATCGTAAACGGAGGGAATGCCGAAGGCCTGCGCCAGCGCCTCCGCCTTGGCGCGCGTGCGATTCCACACCGCCACACAGCGCACCCCCGGCAACTCGCGCCAGCCGGCCAGTTGGTAGCGCGCCCAATACCCCGTCCCGAGAATGGCAAACCGCAGTTCTCTCATAAGTGCCGCCGACAGCTTAGTCCCGCTGGAGTGGGAAGAGATAGGAAAGTCGCGTCTTTTTCTTGCACATTCTTTGCATCAACCGCCGTCCCGTAACGAGCTGAGTGGCGGACAGAAAGGGGCCGCGTCGGGTGGCCGAACCGCGCGGTCAGCGCGATGCCCGCTGCTGGACCCGACGCGCCCGATAGTGGCTGGGCGAGCACCCGAAGCTCCGATGGAACTGCCGGCAGAAGTGGCTTTGATCACTGAAGCCAAGTTGGAGCGAGATCTCGGCGATCGCAGCGCGGCTCTCCTCCAACAACTCCACCGCGCGGGCCATGCGGACCTGGCTCAGGTAGTTGCGCAGCGTCATCCCGGACGCCTCCTTGAACACCCGGCCAAACACCGCTTTGCTCATCCCGCAAAGAGTCGCCGCGACGCCCAGCGAAAGACGGCCGCCGCTGGGCGCCCGCGCCCGGTCGAACACAGGCTTGAGCCGCGCGGCCTGTTCCTGGCGCCGCAGCAAGGCCATTCGGTCGAGCGCGGAACCCCGGAATTCCTGGAGCAGCACGTTCAACAACACCAGCAGCCAGGCCTTGCAACCGGCTGCCTGATGAACGCTGTGCCGATCGAAATAGCATTCCAGCAACCGCCCGAGGGCGGCGTGAGCGTCGCCCGCCCGCGCCGAAGCCGCCCGCAGCACTTGGGGTCGCCCCTCCACCTTGCGGAAGAACGGCAACAGGAAGGCGTGGTCCGACAGCGGGGCGCCGGGGCTGAACACGAATTCCTGCAGGAACGTCACCACCAAGACGCGCGTGTCCAGGCCGGGCGTATCCACCGCCTGATGAGGCTTGAGATGGTCTACCACCAGGACATCGCCGGGTTGCAGGTCCACGATGAGATCGCCCATGCGTTGCCGCAGCGGTCCGTCCAGCGCTACCAATAACTCCAACCGCTCGTGCCAGGTCAGTCGACGCGTAATCGTGCCGGCCCGGAAATGAAACAAGGTGATGACGAAGGGAAACGCCGCCGGCAACTTCAGTTCATGCCGCCCCTTGGCATCGAGCAGATGCTCGATGCGATGCGACCGGAAGTTCAACCCGCTGGCAATGTCCAGCAAGCCCCGGAAGGCCGCGTTGGTCTGCGACTTGCGCACGCTCGCCAAGCTAGTGTGGTGCCTCCGAAATAGCTACATTTTCGCGGCCTTGAACAGCAATTCTCATCCAAGACATCCACCGCCGCAGCGTGGCCGACCCTGATCAGCCGTCCACGTGTCCACTCCAGGCTAAGCGGACAACGGGGGCGCGCCCCCTGCGGGGGTTAGCGGCTTTGGCCCCCCTCTGCACCCTGCGGAACCTGCGGCGGAACGTGGTCGGAGCGGTTTCGCACGGAGATTCACGCATTCGTGTTGATGGACCACCATGACCATCTGGGGGTGCGGAGCCAGGATGCCAACTTGAGCGTAGCGATCCGTTGGCTCCAGGTGTCCTCCAGCAGCACGTTCAACGGGGCCCACCGGATTCGAGGCCACCTGTTCCAGGGACGCTTCCATTCGGTCGTGATCGAGGACCCTCGGGGCGTGGTGGAGGTGGCCCGCTCCTGGGCCATCGGCTGGCCGAGGTCGACCAGGACCTCGCGGGTTTGAAGGACCCGGCGGCGGCGCAGGCGGTGAAGCGGTTCGGGTGGAGGGTGGAAGAGGACGCGGAAAGACGACAGTTTGTGGAACACTTGCGGCGCGCGTTGGAGGGGTGAGTCGTAAGCGGTAAAGGGGGTGCGATCTAGGCGAGGCGGAGGCGACTGGTAGACTC
>CAZVRY010000181.1:0-14253 GCA_964629545.1 uncultured Verrucomicrobiota bacterium | reverse complement strand
CCAGCACCGCCTGCCCCGTCAACACCAACCCCGAACCCGACACCACCGCCAGCCCCGCCACCGCCACCCACCCCAACACGGTCACGTGCGACGCCGCGTAACCCCGATACGCCACCACATGGCGGGCACAGTAAACCGCCAACGGCAGCAACGTCAGCGCCCCCACCGCCGTGTGCCCCAACACCCCCCATTGCACCGCCGCGTGAAACGGCAACAGCGTGATCCCCAAGCCCGTGATCGTCTCGAACAGCAACGCCCCAAGGCTCAGCCGCACCAACCACCCCGCCCACCCCGCCCCCCCACGCCCAGCTTCCCCCACCCCGCGAGGACGCTCATTGTCCAGTGGCGCAGTTGACGAGGAGTTCTCAGGTTGGTTCATGAATGACTACTTAAACACTAATGCACCCGTCCGCCTACTCCCCAGGGGCCAACGGCACGCTTTCGGGGGTGAATCCGGAGTGCCGCGCGCCCCTGCGCAGGCAGACGCTTCGCCCCAAAGGCCGAAGGCCGAACCCCCGCTCCTCACCCCAATCCCAATGCAAGTCGCCATCGTAATCCCCCCGCCCGGTCCATGCTCCCCCTGCGCGTCACCGCGTTCGCCATGGAAGCCAGCGCGCGCTGCTCCTCATCCCCCCAACGCCGTCATCGGCCGGCACGGCGTATACGCCCCGCGAAACGAATGCTCCCAGGGCTTGCGCGCGGCCGCCTCCAGAAACACCCGGCGTAACGCGTCGTCGCTCGTCCGGTCCGCCAGCGCCTCCCGCAAACTCAACTCCTCATGCTGCCCCAAACATGGCCGCAGCCGCCCATCGGCCGTCAACCGCATCTTGTTGCAGGTGTCGCAAAAATGCTGATTCGTCAGCGCCCCGATGAACCCCACCACCGCCCCCGACTTCGCCAGCCGATAATACTTGGCCGGACCATGCCCCAATCGCGCCTCCGGCATCGGCACCAGCGTCTCCCGCCCCCGCAGCCCCTGCATCACCTCTTCCACGGAGAGAAAATTCGCCGGGGTCAACACGTCGCGCGCGGTCAACGGCATCAGCTCGATCAGCCGCAACGGGACCCCGTGCTCCGAACTGAAGCGAATCAGCGGCCAGATCTCCTGCTCGTTCACCCTCCGCATCAGCACCGCGTTCAACTTCACGAACTCGAACCCCGCCTCCTGGGCCGCCCGCAAGCCCGCCAACACGCCCTCCACCGACCCCCCCGTGATCCGCCGATACACCGCCGGATCCAACGCATCCAAACTGATGTTGACCGTCCTCGCCCCCGCCTCCCGCAACGGCCTCGCCATCGCCCCCAACTTCAACCCGTTCGTCGATATCCCAATGCACTCCACCCCCGGCGTCCCCGCCATCCCCCGGACCACCTCCGCCAATCCTGGCCGCAACAACGGCTCCCCTCCCGTCAGCCGAAACTTGCGAATCCCCAACCCCGCCGCCACCCGCACGATCCGCAGGAGTTCCTCGTCCGTGAGCGGGTCCTCTCCCCCGTTCCACCCGCCATACTGCCGCGGACGGCAATACACGCACCGCTCGTTGCAGCGATCCGTCACCGATATCCGCAGATAATCCAGCGGGCGTCCCAGAGAGTTCATCGTGCTTCCGTGACCCAGCATGCCGCGCGATCGTCCGCTCCGCCTTGACCCCCGTCAAGTTCTCCACCTTCCCCCCAGCAATTCTCATTTTGAAAGGAGGACTCCCCCTCTCCCCTTCCCTCTCCCCGCGCCTGGGCTGCCGTCTGTCGTCAAAGGCGCGGGGAGAGGGTGGCCAGAGGCCGGGTGAGGGGCTCTTCAAATCCCAAAATGAGAATCGCTGCCTTCCCCCCCGTCCGCCATCACAAACACACCGTCGCCGGATACACCATCCCCGTGATCGCGTCGTACATCTCCGCACAGCGCGCGCACACCGGATCCTCCTCCTCCCAATGGGGAAACTCGCGCCGCATCCGCGCCACCGCCTCCTTGCGCAGCCCCTCCGCCTTCGTCCACGCAAACGCCGCAAACCCGCACAACGGACAGGCCGCTCCCGGCAACGGCGAGCGCTGCCCGCGCAACCCCCGCGGATCCGCCGCCAACGCCGCCAAGGCCGCATGGCGCGCCATCTCCCCTCCCCACAACGCCCCAAAGACCTGCGCCCTCCGGTCCGCCGGCAAGAACCCGAACCCGCGCTCGAACTCGCCCCGCCGCTGCCCCTCGTCAGCCACCGTGCTCAGCCCGCGCCCGCGCAGCCGCCCGTCGATGCTCACCGCCCACAACAGCCGATACCGCTCCCGCGTCAGCCGTTGCTGCGACACCGTCTGCCCCACCACCCCGAACCCCGGCTCATAGCCGAACTCCGGATCGACCATGTCCGCCACGTGCGCCAATTCATGATGCAGCCAGGGCTCCAACCCCGCCTCGTCCCCAAACCGTTCCGGCCGGATCGTCACCATCCCCCGCCGGTTCCCCTCCGCATCCCCATACATCTCCGCTCCCTCCTCGGAACGCCCCCGAGCCTTCCGAAAGGCCAGCGCCACCAGCGCCGAGGACAACCCCCCGAAACGACCCGCCACCCGGCTCAAATCCTCCTCCCATCCCCATTCCGCAAACCAAGCCCATTGCACCCGAGCAAACGCCGCCGCCCGCTCGTCCGGATCCAACACCCGATAGCATCGCTCCCGCTCCGCGTGGAACCGCCGAACCTGCAACGCCGCCACCCTCCGACCCTGCCCCTCCGCACACCCCCGCACCACCCCCTCCACCAGATCGTCGTCATACAACAGCTTCATGCCTCACCCCCGCCTGCCGCCACCGGCGCCCCCGGCAACCCCTGCGCTAACCCGCACCCGTCGCACATCGACGCCCCCGCGTCCGCCGGCCGCAACAACAGTTCTTCGCTCCCCGGCGACACCCCGCACCGGCGACACTCGCTCTCGATCCATGCCATCGCCAACAATGCCAACGCCCCCAACGCGGTCTCCCCCACCGCCCGCTGCAACCGCCGCGCAAATGCCGGCATCCATCGGCCCGCGTGCTCCCGCAGAAACTTCCGCTCCGCCGCCCGCACCGTCGCCCCAGCCTCCTCCCCGCCCGCGCCCCGATGCCAGCTCGCTTCCTGCGCCGCCAAGACGCCCAAAAACTCCAACTCGACCGAGACATGATCCTGCCGCTCCCCGGATCCCTCCCCCATCTCCAACCCGAACGCCCGGTAAAACGCCCCCAGGTCCGCCAACCGATGCGGCTGAAACAACGGATCCGCCTTCACGTCCCCATACTCGATCTCGTTCGCCGGACACGACCCCCGCGCCGCATGCCCCACCGCCCGAATGTAATCGTCGTGAAACGCCTCGAACCCGCTCGCCCCTAAGGTGCCCACCCATACCCCATGCGCCCGGCGTACGCCCCCGTCCTCCGACCCCGCCACCGCCGCCACCGCCGCCGCCAACGCCCCTAACACCCCCGGCGACCCCATCCACGCCCACATCTCCCGCGTCGGATAGTCGAACCCACGGGCCAGATACTGATGCACAAACGAACGCGCCAACGCTGCCTCCGCCGCCTCCGGCCGGCGTGCCCCTCCGCCATCCAACGGCCCCTGCCCCTCGCCCTCTCCCACCCACGACTCGCCGGCGTCCGCCGCCGCGTAATTCCCGAACACCGACCGCCGCTCCCGCGGCGCCGTCTCCACCACCACCTGGGCGCACCCTCCCCGCTCGCTCTCCCCCGCTCGCTCCCTCGCTCCGGACGCCCACGCCTCATCCCGCGCCGCTTTCCCATTGGATGCAGACCGTTCCGCGACTTTATCCATGGCAGTGTTCATATTGCTGAGTTCATAAGCAGGCAGACACGAGATCCCCTCTCCCTTTCTCCCTCTCCCCAACCCCTCTCCCTCGCCTCGCTTGCAAGGGTTGGGGAGAGGGAAGGGGTGGGAGGACGGTTCATGGGGAGCTTCGACGTTCGAGCGAACGCGCATGGGGACCATGAACCGTCCCACGTCGCGTGCTCCTCTTCCATGACTCCCTCGCCCCCGCCAAACGGGGGAGAGGGTCGGGGCGAGGGGGACCGGTTCATGGGGAGACGGGACCTCCGAGTTTCTGACGCGCATGGGGACCATGAACGGTTGACGTTTCCTGACACCACCGGTGGGGCAAGGCTCCCGACCAGCCGCGATGTCGCACACCCTGGGCGGCTGGGAGGCGGCTAAATGGAATTCGCATGCTGCGGCCCCCGGATGTGGAGAGGCTCCTCCACCTTCGTCTCGACGATCTTCGTCCCGTCCTTCGCATACCCGATCACCGTGTCGTCGAACAACTCATACTTCCGCCCGCGTATCGTCGTCTCGAACACCTTCGGCCCCTGCTTGATCTCGTAGCGAAAACACATCCGCGCGTCCTTCCCGAACAACTGCAGCACCGCGAGCAACTCGCGGTCGGGATGCGCATACGCCTCCACCGCCGCATCCACCCCAGGGCCGAACATTTGCCGCAGATAGTCGCGCGGCACCCAGCGCGGCGGGATGTAATACCCATTAGGCTCCGTGCCGAACTGCGGGTAGAGGGGCAAGGCCACTTTCGCCACGTGCACCAAATAGAAGAGGGGATGCTGCCGATCCTCCTTCCACGTGCCGTCCGCGTTCATCTGCACCAATCCATGCAGGCGGATGTGCCCCACACACGCCGCCATGCAACGCGTCTGCATCGGGACCCCGCCCCCATCCGGATCCCGCCCCTCCACCCGCGGAAAGCACCCAATGCACTTCTCCGTGGTCCGCGTCGTCCCGCGGTAATGCGTCTTCTTATACGGGCACGCCTCCATGCACTTCCGATACCCGCGGCATCGCTCCTGATCCACCAACACGATCCCGTCCTCCGGCCGTTTGTAGATGGCGTTGCGCGGACAGGCCGCCAAACACGCCGGATAGCTGCAATGATTGCACAGCCGGGCCAGGTAGAAGAACCACGTCTTGTGCTGCGGCCCCAACTCGCCGCCTTGAAACGCCATCTGCCCCTTCCGCCCCGCCTCCGCCGCCGACGGATTGTCCTCAAACCGATTCGGCGCCGCCCACTCCTCGTCGGTCGGCAGATACCCCAGCGCCCGCTGCGCCCCCTCCGGACTCACATTGGTCTTCGCCACCTCGAAAATGGTCTTGCCCTTGAACTCGCCATAGGGCGCCCGCACCGGCCGCGATGCCCCGTTCCACACCTGGCCCCCGGGATTGGCCTGCCCCAGCAAATCCAGCAGCTTCACGTCCCAATGATGCGGATAGCCCCCATACGGCTTCGTTTCGACGTTGTTCCACCACATCGCCTCCTGACCCCGATTGAACGTCCAGGTCGACTTGCAGGCCATGGTGCAGCTCTGGCAGCCAATGCACCGGTTCAGGTTAAACACGAACGCAAATTGCCGGTCCGGATACGCCGCCTCATACGGGTACTCCATCGCCCGACCCAACTGCCAGTTCAGAACGTTGCTCATATTCGATCAGCCCTTCCTCAACCCCCAGCCCCCATCCGCCACCATCACCCCTCCCACCTCACTTCCCGCCGCCACCAGCCAAAGACCTCCTCGATCTTCCCCCGCACAAACCCCTCCCCGCGCTGCACCCAGACCTGATGCATCCCCGTGTAGTGCGGATTCCGAAACAACGCCAGAATCCCTGCCGCCCCATAACCCAGGCGCATGAACTCCTCCACCAAACACTCCGTCATCGGCTCGCTCGTGTCCTCGCCCGTCTCCAACGCCACCCCGCAAAGCGCCAGCGGATCTTCCGGATCGACTTCGTCTTTCGGCATCCTGCACCTCTCTTCCTTCGTTCATTCGTAATCCGTCGCCCCCGCCGCCGCCCCCTTGTCCGTGGCAAACTCCCCCGCCAAATACCGCTTCATCACGTCGTTCTCCCCCGCCGGCGACAACCCATCCGCGCCCCCCTTCCAGGCTCCCTTGCCCCCCAACCCGCCGTCCTCCGCCTTGCTCACCCGCACCAGACACTCCTTCGGCACCGTGTTCACCGCGTGATTGTCCGCCTCCCCCCCAAACATGAATCCCATGAACACCTTCGTCTTGTGAAACAGCGTGTCGGTCTGATGCATCGGCATGTGCCAGTTGCGGTTGATCGATTGCTGCGATCCGAACCGGAAGTTCGCGATGTAACCGTTCTCCGTCAGCGACAACCCGTCCGGACGGGTCTGCTGCGCCTTCACGGTCTTCTCGGTCGCAATGAACGTCCCGTGCTTCATCATGATCACGTGATAGGGATACGCCCCGTTGTACGTCAGCCGCAGCATCAACCGGCTCACCTTGTAAAACGGATCGCTCGGCGTCGCCCCCAAGTACGGACGGTCCGCCGGATTCGCATCCACATACACGTAATCCCCGTCCGCCAGGCCCAAATCCCGCGCCGCCTGCGGGTTCATGTGCAACTGATGCTCGCTCACGTTCGGCAACCGCTTGTCCACCCGATACGGATCCCCAAAGTTCGAGTTCCAAATCAGGTGCCAGTCCACGTTCGCCCACGAGGAATGCACGCTGTGCCGAGACTTGGGCGTCAGGCAATAGAACTGATACCCGCGCTCCCACAGGAAGTTCCGCGTCGCCTTCACCTCCCCCCACGGCCGCTTCACATTCCGCACCGTCCGCGCATCCCAATGCTCCGCCTCCAGCGGAATCCCGAAGTCGTTCGGACGCACCCACGGGTTCGAGCTGACGATCACGTTGGGAAGATAGGGCGTCGCCTCCGGGCCCTCCCGATGCACAATGAAGTTCTCCCCGCACTCGATCGCCGTCGGATCATCCGTATACGAATGCAACCGCCCGGTGTCCGTGTAAAACGGCCAACTGTCGTGAATCTGCTCGTAAAACGGAATCCGCGGGTACGTCCGAAAATTCATCAGGGCCCCGCCTGGCGGCCCGTACTTCCCAGCCATAATGTCCGCCACCCGATACCCCGCCGTCGTCGTGCAGGTGTCCAGCAACCGCTGGATATACACCGACCGCTGGCCCTCGTGCTCGAACTTGAAGTAATCCCGAAACCGCCGATCCCCCGTCACCTGCGCCAGCCCGTTCGCGATCCCCGCCAATATCGCCAGGTCGTCCTTCGAATCGTACAGCGGCTTGATCCCCCCCTTCCAGATCTGCAGAAACGGATTCGAACAGCTCGCCGTAATCTCCAAGTCCTCAAACTCGCACCACGAATTCGCCGGCAACGCCACATCCGCATACTCCACCGACGCGGTCGCCTGAATGTCGATGCTCACAATCATCTCCACCCGCGGGTTCACGTTCTTGATCACCCCATACGCCCACTTCGCGTTGTTGATCAGATTCACGTTCGTGAACATCATCGCCTTCGTCGGCGTCGGCATGTGGCTCTTCCCCGTAAACACCTTCCGCCCCTCCTTCGGCGTCTCCACGATCAACGGCAAATCCCCGTGATTCCAATACGCCGGCTCCTCGTCCTTCGTGTACGCATGCGCCTCCACCTCCCGCCCATGCGCGTTCGGATCCAGGTTGGGACGGAACGGATCCTCCGCCACCCACCCCTTGAAGCCAGGCCCCGTCAGCTTCGACCCCTGAAACAACGCCGCCTTGTAGTTCCCCGCCCACCCGTGCACCCCCGCCCCAGGCCGCCCAAGGTTCCCCGTCAGCATCGCCGGCAAATACGCCGCCCGATTCGCCTCCGTCGCGTGAAACCAATGGTTGATCCCCTCCCCCTGGTGAATCGAACACGGCTTGATCGTCGCAATGTCCGAAGCCAATTGCTCGATCATCGCCTTCGGCGCCCCCGTAATCTCCGCCACCGTCTCCAGGTCGTAATCCCGCAAATGCACCTGGTACTGCGCCCAGGCCGTCTTCACTTCCACCTCCGTCCCATCGACCAACCGCACCCGCCCCGACCAGTCCAGCACCGGATCGATCCCCGCCGCCGCCAGCTTCTCCCCCACCAGGTCCCGATGCACCGCCTTCGGCCCCTTCGCTCTCGCGTCCCACACCACAAAGTCCCCCAGCTTCGCGTGCTGCTCGTCCGTCAAGCCCTGCACCTTCTTGCTCGCCCCCTCCGCCGGCAACGCCGACCGGTAATTCGCAATCACCTCGTGCGCCCGCAGCCGTTTGAGATTGTCCGCCCGAATCAACAGGGGAAAATCCGTGAACTGCTTCACGAAGTCCGCGTCATACCAGCCGCGGTCCATCATCAGCCGCGCCACCCCCAGCCATAACGCCGCATCGGTCGCCGGCCGCACCGGCACCCAGTAATCCGACTTCGTCGACGGCGCCCCGTACTCCGGCGCAATCACCACGATCTTCGCCCCCCGCTCCATGCACTCGATGAACCAATGCGAATCCGTAATCTTGTTCTCCACCAGGTTCTTCCCGTTCATGATGATCAACTTCGAGAACCGATGGTCGTTGAAATCGCACTCCGAATTCTGCAGCCCGTGCACCCACGGATGCCCCGGCGCCTGATCCCCGTGCCAGGTGTAGTTCGACCAGTTCCGCCCCGCCCGCGCCTCCTCCGGCTTCACCCCCCGCACCTGGACGTCCAGCAACGCCAGCGAGTTGTTCAACCGATACATCCCATACTTCCCCATCACCCCCAATAACCCCATCCCCCCGCGACACTTGATCGTCCGCGTCCCCGCTCCCCCCATGTCCGCGATCATCTCCGGCGGATACCCCTGCTCGGCCAACAACCGCGCCCCCTCCGCCCCGCTGTAGCGCCGCGCGATCGCCTGCAACCCCTTGGCCACATACCCAAACGCCTCCTCCCACGTCATCCGCTCGAACCGGTCCGTCCCCCGCGCGTCGAACTTATACTTCGCCCGCAATTCCTTGGTCAGATACGGAAACCCGTCGTCCGCCCAGCGCTTCCAGCCCCGGCGCACAATCGGATGCTTCAACCGATACGGCCCGTAGATCACCCGGTGGAACGTGTACCCCTTCGCACAGTGCCGATTCCCCCAGTTCCACGACGCCCGGTTCCCATACAAGTCCGCATACGTCCCCACGTCATACTGCTCCCCCATCCGCGTGATCACCCCGTTGCGCACCTGCGCCGTCACCCGGCAATTGTGCGTGTCGTTCGGCGCGCACACCCACGAGAACATCGAATCGTAGGCATACTGGTTCCGATAAATCCTCTCCCACTCGCGATTGGGATAGTGCGCCAGCGGGTTGGCAATCGCCTCCTGCGCCTGCAAATGACGCAACGGCCATAACGACAGCGCCGACAGGCCCGCCCCCGCCAACCCGCTGCGGCGGATGAAATCGCGCCGGGAAAGGCCCTCGGGAGACCCCGACACCGCGCTCGAACCAGGTAACATTCCGGACATGTGACAGTAGGGTTAAGGGTTAAGCGCCAGCCGATGCCAATTGCTGATCACCTTGCGGCCATTGCGGTCGCGCTGCGCCCCGTTCCACACCCCGAACGCCAGCAGCGTCGACCGCCCGGGAACCAGCTTCACGTCCCCAGCATCCCGCGAGGCCAGCTCGCGATAAAACACCACACTCCAAAATCCATCCCGCCAGACCCCCCGGCCCCGCACGTTCTGCGCCGCCGCCGGCTGCGACGTCATCGTCCCAAACCCCGTCGCATTCGCATCCTCCACCGGCGAGGCCATCTCCGTCGCCGCCAGCAAATTCCCCGCCCTCTCCGCCGTCCGATACAGCCCGTGCAGCGGCGCCTCCGGATACGTGTCCACATGCATCGACGCATAGGCCATGGACACGTCCGGACGCTCCCCGTCCACGTCCTGCTGCCACCCCGCCTTCCACTGCCACACATTCACCGGATGCTGCGGATCCCCCATGCCCAGGAACGGCGCCTCCTCCGTTAACGCAAACTGCAGCGCCGCCGCATCCTGGAAATCCTGCACCCGCACCGGCGCCCCATCTACCACCGCGTCCCGCCACTGCAACAACACCGCCAGCGTCCGCCCATTGTGCAACGCCCGCACCGCCACCCCCGTGATCGGATACGGCTCCGGCCACAGCGGGTGCAGCGGCACTCGCGCACTCTCCACCCGCTCCCAGGCCGGGTCCGCCGGATCCAACGGCAACTCCCCCTTCACCCGCGCCACCGCCAAGGTCTCCTCCGCCGCTAACATGTCCTCCACCTCCGCATCCTTCCGCCGCAATGACTGGACGTAATGCACCAACGCCCACCGGTCCGCCGGACTCAATACCTCGTCCGGATACGCCACCATCGGCGTCCCCCCCAACCCCACCGCAATCCGCGTGTATAGATCCCTCCCCCGCGCACCCCCCCGGAACAACCCCGTGTTGAAATCCCGCGGATGAATCGGAATCCCCATGCTGTCCTTCAACGTCGGCGCCGACGGACCATCCCCCGCCCCTGTCTCCCCATGACACGACGCACACTGCATCTTCGCGTAAGCCTCCCGCCCCCTCGTGATCGAATCAAAGGTCAACGGCGGCTCCGGCGGCACCTCGATCGACTTCCCCACCGTCCCGCTTGCCTCCGCCTCCGCAAACCGATTCACCCTCCGCCCGTCGGCCTGCACCGCCACCGTCAACGTCTTCACATACTCCACCACCGCCCGCCGATCCGCCTCTGACAAATAATTGAACGCGGGCATCGAGGTCCCCCCCAACCCCTCGCTCACGCTCCGATACAAGTCCTCATCCGACGGCAGCGCCCCCGAGGGCGTCGATTGAATCTTGAACAGGCCGCTGCTGAAGTTCCGCGGCTTCGGATACAACCACACCGCCGCTGGCCCATTCCCATCCCCCTCCTGACCGTGACACGCGGCGCAGTGCTGCTCATAAACCGCCCGGCCCACCGGCGCCGTGCCCGCCTCGGCCGCAGCCACGCCGCACGGAATCACGAGATGGACGGCCAGCACGCCGACCCAGGGAGCGGGACATCGCAGGGAGACCATGCCGATACCCCTAGCAGAAACCCGAATCCCATGTATTGACCTGCGTCAAACCCCGCCCCGATTCCCCCCAGCCGCTCCTGTAACCATTCCGCCCCCCGCGACTCCAACCTTGCATGCAGACCTCGCCCCGCCATGAGTGACACGACACGACACCTCGCCATCGTCCTGCGCCGCGCCGCCCCCTGGATCCTTGCCCTCGGCGCCGCCGCCTTCCTCCTCTACCGCACCGCCCTCCGCCCCGTCCCCGTCCAAACCCACACCGTCCAACACGCCCCCCTCGTCGCCGAAGTCTCCGGCACCGGCACCCTCGAGGCCCGCCTCAACACCACCATCAGCCCCCGCCTCCAGGAACGCCTCGCCGAAGTCCTCGTCGACCAAGGCGATGCCGTCCGCGCCGGCCAGCTCCTCGCCCGCCTCGACGACGGCGAACTGCGCCGCCAACTCGAAGTCGCCGAAGCCACCCTGGCCGCCGCCCAAGCCACCGCCCAGCGCATCCGCATCGACGAAACCCGCGCCGAAGCGGTCGAACGCCAGGCCCGCCTCGACCACGCCCGCGTCGCCGACCTCGTCGCCAAACAGGTCAGCTCCGCCTCCGACCTCGACAAGGCCGTCGAACAGCTCGGCGTCGCCGAATCCGACCTCCAACGCGCCCGCGCCGCCACCGCCGAAGCCCAACAACAAATCGTGACCGCCCAACGCAACCTCGCCTACCACCAGGAACGCCTCGGCTTCGCCCACATGACCAGCCCCTACGACGGCCTCATCGTCCGCCGCGACCAGGACCCCGGCGGCGTCGTCCTCCCCGGCTCCTCCATCCTCCACCTCATCTCCACCAACCAACTCTGGATCTCCGCCTGGATCGACGAAACCGCGTCCACCAACCTCGCCCCAGGACAGCCCGCCCGCGTCTGGTTCCGCTCCGAACCCGGACACGCCCGCCCAGGCCGCATCGCCCGCCTCGGCCGCGAAACCGACCGCGAAACCCGCGAGTTCCTCGTCGATGTCCTCGTCGACCAACTCCCCCCCAACTGGACCCTCGGCCAACGCGCCGACGTCACCCTCGAAACCGGCCGCCTCCCCCAAGCCCTCCTCCTCCCCTGGCCCTTCCTCCAATGGCGCGACGCCCAACCCGGCGCCTTCGTCCTCGCCCGCGGCCGCGCCCATTGGCGCCCCCTCTCCCTCGGCACCCGCGGCCAGCAAGGCGTCGACGTCCTCCACGGCCTCTCCCCCGGCGACCGCGTCCTCGCCCCCGCCCGCCCCCAGCAACCCCCCCTCCAACACGGCCAGCGCGTCGCCCTCCCATGAACCTCGCCGCCCGCGACATCCGCCATAACCTCGGCCGCTTCACCCTCACCACCCTCGGCGTCAGCCTCCTCCTCCTCATCACCATGGGCATGGGCGGCATCTACCGCGGCCTCATCCGCGAAGCCACCCTCCTCCTCGACCGCATCGGCGCCGACCTCTGGGTCGTCCAACACCATACCCGAGGCCCCTTCGCCGAAATCTCCCGCCTCCCCGCCTCCCTCGAAGACCGCGTCCGCGCCGTCCCCGGCGTCGCCTCCGCCCGCCGCTTCGTCTCCCATACCGTCCAACGCGAACACCACCAACGCCCCCTCCGCATGGTCGTCCAAGGCCTCGCCTGGCCCGACGACCGCGGCGACTGGATCCCGCTCACCGCCGGACGCCCCCTCCGCCAGGCCCACAACGAAATGATTGCCGACCGCTCCCTCGGCCTCGCCCTCGGCGAACAGGTCCGCCTCGGCAAGGACACCTACGCCGTCGTCGGCCTCACCCGCGGCATGGTCGGATCCGGCGGCGACGGACTTGGCTTCTTCACCGCCGCCGACGCCCAAACCATCCAGTTCGATGTCCCCGGCGAAACCAGGCGGCTCGAACGCGCCGCCCGCCGCGCCCGCGCCCAAGCCCTCGACCTCACCCGCCTCCAACCCCAATTGCTCGAACGCAGCGCCGGACCCGCCCGCGACCTCCCCGCCCTCCCCCCACCCGAAGTCAGCGCCATCATGGTCACCCTCCGCCCCGGCGCCTCCCCCCATGAAGTCGCCACCGCCCTCGGCCATTGGCCCGACGTCACCGTCTACTCCCACGCCCAGCAAACCGACCTCCTCCTTTCCGGCATGGTCGACAAAGCCCGCCGCCAACTCGGCCTCTTCCGCGCCCTCCTCGTCGTCATCTCCGCCATCATCATGGCCCTCATCGTCTACACCCTCACCCTCGACAAACTCCACGACATCGCCCTCCTCAAACTCATGGGCGCCCGCAACGGCCTCATCGTCGGCCTCATCCTCCAACAGTCCCTCCTCATCGGCGCCCTCGGCTTCGCCCTCGCCTACTGGCTCGGCACCTACGCCTTCCCCCTCTTCCCGCGCCTCGTCATCGTCGAACCCCGCGACCTCGCCACCCTCGCCGCCCTCGTCCTCGCCATCTCCCTGCTCGCCAGCCTCGCCGGCATCGCCAAGGCCATGTCCGTCCAGCCCAACAAAATCCTCGCATGACCCCCCCCGCCCCACTGCCCCCAGCCGTCGAGGCCGTCGGCCTCACCAAAATCTACGGCGCCGGCAACACCGAGGTCGTCGCCATGAACAACGTCTCCCTCCGCCTCGCCCCGGGCGAAGTCGTCGCCCTCCTCGGCCCCAGCGGCGCCGGCAAATCCACCTTCCTCACCACCGTCGGCCTCATCAACCCCCCCACCGCCGGCCGCCTCGCCCTCGGCGGACAGTGGATCCTCGACGGCCAACGCCCCCTCGTCGACCTCCGCGCCTACCGCCGTCAACACCTCGGCTTCGTCTTCCAAAAGGCCAACCTCATCCCCTTCCTCACCGCCCTCGAAAACGTCGCCGTCGCCCTCGAAATCAACGACGTCCCCCCACGCCCAGCCCGCCGCCGCGCCGCCGAACTCCTCGATTACCTCGGCGTCGGCGACCGCGCCCGCCACCTCCCCGACGCCCTCTACGGCGGCCAGCAACAACGCGTCGCCGTCGCCCGCGCCCTCGCCAACCAACCCAGCCTCCTCCTCGCCGACGAACCCACCGCCGCCCTCGACCGCCAACGCGGCCGCCAAGTCATGGAACTCTTCCGCCAAGTCGCCCGCGACCGCGGCGCCGCCGTCATCGTCGTCACCCACGACCACCGCGCCCTCGATGTCTTCGACCGCATCTGCGCAATGGAGGACGGCCACCTCCGCCCCGCCGCCCCGCCGCCGGCCTGACCGTGTCCGTGCTCAACAGGGACAGGTTCACCTCCATGGCGCACTCCAAGAGCTTCGCCTCGACCCGGCGATGGGCGCGGTCGCGCCAGCGTCGTGGAGTGCGGCGGTGCTCCGCCGCTTTCGATTCGGGCGCGGCGCCTCGCCGAGCG
>CAZVRY010000180.1:0-14259 GCA_964629545.1 uncultured Verrucomicrobiota bacterium | reverse complement strand
GTGCCCATCGGCGCCATCGACGAGCGCGGCCAGGGCGCCCAGGTCTGGCGTCTGCACGACGGCCACGTGAAGGCGGTCGCCGTCAGGGGGCTGGAGCGGAGTGGCGAACCCGCGCGCGTCCGCGGCCCGCGGGGCGGGGGGCGCGCGGGGCGGGGGGGGGGGGGGTGGGGCGGGGGGGGGGGCCGGGGGGGGGGTGGGGTTGTCGATGTGGGCTGGGTTTGGGTTTTGGGTTTGGTTCTCGGAATTCTAAGCTTGCGCTCCGTTAAAGATTCCTCATAGTTCAGCAAATTGACCGATCAATCATCATGAAGAAAACACCTCTGATCTGCGGTATGCTGCTCGCGGGGGCGGCGCTTTTCGTTTCCAACGCTCAAGCGGCGGCGGTGAACGATGACTTCGAGAGTTACGCGGCAGGTTCGAACCTGCACGGGCAGGGTAACTGGGAAGGTTGGGACAACACGGCGTCGGCGGGGGCGAACATCTCCACGACCTTCGCCTTCAGCGGGACCCAATCGGTGAACGTCACTGGGGGTAGCGACTTGGTTTACAAGTTTTCGGGGGTGAACAGCGGGATCTGGGCGTTGAACGTCCGGCAGTATATTCCGACGAGTTCGACGGGGACCTCCTATTTCATTTTGATGAACCAGTATGGTGGGGGGAATTACAACTGGAGCGTGCAGGTTCAGTATAACATGGCGACGGGGCAGATGACTTCGGATCAGGGTGGTGGGGCGACGTTGCCGTTTGTGAAGGACACGTGGGCTGACTTGGGTTTCACGTTTGACCTTGGGGCCAACACGGTGACCGAGACCTACAACGGCCAGGTGTTAAGCACGCACGCCTGGCAGTCGGGCGGTGCGAATGCGCTGGCGGCCATGGACCTTTTCGCCAACGGCGCCGGCCCGGTTTACTACGACAACCTTACTCTGGTGCAGGTTCCGGAGCCGACGGTGCCGGCGCTGCTGGCCTTGGGTGGGCTGCTGCTGGCTCTCCGGCGGAACAAGCGCTAGGCGGTTGAGTTGCGCGGGAGGGCCGCCAAGCAAGGCCCCTTGCAAGTCACGTCCTCCCGGCATTCAGATTGGGTTTTTAATGTCCCCGGGTCAATGGCCCGGGGATTTTTTTTGTGCGGGGTCTGGGCCAGGAAGTGGCAGGGGGATGGCGGAGAGAGGGAGATTCGAACTCCCGGTGGGGTATTAGCCCACTCACGCTCTCCAGGCGTGCGCTTTAAACCACTCAGCCATCTCTCCGAGAGCGGGGGAGAATGTGGGGAAACAGAGGGGTTTCTGCAATGATTTTTCGAGGGAGGCGGACGGGGGTTTTGACATTGCGGTGTGGGCGTGGCTTAGTGGGGAGTATCCCAGCCAGGTGGCAGCCGGTCTTAAACTGAATAGGCCCAGGCCAGGGTGAGTCTTTCAGGCAGTTGTGGTCCGCAGTCGTCGGGTGATGGGCCGTGTGGAACGTGTGACACCGAACGCACTCAGAGTATGAAAACGAATCTAGTCTCGTCTTTGCGGGCAGTGGGTGGGGTGGCGCTGGTGGTGTTAGGGGTGGGGTGCGAGCGGAACAAGGCGCAGGGGACTGCGGTCGTGAAAGAGCCGGCCTCGGTGGGGCCTGCGATCATGGTGGTGACGAACGAGGTGGCTGTGCCGGCGCCGGGGTCGGGGGTTCCGGTGGTGGTTGCGGCGGTGGAGCAGAGCGGTCCAGGGAGTGTGACGGTGGCGGTGCCGGCGGGGCCGGGTCCGGTGGGGGAGTTGGTGGGGGGCGGGGCGACGAACGGGCCGGCGATTGGGGCGCAGATGGCACCGGTTCGGCCACCGTTGCCCTCGCCGGTGGCGGAGGTGGTGACGATGGCGGAGGCTGGGGTGGGGGAGGGGGTATTGATTGCGTTTGTGGAGCGTTGGGAGGGTGCGTTTGGGATGGGGGTGGAGGAGATTGTTTATTTGAGCGACGTGGGGATACCGGAAACGGTGGTGGTCGCCCTGGTCAAGAAGAGTGGGGCGCAGGCGGAGAGTGCTTTGGCGGCGGTGAAGGAGGGGACGGCGGTGGCGAGTCAGTTGCCCTCGGGGGGCGGGGGTGGAGGCGTACCGTTGGTGCCGGCGGTGCCGACGGCGGTGCTGTTGACGAACACGGTGGCGGAGGCGGTGGTGGAAGCGCCCGCGCAAGCGCCCGCGGTGGTGGTGCAACCGGCGCCGGCGCCGGAGCCGGTGGTGAACAACTATTACTATTTTCAGGAGGCGTTATCTCCGTATGGCACGTGGGTGGAGGTGGCGCCGTATGGGTGGTGCTGGCAGCCGACGGTGGCGGTGATCGATGCGGGTTGGCGGCCGTATGCCCATGGGGGGCGGTGGGTATGGACGGACTGCGGTTGGTATTGGCGTTCGGATTACTCGTGGGGTTGGGCGCCGTTCCATTATGGCCGGTGGCACTGGATGGCTCCTGGCGGTTGGTATTGGGTGCCGGGTTCGGTGTGGGGCCCGGCGTGGGTGAGTTGGCGGTATACGGACGCTTATTGCGGCTGGGCTCCGCTGCCCCCGGAGGCTTATTACACGGTGGGGTTTGGGTTCACCTACCGTGGGGCGCGCGTGGGGGTGGGGTTTGACTACGGGTTGGCGCACCATCATTACACCTTCGTGGATTACCACCGGTTCCGCGACTCACACCCTCACCGTCACGCCGTGGGGCCGGATCGGCGGTCGACGGTCTACGGGAACTCCACTGTGATCAACAACTACATCGTGGGAGACAACAACACGATCATTAACCGAGGGGTGGGGGTGGAGCGAGTGTCGGCGGTGACGCGGACGGAGGTGCGGAAGGTGGCATTGCAGGAAGTGCAGCCTGGGTCTGGGAGGTCGGTGCGTCCGGACACGATGAGCGCGGACGGCCGGGCGCTTTCGGTTTACCGTCCCGACGTGCGTCCGAGGGGTCCGGGGTCTGCGGGAGGTTCGGAGGCAGGCTCGGCGCGGCAGGAGGCGTCCAAACCGGTTGCCGGTGGGGTGGCGCGTCCGGTGGTTTCGGCGGGGGAACGGCCTGGTTTGAATGTGCCTCTCCAGCCGCGAGCGGCGGGCAGGGTAACGGCTGGGGGGGCGTCGCAGCCAGCACCGTTGGCGGTTGGGGGCCGGGGCAAGCCCACGGAACCGAATCGGGCGAGTGGCCAAGCCGCGCCGGGGGCGAGAGGAACCCTCGGACCAGGAGGCGCCGGCTTGGCGGAACCGTTGTCCCCGGCGGGTGCGGCGGCCGCCCCGGTCCGCCGGGAAGAGGTTCGGTCAGCGCCGACGCGAGGGACACCGGCGCCGTCGAGGACGCCGGCGGTGGCGACTACGCCTCGGCCGGCCCCGGTGCCGAGCGTTGCGCCTCGGGCTGGGGCGGTGGTTCCCGCGGGAGGAGTGTCTGGGGGTGGAGGTTCTGGCAATGGCAGTGTGGCGGGGCCGGGCGCTCGCTTGCCGGTCCGGCCAACGCCGACGGTGACCACGACCCCGGGGGCGTTGCGCGAGCCGAGGCGGCCGCAACCGCTGCCGACTCCGGCGGTGGCGACTCCTCCTCAAGCTGTTCGGCAGGAAGCGCCGAAGGCGGTGGTTCCGAGTGGGGCGCCTGCGGTCCGGTCGCTGCCGGCGCCGGCTTCCGCACCGGGCGGGTCGCCAGCGGGCATTGAGACACGGTCTGGGGGCATCAACCGTTCGCCGGCCAGCGCATTGCCACCGGCGCGGGTTGCGCCGACGCCGGCGCCAACTCGGGCAGTGCCGGCGCCCGCGCCGAGCCGGGCAGTGCCGGCGCCCGCGCCGAGCCGGGCGGTGCCGGCGCCCGCGCCGAGTCGGGCGGTGCCGGCGCCGGCGCCATCGGCGCCAGCCCCGAATCGGGGGAACGGCCCCGGGCGGCCGCCGGAGGTGAACTAGTGGGGAAAGGACTTGAGTATGACGAGGAGGCGGTGGTTGGTTTTGGGGTGGCTGGGTATGGTGATGCTGGCGTGGGCGCAGGAGCCGGTGACGATTTACTATACGGGATTCGAGTATGGGGAGGGGTATCGGACGGATTACACGCTGGTGGGGCAGAACGGGTGGGTCGGATGGGGGAGTGGGGGCAACGGGATCGTGACCAACTACTTCGAGGGGGGTGGGCAACAGGCTTACATTGGCGCGTTCGCTCCGGAGGAAGCGGAGGAGTATTTCAACACGTGGCGACCGTTGGAGTTGGCGCCGATCCATCCGGCCTTGTCGTTGATTACGTTTTCGGTGCGGATGCAGATTGAGCGGTCGACGGAGGGGATGGGGCAGGATGATTTTCGGTGGAGTATCTACAACACGAACGGTTCGCGGCTCTTCACGGTGGATTTCGAGACGTCGACGTTGAGTGTGAACTATGCGTTGGACGACGGGGAGGGGTTTCGGCCGACGGGGTATACGTTCGAGACGGGGGGCTATTACGATTTGACCTTGGCGCTGAACTATTTACGGAACCGGTGGACCGCGTGGTTGAACGACACGGTGGTGGTGAGCGAGGTGCCGCTGACGACGTCTGGGGCGGCGCTGAATTTGGGGGATGTGGATGCGGTGTGGGCGATGCGGGACCCTTCGCGGCCTGGGGACAACTTCATGGTGTTCGACGACTACTGGGTGACGGCGGAGTCTCCGGCGGCGTATCGGCCGACCTTGGAAGTGATGGGGCATGTGCCGAATCGGGGATTTACGGTTCGGGTTCATGGAGAACCTGGGGTGGCCTATGCGGTGGACGCATCGGCCGATCTGCAGTCCTGGATTTCGATCAGGACGAATACGACGTCGGACGGGGTGTTTGACTTGGTGGACGTGGAGTCTCCGTTGTTCGATCGGCAGTTTTATCGGGCGCGGGCGGTGGGGCCGTAGCGGGGATATCGGGGAGGGTCAGGAGCGTATTGACCGGCGGAGGAAACCGGCTAATGATCCGCGCGCGTTTGGTTTCATGCCGCGAATATTGTTTGTGGTGAACAACCCGGATCGCTGGCCCTTGCACCTGCCGGAGGTGGAGGTGGTATCGGCGCGGAGGTATCTTTCGGATCCGACTTATTCCGAGTCCCGGAACTGCAAGGTTTACAATTTGCTGCGTTCGTTTGCCTACCAGAGCATGGGGTATTACGTGTCGTTGTTGGCGGAGGCGCGTGGCCACAAGCCGTTGCCCCGGATTTCGACGCTTCAGGACATCAGGTCGCAGTCGTTGACGCGGGCGATTTCGGCGGATTTGGAGGAGTTGATCCAGAAGACGTTGCAGCCGGTGCGGCAGGATGAGTTTACGCTCTCGGTGTATTTTTCTCGGAACGTGGCGCGGCGTTACGATGTGTTGGCGCGCCGGTTATTCAACCTGTTTCCGTTGCCGCTGATTCGGGCGGAGTTCAAGCGAGGGGAGGAGGGGTGGAGGGTGCAGAGTATCAACCCGATCTCGACGGCGGACATTCCGGATGCTCATCGGGAGACGGTGGTGGCGTTGGCGCGGGATTACTTCACCAAGGGCCGGGCGTATCCGGCGCGTCGCGCCTCGCCTCGGTATGCGTTGGCGATCCTGGCCGATCCGAGCGATCCAACGCCGCCCTCGAATGCGAAGGCGTTGGAGCGGTTTGCGGAGGCGGCGGAGCGGTTACGCTGTTCGGTGGAGATGATCGATCGGGACGATTACGGTCGGTTGGCGGCCTTTGATGCGTTGTTCATCCGGGCGACGACGGCGGTGGACAACTACACCTATCGGTTTGCCCGGCGGGCGGAGGCGGAGGGTTTGGTGGTGATGGACGATTCGGATTCGATCGTGAAGTGCACGAACAAGGTGTTCCTGGCCGAGTTGCTGAGGCGGCATCGGATTCGGATACCGCGGACGGAGATTTTGCATCGGGATAATGTGGGGGAGATGCCGGTGCGGCTGGGGTTTCCGGTGATTTTGAAGCAACCGGACTCCTCGTTTTCGTTAGGGGTAGAGAAGGTGGACGACGAAGTCGCGTATAGGGAGCGGGTGGGGAAGTTATTCGAGTCATCGGACCTGCTGATTGCGCAGGAGTATATGCGGACGGAGTTCGATTGGCGGATTGGGGTCTTGGATGGGAAGCCGCTTTACGCGTGCAAGTATTACATGGCTCGTGGGCATTGGCAGATCTACAACAATTTGGAGGAGGGGGAGGAGCGCTGCGGTCATTTCGAGACCTTGCCGGTGGAGATGGCGCCTCGGCGGGTGGTGGGGACGGCGGTGCGGGCGGCGAATCTGATTGGGCGCGGGCTGTACGGGGTTGATCTAAAAGATGTCGAGGGGCGGTGCAGCGTGATTGAGATCAACGACAATCCGAGCATCGAGGCTGGGGTTGAGGATCAGATGTTGCGGGAGGCGCTTTACGAGCGGGTGATGGAGGTGTTTGTGAGGCGGTTGGAGGCCCAGCGGGGAGGGCGCCCGGTGTGAGGGGGCGTGCGTTCAACTTGTTTGAGCGGTTTGGGTTGGAGTTGGAGTATATGATGGTGGACGCGGTCACGCTGGCGGTGCGGCCGGAAGCGGACCGGTTTTTCCGGGTTGAGGCGGGGAATCTCGAGGGCGAGCTAGTTCGGGGTGGTTTTGCGTGGTCGAACGAGTTGGCGCTGCACGTGGTGGAACTGAAGACGCGGCGGCCGGCGGTGGGTTGGGCCGGGTTGGTGGAGGGGTTGGACGGGGAGGTTCGCCGGGTGAATGCGAGGTTGGCGGAGTGGGGGGCCTGTTTGTTGCCGTCGGCGATGCATCCTTGGATGGAACCGAAACGGGAGAGTCGGCTCTGGCCGCACGGTGGGGGGGAGGTCTATGCGGCGTTCGACCGGGTGTTCGGCTGTGCCGGTCATGGGTGGACGAACCTGCAATCGGCGCACTGGAACCTGCCCTTTCGGACCGCCTCGGAGTTCCGGCGTCTGCACACGGCGGTGCGGGTGGTGCTTCCGCTAATGCCGGCCCTGGCGGCCAGTTCTCCGTTCCAGGAGGGGCGGAGGGGCACGTGGCTGGACATGCGGTTGGCGTCTTACCGCGAGAACTGTCGGCGTGTGCCGTCGGTGACCGGGCGGGTGGTCCCGGAGTTGGTGCGGTCGCCGTCCGAGTATCGCTCCCGGGTGTTGGGACGGATTTATCGCGATTTGGCGCCCTACGATCCGGAGGGGATGCTCCGCCACGAGTGGGTGAACGCGCGTGGGGCGATTGCGCGGTTTGATCGGAACACGATTGAGATACGGGTGTTAGACGTTCAGGAATGTCCGTTGGCGGATGTGGCGATTGGGCAGTTCTTGGTGGCGGTGCTTCGCGGGATGGTTTCGGGGGAGCGGTCGAGTGAGGAGGCGCAGGCGCGGCTGACGACGCCGGTATTGGAGCGGATGCTGGTGGGCTGTGCTCGGGAGGGGTTGGGGGCGAGGGTGGAGGATGGGGGTTTACGGCGGGCGTGGGGGGTGGGGTCGCGGGGGGTGCTGAGCGTGCGCGAGTTCCTGGCCGTCCCCCCCCCCCCGGCGGCCCCGGCGCGTGCGCGCGTCCCGGGCCGTGGTGTTGGGGGAGGTGGCGGACGGTCGATCGGGGTGGCGGAGGGTGATCGAGCGGATCCTTGAAGAAGGCAGCTTGGCGGAGCGCCTAGTTCGGGCGGTGGGCGGGTCGAGGTCGCGGCGGGCGGTCATGCGCCGGACCTATGAGCGGCTGGCGGGTTGTTTGCAGCGTGGGGAGATGTTTGAGGCTTAGGGTCTGTTCAAAAACACTCGAAGTTATTTTTACACAGACCCTTAGGGAGGGGGGCTTTGGGGGGTGCTTTGGGGCGTGGGGCGGGGTGGGGCGTTTGGCTAGGGTGCGCGGAGCATGTCGACGGCGTTGTTGGTGCACGAGATTTATCTTAGTTTGCAGGGCGAGAGCACCTGGGCGGGGCTGCCGTGTGTTTTTGTGCGGCTGACGGGTTGTCCGCTGCGATGTTCGTATTGCGACACGGCGTATGCGTTTCGGGGAGGGCGCAGGCGGGGGATTGGGGAGGTGGTGGATGCGGTGGGGGAGTTGGCGCAGCCGTATGGTACGGGAGGGTTGGCGCGGTTACCCTTGGTGGAGTTGACGGGGGGCGAGCCGTTGGCGCAGGCGGGGGCGTTCGAGCTGATGCGGCGTTTGTGCGACGTGGGTTACACGGTGTTGTTGGAGACGAGCGGGGCGTTGGGCATTGGTGAGGTGGATGCGCGGGTGCGGAGGATCGTGGATTTCAAGAGTCCGTCGAGCGGGGAGGTGGAGCGCAATGATTGGGGGAACGTGGGGCATCTTCGGGCGACGGACGAGGTGAAGTTTGTGTTAGGCACGCGGGAGGATTACGTGTGGGCGCGGGAGGTCTTGGCGCAATATGGTTTGGCGCGGATCTGTCCGGTGCTGTTTTCCTGGGCGACCCCTCTGGAGGGGGCGCAACGGGATCCTTCGCTGAAGCCGGTGCCGGCGGGGCAGACGGCGATGAGCCGGGTGGAGTTGGCGGAGCGGGTGGTGGCGGATGCGTTGCCGGTCCGGTTCCAGTTGCAGATGCACAAGTTCATTTGGCCGGCCGACCGGCGGGGGGTATGAGGGGATGACGACGCGGCAGGTCCTGCGGCTACTGCGCGAGTACGAGTCGCGGAATGTGACGTTCGTGGAGGCGGGTGGGGGTTGGCCGATCGTCTGGGAGCGGGCGCGCGGGGTGCATGTATGGGATGTGGAGGGGCGGCGGTATCTGGATCTAACGGCTGCGTTTGGGGTGGCGGCGGCGGGGCATGCGAATCCGGCGGTCGTGCGGGCGGGACGTGGGCAGATGGGTTGCTTGCTGCATGCGATGGGGGACGTGCATCCGCATGTGGGGAAGGCACGGCTGGCGCGGGCGTTGAGCGAGCTGACGTTTGGGCGGTGGGGGCGCCCCGGCGGGCGCGCCGGGCCCGCCGGCGGGCGCGGGGGGGGGGGGGGGGGGGGGGGGGGGGGGGGGGGGCCAAGCGAGGCAAGGTGCTATTTGGCAGCAGCGGTTTCGAGGCGGTGGAGGCGGCGTTGAAGACGGCCCGATTGGCCACGGGGCGACGGGGGATTGTGGCGTTTGAAGGGGGGTATCACGGATTGGGCTACGGGGCGTTGAACGCGACCCATCGCGGGCATTTTCGGACCCCGTTTCTGGATCAGTTGGGGCGTTTTGGGCGGTTTGTCGAGTATCCGGAGGGGTCGGGGGAGGTGGGGGGCGGCTTGGAGAGACTGGAACGGGAGTTGCGGCGGTTGCTGCGGCGGCGGGAGGTGGGGGCGATCCTGGTGGAACCTGTCCAGGCGCGGGGGGGGATCCGGATTCCGCCGGGCGGCTTCTTGAGGTTGTTGCGGGGGTTATGTGATGAGTATGGGGCGTTGCTGGTGGTGGACGAAGTTTACACGGGGTTTGGTCGGACGGGGCGGTGGTTTGGGGTGGAGCACAGCGGGGTGGTGCCGGATTTGGTCTGTCTGGGGAAGGCGTTGACGGGCGGGTTTCCGTTGTCGGCGTGCGTGGGGCGCGCGGAGGTGATGGACGCGGCTTGGCCGCCATCGGCTGGGGAAGCGATCCATACGAGCACCTATTTGGGGCATCCGGTGGGGTGTGCGATGGCGTTGGCGCAGTTGGGGGAGATCGGCCGGTTGGGGTTGGTGCGGCGGGCGGCGGTGATGGGGCGGTGGTTGGTGGGGGCATTGCGGGAGGCGGTGGTGGGGGTTGGGGGTGAGGGGCGGTGGCGGGTGCGGGGGGCGGGGTTGATGGTGGGGATGGAGTGCAGGTTAAGTGGGGGCGGGGCGGGGGTGGAGGTGTGGCGGATGGTGAAGAGGATGTTAGCGGCGGGGGTGGTGGTATTGCCGGAGGGGCAGCGTGGTGAGGTGCTGGGTTTTACGCCGCCTCTGACGGTGAGCCGGCGGCAGTTGGAGATCGCGGTGCGGGTGGTGAGGCGAGCGTTAGGGGAGCGTGGGGAGGGGGGGGGGAGGGCGTTATGACGCGGGGGGAGATGCAACGAATGTTGGCGGAACGGGGCATCCGATTGACGAAATCGTTGGGGCAAAACTTCCTGCATGATGGCAACCAGTTGCGGCGGATAGTGGACGCGGCGGCCTTGGGGGCTGGGGACCGGGTGTTGGAGGTGGGGCCGGGGCTGGGTCCGTTGACGGAGCGGTTGGTGCAGGGTGCCGGGGTGGTGGTGGCGATTGAGAAGGATGCGCGGTTGGTGGCGGTCCTGCAGGAGCGTTTGGGGGGGGCGCGCGCCCTTCGCTTGGTGGAGGGGGATGCGATGGAGTTGGTCCGCCCGGGCGCCATGGAGCAGGGCGGGGGAGAGGTGGTGTCGGCGTTTCGGACCTATTGTCTCGGCGAGGCAGCAATGGCGGGTGCGGAGGGGGCAGGGGGATGGGAGGGAGGGCGGGCGGGGTCGGAAATGGGGTTTGGGTGGAGGTTGGTGTCGAACCTTCCGTATTCGGTGGCGTCGCCGCTGATGGTGGACTTGGGGTGGTGGCGCTATCGTCCGGAGCGGATGGTAGTGACGTTGCAGTGGGAGGTGGCGCAGCGGTTGGCAGCCCGGCCACGGACGGCGGAGTATGGTGTATTGACGTTGTTGTTGGGGTTGGATTATGAGGTGGCGCGTTGGTTCAAGGTGCCCTCGGGGTGCTTTTATCCGGCGCCGGCGATCGATTCGGCCTGTGTGACGCTGGTACGGCGGGCGCAACCTCGGATTGAGGTTGGCTGGCGAGGGACCTATCGTCGGTTGGTGAAATTGGGATTCAGCCAGCGTCGCAAGATGATGATGAAACTGCTGAAGGGGCAATGGGAAGGGGATCGGTTGGCGGCGGCGTATGAGCGTTGTGGATTGGCGCTGACGGTGCGGGCGGAGGAACTGTCGGTGGACGAGTTCGTGGGATTGGGGCGGGCTTTGGAGAGTGTATGAGCGAGGAATGGTTTGACGTGGTGGACGAGCACGACGTGGTGGTGGGGCGGAACACGAGGGGGGAGGTGCACCGGTTGGGGCTGCGACACCGGGCGGTGCACGTGTTGGTGTTCAACCGGCAGGGGGAAGTGTTCTTGCAGAAGCGGTCCATGCGGAAGGATTGCTGGCCGGGCGTATGGGATTCGTCGGCGTCGGGGCATTTGGATGCGGGGGAAGAATACGATGCGTGCGCGGAGCGGGAGTTGCGGGAGGAGATCGGGTTGGAGTTGCCGTGCCCGCCGGTGCGGGTGTTCAAGGTGGGGGCGTGTGCGGAGAGCGGGCACGAGTTTGCCTGGGTATACTGGGCGCAGGCCGAAGGGCCGTTTGGGTTGGATCCGACGGAGGTTGAGGGGGGAGGGTGGTTTGCGCCGGGGGCGGTGGATCGTTGGCTGGCGGAGCGGCCGGGGGATTTTGCGGGTGCGTTTCGCCTGATTTGGCGGCGGTGGCGGGGTGGGGACGGGAGGGAGCGGTGATGGGGGAGGGGCCGGTATGGGAGGAGTTCTAGCTGCAGGCGCCTGTGGCCTACGTGGCTTTGGACGGGGAGGGCCGGATCGAGGAGGTGAGCAGGGTGGGTTTGGGGATGCTGGGGAGGAGGCGGGAGGACGTGGTGGGGCGAGCGTGGGTGGAGTTGCTGGCAGTTGAGCAGCGAGGGGAGTGGGCGGAGTTGGTGCAGGGGGCGCGGGGGACAGGTGGTTGGGAGGGGCGGGAGTTTACGGTGGAGGGGGTGGATGGGGGACGGGTGAGCGTGAGCGTGGCGGGGAGGTTTGGCCGAGAGCGGGTGGGGAGAGAGGGCGGGTTGCACTTGGTGTTGCGGGAGGTGACTGGGGAGCGGCAAGCGCGGGAGGCACTTCGGCAGAGTGAGGAGCGATACCGGGTTTTGTTTGAGGAGGGGACGGAGGGCATGGCGGTGGCGGATGCAGGGACGGGGATCTTGTTGGACTGCAACAAGGCGTTGTTAGAGATGGTGGGATATCGGAAGGAAGAGTTGGTGGGGCAGCCGCAGGCGGTGTTACATGCGCCGGAGGACGTGGACGCGGGGCATTCGCGGTCTTTCCAGGCACATCGGGCATCAGAGCCGGGGGCGGTGCTCCTGGCCCATCTTCAGACGAAGGACGGGGTGAGGAAGGCGGTGGAGATCAAGGCGAGGGCGTTGGAGGTGGGGGGGCGGAAGGTGATCCAGGGGTTCTTCCGGGATGTGACGGAGCGCGAGCACGCGGCGGAGGCGCTGAAGGAGAGCGAGGAACGGTATCGCCTGCTTTTCAATGGGATCACCGATGCGGTGTTTGTCCACGAGATCCGGGACGACGACCTGCCGGGTGCGTTTCTGGCGGTGAACGATGCGATGTGCCGTCGCCTGGGTTATGCGCGCGAGGAGTTGCTGCGGATGACGGTGCTGGACATCGATGCCCCCGAGTCGACGGCGGACCGGCAGAGCGTGGTGCGGCGGTTGCGTGGTGGGGAAAGCGTGCTCTTCGGACAGATCCACGTGGCGCGGGATGGTCGGCGGATCCCGGTCGAGGTGCACGTGCAGGCGTTCCGGTTGCAGGGGCGGTTGGTGGTGCTTTCGGTGTCGCGGGACACGACGGAGCGGCAGGTTTTGGAGGCGCAGTTGCGGCAGGCGCAGAAGATTGAGGCGATCGGGCAGTTGGCGGGCGGGGTGGCGCACGATTTCAACAACATCCTGACGGTGATTTTGGGAAGCGCGGGGCTCATGGCCGAGGCGGCGGAGTTGACCCCGGCGAGCCGGGATTTGGCGCGGCAGGTGGCGGAGGCGGCGGAGCGGGGGGCTAATCTCACGCGTCAGTTGCTGGCGTTCAGCCGCAAGCAGGTCATGCAGGTGCGAGCGTTGGATGTGCAGGTGGTGTTGGGGCAGGTCCTGAAGATGCTGCAGCGGGTGTTGGGGGAGGATATCACCCTCCAGTGTAATTATGTCCATGACTTGCCGATGGTCATGGCGGACGCGGGGATGTTGGAGCAGGTGATCATGAACCTGGCGGTGAACGCTCGCGACGCCATGCGCGGAGGTGGCCGGTTGGTGGTGACCACAGCGCTGCGGGAGGTCGTCGCCGGCCAGGGGTTGCCGCACGCGGAGGCGAGGCCAGGCCGGTATGTGGCGTTGTCGATGGCGGACACAGGTTCCGGGATGAGCGCGGAGACGCAGGCGCGGATATTCGAGCCATTTTTCACCACTAAGGAGGTGGGACGGGGGACGGGGCTTGGTTTGGCCACGGTGTATGGGATCGTCAAGCAACATGGCGGGTGGGTGGAGGTTTCCAGTGAGTTGGGGCGAGGTTCGACCTTCACGGTGGTGTTCCCTGTGGCCAAGGACACCCCGGCTGGGGAGGAACTCAGTCCCCGCCTGGAAGAGGTTCGTGGCGGCAACGAGACCGTGCTCCTGGTCGAGGATGATGCCATGGTCCGCAATCTGGTCCGTCACACGTTGCATCGCCGTGGCTACCGCGTGCTCGAGGCGGCAGACGGTCCGGAGGCGATCCGGTGTTGGGACGAGCAGGGCCCCACCGTCGACCTGTTGTTGACGGACATGGTGATGCCGGGCGGGATGAGCGGGCGGGATCTCGCCACCGAACTTCGCCGTCGCCGACCGGACTTGAAGGTGATCTTCAGCAGCGGTTACAGCCGCGAACCGGTTGGCCAGATCCCCGAGTTGAGGCGAGGCGATCGCTTCCTGGCCAAGCCCTACGACCCTGGGGCATTGGCGTTGCTGGTGCGGGAGCTGTTGGACGGGGTCTAGCGCGGGTCCTTCGCCCCAGCACCTCTGACCAGGCTCACGGGAGGAGAAGGACGCGGTAGAGGCGACGCCCGAGGGCCCGCCAGCCATCGGTTACACTCAGCCGAGGTCCATCGGCGACGAGGAGTTCCCCGAGACTCTGCCAGGGTATGCCTCCCAAATCATCTGTGAATTGCACCTCGTAGCGTCGGCCTGGGATCGTGTCCCACGCGAGCGTGACCTCCGCGCCCGCCAGGCTGACCTCGAGGCGCGGGCTTGCGGTCGATTCCCTGACCTCGATACGGATGGACTGCAACCCCTCGAGGGGAGGGTGACCATCGTCGAGGACCGCAACTTGAATGTCGTGAGAGCCGACCTGTTGTTCGTCCGGCGTCCAGGAAAACGTCCCGCTGGAGCTGCCGATGGTCGCTCCGGTGGGAGCCTCGCCAATCAACCGGAACGTCAACCCGTTCTCGGGCAGGTCCGGATCGGAGACGGTCAGGGTCAGCACGAAAGTCTGGCCTGGCGAGGCGGACTGAGCCGCGACAGGGCTGATACTGGGAGCTGAGTTGGCCTCGCGGACGATGATGGTGAGCGAGTTGGTGGCGCTGAGGGGCGGGA
>CAZVRY010000179.1:0-14264 GCA_964629545.1 uncultured Verrucomicrobiota bacterium | reverse complement strand
CGTCGCCCTCGCCCACCGCCCCGCTCACTCCGGTTCCTATCTCCTCGGCCTCCAACTCCTCCACGGCGCCTCCGGCCAACCCCGCTGGACCGCCCTCCTGGGAACCGGCCGCTCCTTCGGCGTCCCCGAGACCATCGAACAGGTCCTCCCCGGACCTGACCTCGACGGCGATTCCCACCGCGAACTCTTCGTCGCCTGGCCCTCCGAAGGCGCCCCCCCCCTCCAACGCGGCCTCCACGTCGCCGCCCTCTCCGGCCGCACCGGCGCCACCCTCTGGCGCACCCTCCTCCCCGGCGCCAGCGACGCCCGCACCCTCGCCTGGTGGATCCCCGGCGCCGATGGCTGGCCCCTCCTCCTCGTCGGCGTCCAACACGCCGGCGGCGGCCAACGCATGACCTACGCCCTCTCCAGCAGCTCCGGCCACATCGCCCATACCCTCCCAGACGTCGCCGACCCCCAAGTCGCCGACCTCAACGGCGACGGCCTCGCCGAACTCTTTTACAGCGTCTCCCCCCAGGGCGCCCCACGCCACCTCGCCATCCAAGGCGCCCCGCCCACCCCCTGGCGCCACCCAGGCGCCTGGCAGGCCGCCGCCGACCTCAATCAGGACGGCGAAATCGACCTCCTCGGCGGCGATGACCGACACCTCAAAGCACGCTCCGGACACGATGGCCGCCTGCTCTGGAAATCACCCCCCGACCTCCAGTTCAGCGAGCCCTGGCTCGGCCCCCGCCAAGCCCACCACGACCTCAACCGCGACGGCGTCCCCGACCTGGCCCTCCCCATCAGCGCCTGGCGGCGCACCGACGACGGCGAACATACCTCCTACCAGGCCCTCGCCGCTTACTCCGGCAAAGACTTCCAGCCCCTCTGGCTCAGCGAAGCCGGACAACTCGGCAACTCGAGCGAATCCGGGGGCCGCATCGGTTGGTCCTTCGCTTACCCCACCCTTGATTGGAACCCCCAGCCCGATAACGCCCCTCCCAATATCCTCGTCGCCCACCGCCTCCACGACCAACACCTCCACCTCTCCTGCCTCCACGGACCCAGCGGCCGCCCCCTCTGGAGCCTCCCTATCATCCGCGGCGGCTTCGCCCCCTTCCCCTCCCCCTCAGGCCCCCCCCTCGCCGACGTCAACCAGGACCGCGTCCCAGATGTCGCCCTCTGGACCCCTCAACCCAACCCATCCGACGGTCGCACCCCCTGCCGACTCGCCCTCTTTGACGGCTCCTCAGGCCAACCCCTCTGGACCTCCCAAGACGTCGCCGTCGAAGACGAAACCCGCATCCCCTGGCCCGAGGTCGCCCTCGGCAACCTCGACGGCGATGCCTGGCCCGAAGCCATCGTCACCCGCCACCACGGCTACCAAGCCCAATCCCCAGGCTACCGCGCCGAAGTCATCGCCGCCGACGGACGCACCGGCCATATCCGCTGGTCCTGGGCCTGGTCCACCGGCTTCCCCGACCTCTGGCCCCCGCTCGTCCTCCCCCTCGGCCCCGACCACGCCAACGTCTGCCTCGCCGTCCGCGAACCCGGCTTCGACGGACTCGTCCTCCTCAACCCCCAAGGCCAAGTCCAAACCCGCCTCCCCCTCACCCTCCCACGCAACTCCCTCGACGCGGGGCGCCTCGTCTGGCGCGCCCTCGACCCAGACCGCGACGGCCACGCCGACCTCCTCTTCCTCGATGGCGACCACCTCTGCCTCGCCCGTGGCGACACCCTCGAAACGCGCTGGCGCTGGCGCGTCCCCGGCCCCCTGCCCATGGCGCTCGACCTGGTCCCCGCCTCCGGCAACCAACCCCCTACCCTCCCCGTCTGGATCGGCCGCGATCTCTTCGGTCTCAACGCCCTCGACGCGACCCCGCGCTGGCGCGGACGTCTCCACAGCGAGCCCAGCCTCGGCGGCTCCCATCTCCCTCTCCCGCGCGTCACTCCCACCCCTCAATTCAAGGACCTCCCTCGCATCCAGTTGATCCATCGCGCCGGTTCCAGCGGACCCGACGCCAGCGTCCTCGGCCAAACCTGGCCCACCAGCCCGACCGGTCACTACCTTGCCCCCAAACCACCGCCGCTTGCCTTCGCTCCCTTGCCGGACATCCAGGCGCCCCTGCGCCCATGGCCCTGGAGCGACCCCTGGCCCCTCACGCTCGCCTTTTACTCCGGCGCTGCCTCTCTCGTCCTCCTCGCCTTCCCCGCGGGGTTGGCCTGGTGGGCCATCCGCAGACGCTCCTGGGCCCTCGGCCTGCTCCCGGTCGGCTACTCCGGCCTCGGCATGCTGCTGTTCGACCAGGGGGCAGCCGTCGTCGTTGCCCTCGCTTACTCCGGTTGGCTGCTGGCCTGGAGTTGGCGTTCCCGCACCGCCTGGCTCGCCGTCCTCGCCCTCCTCTACGCGGCCCTCACCGTCCTCCCGTTCCTCAGCTTCACCGGCGACCATCCTCTGCGCCGTCTTCACCCTTGGGGCGCCTGGTGGTGGCTGAACGAGTACGTTGGCGAACCCCTCCTGATTGCCCTCGCCAGCTCACCCCCCCTCCTCTTCTGGACCCGCATTGCTCTCGCCATCAAACGCAGCGACGGGAAAACCCTGGGCGCCTGGACTGCCACCGCCCTCCTCGCCACCCTCCTCATCGGCAGCGCCACCCTCCTCATCGACCGCCCTCATCTCCACCCCGCCGAACACTACGCCTCCCAAGACTGGTACGGCATCGCCTTCGTCGGCATCTACGCCACCGGCTGTCTCGGCCTCCTCCACCTCGCCCTCAGAACCCTCCGCCGCCGGACCTCCACGCGTCACTGACCCGCCATTACGGATCGCCGATCGGAAGGGTGAGCAGGTTAGTAGGCAAATCACGAATCCCATTAACCCATCCTTGTTAGGCCGCTGACCACACCATGAGCGAATACTACTACAGCACTCGCAATGCTGGTCCTTTCGTCAAAGATGGTCGTCGCGAGATTACGGAAGCTGAGTGGCGAGCAGCCGTTGCCAGCGTCCCCGACCTCGCGATTGATGTGCCGGAGGATTTACGGCCTCGGGGCGCGTGAGGATCACCCCTCATTTTGCAGTTCCCGCGCTCCGCTGGCGTCGCCCGGGGACCCTTTCCCTCCCACGAACCGGAAAGGCTAAAGGCGGAATCCATGCTCTTGCTCGCCCTCGGTCTAGCGGTTCAAGGCGCGAAGTTTCGGTTCGGGGAATTCTCCCCACGAACCCAGTGCAGCAGGCATCCGGAAACCTGCCTCGGCCTTTCAGAGCGAGAACGTTCGCTGGCGCGGATAATGCTAAATCCCCTCGGATGTTCCATCGCCGCGTGGCCGGAACCGTCGCGGCGATCTTGTTCCGCAACATTGAAGGTCGTCACCTATGAAAAGGACTGTCCTGGGCTTCCTCCTCTGCCTGTCGCTCCCCAATCTCGCCACCGCTCAGGGCATCGTGGCTTTCGCCAACCATTCCTTCAGCCCGCTGACTTATGGCCGCGGCTTCTTCCCCTCGCTCCAGGGCACACCCTTGCGCGTCCATGACCTCGGCGACCCGACCGTTCCCGGAGATTTTCGCGTGGCGCTCTACTGGATGAATCCGGCGACCAGCCGGTTCGAACCCCTGGGCGCCGCCGCGCGCATCGCCCCGGCCAGCGGACGGTTCAACGGAGGCACCCGCACGACCGGGGCCGGCACCGCGCCGGGCCAGTTGGCCACCTTCCAGGTGCGCATCTGGTCGCACGGAACCCGCTACCCAACCTACGAGGCGGCCCTGGCGTCCGGAGACCCGGACGTCTGTGTCGGCGCCAGCCCCTCCTTTCTCAACGCGACCGGCGGGGATGGGCAACCGCCCCTCCCGCCCCTCCCGCCCCAACCGCTGTTCGGATTCACGGGGTTTGTCTTGAACGCCCCCCTCGCGTGGGGAACGCCGGCCGGCCCAGCTCACGTTGGACTCGGGACACAGGCCGGCGGACTCCAACTCTCCGTGGCGGGCCTGACCCACCGCTCCCTCTACGCCATCGAATCCCGCCGCGCGCTGGACGATTCGCCCTGGGAGGTCATCTGCGAATTCTACGGGACGCCCGTTCCGCGCGTCCTCTCCCTTCCCCTCGCCCTCGATCCGCAACGGTTCTATCGCATTCGCTCCTACTAACTTGAGCGCGGTGCAACGCCACGCCCCGCGAGAGGCAATGGGCAGGTCCCGCCCCTTGGGGCCAGACTGATGTTCCCCCATCGGCGCTTCGTCTGACCCACGCGCATCGGGTGGACGCCAACCCAACGCCTGGAGCATCTGCCGCGGGTGCTCCAGATGAGCCGGTTCCTGATCCGACCGCGGGTGCGCTGTGAGAACCTGGCCTCCCGGGTTCGGGGGCTGTGTGCGGAGCGGGTGGCGGAGTTTGGGGTGATCACGAACTCTGTGGGCGACCCCAGGCTTGCCCTCGGAACGGCCATCAACGTCACCCGGGCGCACCTCGGTTCTCCGTTTCGCCCGATCCCCAGCGCCTACCCCCGGGATCGGGAACTCCAAGGCTCAGACCCCCAGCGTCTCCCCCAACCGCGGCATTTCTACCCGACAGCCGTAGCGCTGCTCAATCGCTTGCCCCAAGGGCCGCCGCGCTCGATCCTCCCCATGCGTCAACACCACGCGCGGCCGCGACCCTGCCATCGCCCCCAGCCAGCCCAATAAATCCCTCTGGCCCGCATGCGCGCTGAACCCGCTCAGGGTGTGAACCCGCGCGCGAACCGCCACTTCCTCCCCCAGAATGGACACCCGCTTCGCCCCGTCCACCAACAGCCGCCCCAACGACCCCTCCCCTTGATAACCCACCATCAACACGGACGTCTCCGGCCGCCACAGGTTCTGCTTCAGGTGATGCAGAATCCGCCCCGCCGTGCACATGCCCGCCCCCGCTAAAATCAGGCACGGCCCCGGTCGGTCGTTCAAAGCCTTGCTCTCATCCGCCGTCGGCGTCGCCCGCAACAACGCCAAATCCGCCTCGATCGGCCGCTCCTTCATCATCGCCACCATCTCGTCGTCGAATAGTTCCGGATGCCGCCGATAAATCGCCGTCGCCTCGATCGCCATCGGGCTGTCCAGGTAGATCGGGAAGGCCGGGAACCGCCCCTGCCGAAACGCCCACGCCAGCAATACCATCATCAACTGCGCTCGCCCCACCGCAAAGGTCGGCACCAACATCTTCCCACCCCGCCGCGCCGCCTCCCCCACAATCCCAAAGAACTCCGCCACCGTCTCCTCAAATGGCTTGTGATCGTGATCCCCATACGTCGATTCCAGGAACACCAGGTCCGCTTGCTGGAACGGCTCCGCATCACGCAGGATCGGCGCCCCCTTGGGCCCCAGATCCCCCGAAAACACCACCACCTTCCGCCGCCCCTCCTCCTCCACCGTCACCTCGATGCTCGCACTCCCCAACAAATGTCCCGCCTCCACAAACCGCGCCGTCACCCCGGGCGCCACCGCCACCCCGACGCCATAGCCCACCGCCCGGAATTGCGCCATCACCCGCTCCACCTCGCCCACCCCAAACAACGGTTCCACCGCCGGCTTGCCCGCCCGCTCCCGCTTCCGATTCAACCGCTCCGTGTCCTGCGCCTGAATCTTCGCGGAATCCCGCAAGATCAAATCCGTCAACTCGATGGTCGCGGGCGTCGCGTACACACTCCCCGCATACCCATGCTTCGCCAACAACGGCAATCGCCCCGTGTGATCCAAATGGGCATGGGTCACCAACACCGCATCCAGCGCCGACACGTCCAACCCCGCCGGCACCTGGTTCCGCTCCTCCGCATTCGGCACCCCCTGAAACACCCCGAAATCCACCAGCACGTTCGCTTGCCTGGTCTGTATCTGATAGGCCGAACCCGTCACTTGGCCGCCCGCCGCACCCTGCATCGTGATCTTCATGGAGAACTCCCGCGCACCCTCCCCTGCCCTGCCCCCACGGTCAAGCCCAGCCGTACCCTTCACTCCCTCCCCGCGTAGCACTCCCGACGCAACACCCCCACAAAAGGCAGATTCCGATACCGCTCCGCAAAATCCATCCCATACCCCACCACAAACTCGTCCGGAATCCGAAACCCGACATAGTCGGCCCGCACCCGCTCCCGCCGCCGGCCCATCTTCTCCAGCAGCACGCAGACCCGCAGGCTCCGCGGACCCAGGCGGCGAATCCGCCCCAGGACCTCGCGCAGCGTGCACCCCGTGTCGAGAATGTCATCCACCACCAGCACGTCCCGCCCCCGCACCTCCAACCGCAGCTCCTTGGTCACCACCACCTCCCCGGGGCTCGTCGCCGCACCGTAGCTGGACACCCCCATGAAATCCAGGCGCAGCGGGAGATCTAACCGCCTCATCAAGTCAGCCAGGAACATGACCGTCCCGTTCAATAACGCCACCACCGTGAGATCTCGCCCGGCGAAGTCGCGCTGGATCCGGGCCGCCAGCACCGCCACCCGCCGCGCGATTTCCGCCTCGGTGATGAGCACCCGCTCGAGATCGGCTCTCCCCCCCCGCCCCCCTCGAACCCGGCCAACCTCGGCCACCCCCCGCCCGGGGCCGCGCGCCCGCACGCGGGCCGAACCCTTAAATGTGCTTCGAGTCGTGCTCATCCTTCACCGCGTAACCCGTCTCCTGCCGCTTGAAATTCACCTCGTTCTTCTTCACGTAGGCCGCAAACACATCGTCCGCGCTCATCCCCAGAACCTGCGCCAGGCTGATCAGAAAATGAAACAGGTCCACCACCTCCACCCGCGCGTTCTGTTCGTCATACTGCTGATACTTCGCCCACCACTTCCACGGCACACTGTCCGTCAACTCCGCAATCTCCTGCGTCATCGCCCGACAGTAGTTCAACACCCAACGCGATTTCTCCTCCTCGCTCATCCCATCCGTGCGCACCCCAATGCGCTCGTTCAGCGCCTTCTGCATCCGAAAAAGCTCGCGGAGTTGATCAGGTCGTTCCATGCCGCCAACCATTGAAGGAGTCCCCCGCCCTGGCAAGCCCAAAGCCCGCCACAAAACCGGCTGGCCATGCGTCCAGGGTCCACTATGCTCGCGCCCGTGGGCTCCCCGGTCATCGAAACCAACGCCCTGGTCAAAAACTACGGGCCCCTGCGCGCGCTCAACCAGATCGACCTCCGCGTCGAACCCGGCCCCATCGGCCTCCTCGGCCCCAACGGCGCGGGCAAGTCCACCCTCATTAAGTGCCTGCTCCGCCTCCACCGCCTCACCAGCGGCTCCGCCCGCCTCCTCGGCCACGACATCCTCCGCGACGGTCGCGAAATCCGCCAGCGCGTCGGCTATACCCCCGAGCAGGATTGCCATATCCCCGGCATGGCCGGCTGCGAATACGTCACCTACTGCGCCCAACTCTGCGGCCTCCCCTTCACCGACGCCCGCCGACGCGCCCACGAGATGCTCGACTATGTCGGCATGGGACAGGAACGCTACCGTAAGGTTGAGACCTACTCCACCGGCATGAAGCAGCGCCTCAAACTCGCCCAGGCCATCGTCCATGACCCCGAGATCGTCTTCCTCGACGAACCCACCAATGGCCTCGATCCCAAAGGCCAGTCCCAAATGCTCGACCTCGTCCGCCGCCTCTGGACCGACCACCACATCACCATCGTCGTCTCCACTCACCTCCTCCCCGATGTCGAGCAAATCTGCGACCAGATCATCCTGATCGCCCGCGGCCGCATCCTCGTCCACGATACCCTCGCCCGCCTCAAAGAACGCCGACGCGGCGCCGCCGAAGTCGTCGTCGCCGACCGTCCTGAAGCCGTCCTCGACGCTTTCCGCGCCCGCAACTGGCCCTGCGAAACCCTGCCCAACGGCCACCTCCGAGTCGAACACCAGTCGGCCGACCTCGGTCCGCTCCTCGCCCTCCTGCGCGAACTCGGCATCCCCCCCCTCGAAATCACCCCCAGCCCGAACGTCCTGGAAGAGATGTTCGTGCAAGCCATGGAGGAAAGTCATGGCCCTGCATGACATCCACTACCAACGCTGGCAGGGCCGCCACCAAGGCATCTGGCGCCGCCGCGGCGCGATCGCCCTCCACGGCCTCCGCGCCTGCCTCGGCAACCGCTGGATGCGCTACCTCGTCATGCTCGCCTGGAGCCTCGCCCTCGGCCAAACCATGCTCCTCTTCGTCATCGGCCAGCTCCTGGTCGAAGACAGCCTCGTGGTCCGCTGGGCCGCCACCCTGCGCGGCGGCGCCCAAGCCCTGGTCGGCGGCCTCGCCCAGTGGCTCGTGACCCACCCCGAAATCTCGGTCCGAACCGCCGAAAACGCCCTCTTCTACGCGTTCAGCACCCTCGGCCTCACCCTCAATATCGTCGTGGTCCTCCTCGCCATCCCTCACCTCATTACCCGCGACCTCTCCAGTAACGCCCTCCTCGTCTACGCCTCCAAAGCCCTTAACCGCTGGGATTACCTCCTCGGCAAGTTCGGCACCCTCCTCGGCCTGCTCGCCTTCACCTGGATCGGCCCCGCCCTCCTGGCCTGGCTCGTCGGTAACCTGCTCGCCCCCAAATGGCACTTCTTCTGGCACGCCCGCACCGCCCTCCTCCATACCCTCCTCTTCACCACCACCGCCAGCCTCGTCCTCGCCCTCCTCGGCCTCGGCGTCTCCGCCCTCTCCGCCAAAGAACGCGTCGCCGTCGGCGCCTGGCTCTTCCTCTGGCTCGTCGGCAATACCCTCGTCCCCATCTCCGAACGCACCAACCCCTGGCTCCAGTTCCTCAGCTTCCGCCACAACCTCCGCCTCGTCGCCGTCCAAATCTACCAACCCGCCGCCGACCTCGAACGTCTCCAACGCGAAATCCCCGTCTTCGGCCAAATGCTCCGCGAAGCCTCCCGCCGCCGACCCGACGCCTGGAGCAACCCCAAGGTCGTCCCCGCCTGCGTGGGGCTCGCTCTCCTCGGCGCCAGCGCCGGCTTCCTCCTCCACCTCCGCACCAAAACCGAATGAGCGCCCTCATCGAAGGCCGCGACCTCAGCCGCTGGTACGGCATCGTCATGGGACTCAACCATGTCAGCTTCGAGGTCCGCCCCGGCCTCACCGGCCTCGTCGGCCCCAACGGCGCCGGCAAATCCACCCTCATCCAACTCATCACCGGCCAACTCCGCCCCAGCTCCGGCTCCCTGCTGGTCCTCGGCCAAACCCCCTGGAATAACCCCCCACTCCTCGCCCGCATCGGCTATTGCCCCGAAAGCGAAGCCGTCCATCCCGACCTCCGCCCCCTCCAGTGGCTCCAAGCCCTCGGCCGCATGTCCGGCTTCAACGCCGCCACCGCCATCGCCCGCGCCGAAACCGTCCTCGAAACCGTCCGCCTCGGCCGCGAACACTGGTCCCGCCCCCTCGGCCAATACTCCAAAGGAATGCGCCAACGCGTCAAACTCGCCCAAGCGCTCCTCCACGACCCCGACCTCCTCGTCCTCGATGAACCCATGAACGGCCTCGACCCCATGGCCCGCCAGGAAGTCGGCCACATCCTCCTCAGCCTCGCCCGCGCCGGACGCAGTATCCTCATCTCCAGCCACATCCTCTCCGAACTCGAAGGCCTCTGCCGCGATTTCCTCATCCTTAACTGGGGGCGTATCCTCGCCTCCGGGACCCGCCACGAAATCCGCGCCGACCTCCGCCATTGGTCCGAACAACTCCGCGTCCGCTGTAACCACCCCGACCGATTGGCCCGCGTCCTCTTCGACGCCGACCTCCTCCTCGGCTTCGACCTCGCCCCCGATGGCCAGACCCTCCACCTCCGCGTCCGCCACCCGGAAGACTTCTTCGCCCGCTGGCTCGACCTCCTCCACTCCAGCGGCGTCGCCGTTTACGAAATCCGCAGCGAAAGCCGATCCCTCAGGCAAATCTTCGAAAGGGTCACCTCCGCATGACCGACCCAGCCGTCCCGAGCAACCCCGCCCATCCCAGACTGACTCCCCCGCTGCCCACGCTGACCGGGGCCTTCCTCGGCATCCTCCAACTCACCTGGAGCAGCCTGCTCTCCTGGCGTCGCCTCCCAAGCATCCTTGCCCTCACCCTCGCCTTCCCCCTCCTCGCTACCCTCACCCTCGCCACCGCCAGCGGCCACCAATCCGAAGGCTTCCGCATGTGGATCCTGCACCTCTACGCCCCGTTCATGGTCCCCATCACCTGCCTGCTCTCCGGTGGCTCCATGATCCGTGACGAACTCCAGGCCGGCACCCTCCCCTTCCTCGTAACCCGCCCCCTCAGCCGCGCCCGCCTCCTCCTCCTCAAATACCTCGCCCACGTCGCCTGGCTCGAACTCATGCTCGCCCTCAACGCCGTCCTCCTCACCGCCGCCGGACTCTCCCTCCGCCTCGACGGCGCCCTCCCTCTCGGCCTCTGGCTCCTCGGCGTCCAAACCGCCCTCATCCCCGCCTTCACCGCCGTCAGCGTCCTCCTCGGCCTCGCCTCGAAACGCTACGTCCTCCTCGGCGTCCTCTATGGCGCCATCGTCGAAATCGGCTTCGGCCAAATCCCCACCAACCTCAACGTCCTCTCCCTCTCCCGCCACTTCGAAGCCCTCCTCGGCACCTGCCCCGCCTTAACCGCCACCGTCGCCCTCCCCGCCTGGGGTTGGCCCGGCGCACTCCTCGAGGTCGCCACCCTCACTACCGTCGCGCTCACCGCCTCCGCCCTCCTCTTCTCCTACCGCGAATTCCAAGAAACCGAACCCCCACGCTGAATCCACCCCCGTAAACCAGAGAACCTAGCGAGGCGTGACCTCAGACCCGCTCCGGCCCCCATTCTCGTGCAACGCGCCTTCGCCGTCTGGACCCCAATTTCCACGCCTCGCTCTGTAGAATCCTTGCCGGCAGGAGGGACGGGACGAGAACTTGACTCGACTTGATCAAGTTCTGGGCGGCAAGGATTCTAGAGGCCAAAGCCCACGGCGTCGCCCCTCCTCCTCACCCTACTCATCATCGTAATCGCCCGCGAACCCGTCACCCTGTCCCACCCCTTGCAACCACCGCGGCCCCCCCGCATCTGTCGCCCGGTGCACACCCTCCGCCGCCTTGATCGACGGATTTCCTTACAGGCCCAAATCCATCGGTAAGTCACTCATCTACAGCCATTAACCATCCCAACGACCTAATCTCCCTTCGCGTCGTCGGGATTCTTTACACTCGCGTCAAGTTCCATAACCTATTGCGAATACGTAACTAATCCATTGTCCCAGCCGCGCCCTAACCCCCGAGCGTCGGTTTCCTTAACATCCGTGGGTGCACCCAAGAGACACAGGCTCCACCATCAAGACACCTAACGCATTCATCAATAATAGGTTGCATTATTCAAGAACCGGCCTCGGATGGCGACGGCATCGTTCCTGCTCCGCCACGCGCAGCGTTCGACATCATGAAAAAAACTCCGATCCTCCTCGGCCTCGCCATCTGCGCTCTCACCGCCTCCGCCGCCACCATCACCGTCCATAACACCGGCGTGAATGCTTCCGACACCCTGGTCTCGCCCGGAGGTTCCACCGCCTTTTGGCAACTCACCGCACAACCCTCCGGTGCCGGGTATGCGCCAGGTTCCAACCCATTCCGCTATTACAACGGGGCCTACTCCCCAGACCTGACCCAGGCGGCTTGGGTCTCCCCAGGAGCGAACGGCCTCGCGGGCACCTCCGGATACTACACCTACAGCCTCACCATCGATCTGACCGGCCTCGACCCTTCGACCGCCCTCGTCACCGGCAGGTTCTCCACCGACAACGATGGCTCCATCGGCTTGAACGGATCCGCGCTGTTCTCGACCGGCTTTGCCAGTTTTGGATCCCTCCACCCCTTCTCCATCAGTACCGGCTTCCTCCCCGGCCTCAATACGATCGATGTCCGCGTCAACAACGGCGGAGATCCCACCGCGTTCATCGTCGTCTTCGATTCCGCCACCGCCAACCCCGCTGGCGCGGTGCCTGATTCCGGTTCTGCCCTCGCCCTCACCGTCCTCGGCCTGGCCTCAATCCTGTTGGTAGCGCGGTCCCGGGCCTGACGGCCCCGGTTTCGCCCTCGCCCGCCTAACCCGACGCCCGGTATCCTGCGGCGATGCCGGGGTCCTTCCGTGCGCCGACGCCACCCCTGAACGCGAGGCCGCCCCGCAGGAAGCCCGCACCGCAGCCCTGCAAGCCGGCGAACGCATCCTCCAAACCACGTGCGCATCGATCGACCCATTCAGGCTCACTGCATCCCATTGATCAAAGGGCAATATCCGCCCAAATATTGGCAAACCTCGGTTAGCCATCCCCAACCCGCCAAATAGACTGCCCCTAGGTCAGCCATGAACCTGGAAACAGGTCAAGGCTTGGTTGACCTCGTGAGTCGCGTTGTTGCTTGGGTTGTCCGGGCGGTTGCATGAGGCGGCCGCCCGGCTGCTTTCCGCCCTCCCCCACGCCCTCCCCCACGCCCTCCCCCACGCCCTCCCGCCCGCGGCTCCTCCCGCCGGCCACGCCCTCCCCCGTGCCTGCTCGCCCGCGGCTCCTCCCGCCGGCCCCCCACACGGCCACCCCGACGCTCCCCAGCCAACCGAAAATCCACCTGCTTCTTGAACCGATCCACCTTCGCCACCTCCACCACCACCCGATCTCCTAACCGAATCATCCGCCGCGTCCGCCGCCCCACTAAACGATTGTGCGCCCCTTCAAAATCGAAAAAGTCCTCCTCCACCGCCGACAACGGCACCAACCCGCTCATCGCTAACCCCGGGACCTCCACGAAGAATCCGAAATTCCGCACGTCGGTGACCAGGGCCGGATACGACTCCGGCCGCCCCGACCGAAGTTGGCCCTCCAAGTACGCGTAGAGCTTCACATCCTTGCTGTCCCGCTCCGCATCCGCCGCGTTGCGTTCGGCCAGCGACAGGTGCTCCGCCGTCTCCCGCAAGGACGCCACCGACACATGCTCCGCGCCAAAGAGAGCCCGATGCACCAGCAAATCCGCATAACGCCGAATCGGCGACGTGAAATGCGTGTAATCGTGCTTGGCCAACCCGTAATGCCCCAGCGGCTCCGCCGCGTAGCGGGCCCGCATCAGCGACCTCAACAGCCCCACCTTCAACACGGCCCCCAACGGATGCGTCTCCAGCCGCTGCAACAGCTTCTGCACCTCCCGCGGGTGAGCCAGATTCCCACAGGGCACATTGTGGCTCAGCAACTCCTCCCGATACTCCTCCAGACGCTTCGGCGCCGGAGCCTCGTGCACCCGGTAGACCCCCGGCCGCCGAAGCTGCTTCAAGCGCGCCGCCGCGGCCTCGTTCGCCAATAACATGAACTCCTCGATGAGCTGATGCGAAATGTCATTCTCGATCTGCTCGATCCGCACCACCCGCCCGCGCTCGTCCAGGCGTATCTTCGCCTCCGGAAAATCCAGGGCAAGCGCACCCCCCTGAAAACGGCGGCGACGCAGACCCTGCGCCAGATGGTGCGCCTGATGCAGCATCTCCTCGATCGGCCCCACCGGCCGCCTCCCCAGGATCGCCAATGCCTCCCCGTAAGTGAACCGCCGCCGCGAATGAATCACCGCCGAGTAGAACCTCACCGACAACACCCGGCCGTCCTCCGACACCAGGAACTCGGCACACTTCGTCAAACGATCCACCCCCGGCTTGAGCGAACACAACTCATTGCTTAATGCCTCCGGTAACATCGGAACCACGCGATCCACCAGATAGGCCGAGTTCCCGCGCCGCCGCGCCTCCTCATCCAACGCCGTCCCCGGCCTGACGTAACGCGACACATCCGCAATGTGCACCCACACACGCCAGCGACCCTCCCCCGCCCGCGCCAACCCGATCGCATCGTCGAAGTCCTTCGCATCGTCCGGATCGATCGTCACCACAACCTGCCCCCGCGCATCCACCCGCCCCCGCAGATCCTCCGCCCCCACCGCCGTCCCCACCGCCCGCGCCTCCTGCAATGCCTCCTTCGGAAATCGCAGCCGCAAGTCGTACTGTCGCAACACCGACAACATGTCCACACCCTCCGCGTCCAGCGCCCCCAACACCTCCACCACCTCGCCCTCCGGATTCGTGTGACGCGACTCCCACGCCCGCAACTCCACCACCACCTTGTCCCCCACCCGCGCCGGCCGGCCCACGTCGCGCGGCTCCGGCACGTAGATGTCGTGCGACAACCGCGGATCGTCCGGAACCACATAGAGGAATTGCCGCCCCCGCTGCAACGTCCCCACGATCTGCGTGCGCCGCCGCTCCAATATCCGTACCACCACCCCCGTGCCCGGCTGCGGC
>CAZVRY010000178.1:4867-14464 GCA_964629545.1 uncultured Verrucomicrobiota bacterium | reverse complement strand
CTGCCCAACAAAAGGCCGCCTGAAAACTTGATCTGCCTACTCCCTGTTTTGAAACTCAAGGACTCTAGCGAGGCGTGACCTCAGACCCGCTCCGGCCCCCATTTTCGTGCCACGCGCCTTCGCCGTCTGGACCCCAATTTCCACGCCTCGCTCTGTAGAATCCTTGCCGGCAGGAGGGACGGGACGAGAACTTGACTTGATTTGATCAAGTTCTGGGCGGCAAGGATTCTAGCCAAAGGTATTTGAAATTTGGGAGAGCAAGAGCAAGAGCAAGAGCAAGAGTGCCTGAAAAAGCACAACATTTCTTCATGCGTTTTCGCCCGCAACAATGTAATCGCATCCCTCTCCCCAACCGTTTCCAGCGCAGCGATGACTCAGGTTGGGGGGCGGGAGACAGGGAGAGGGGGACTCCAGTATTCAAAACGAGGATTGCTGTCCCACACCCAAATCAGAAATCATAATTCCGAACGTTGGTTGGGAGAGTTCTTTCCCCGGCCTGGTCCACGCGAAGGTGCACCATGCGGGTTAACGCCCCAGCTTCCCCGCCGCCGCCACGTCCAAGTAAAGCGTCGCCTGCGGTTGCCGGCGCAAGAACGACGCCGGACACCGCGGCGTGATCGGCCCCTCCAGCGCCTCCCGAACCGCCCACGCCTTCCGCTCTCCAGGCACCACACAGACCATCCGGCTCGCCGCGCAAAGCGCCGGAATGGTCAGCGTGAACGCATAGCCCGGAACCGCCTCCAACGACGGAAAATGCCCCTCCGCCACCTGCTGCCGCCGACAACCCTCGTCCAAAGCCACTAACTTGATCCGACGCGGATCCGAGAAATCCGCCACCGGCGGGTCGTTGAACGCCAAATGCCCATTCTCCCCGATCCCCAAACAACAGAGATCCACCGTTTGGCCGGCCAACGCCTTCTCGTAGCGATCGCACTCATCGAGGGGTTGCTCCGCGTCTCCCCGGATGTAGTGGAACCGCCGCAGACCCAGAGGCCCCTCGACATGCTCCCGCAGGTAACGACGGAAGCTGGCCGCATGATCCTCCGCGATCCCCAAATACTCGTCCATGTGAAACCCCTCGACCCGGTCCCAGGCTACCTCCGACGCCGCCGCCAACGAGGCCAACAAGGTGTCCTGGGAGGGAGCGGCCGCGAAAATCACCCCCGCACACGACTGCCGGGCCAGAATCTCCCGCAACCATCCCGCCGCCGCCGCCGCGGCGGCCGCCCCCATCGCCTCCCGCGTGGCATAGACCGCCACCCGCAAGGCGTCTACCTCGAATTCCCTGATCGGCGTGAACGACGTGGCTTGCATGGGACCTCTCGCAGTCGGCTCCGATCACGGCGGTACTCGGCCCACTCCGGCTCGTTGGCAAACACCCAGCGGTAATAATCCGCCCCTTCCAAACGGCCCGCCGCCAGGTTGTCCACCACCACCGTGCAGTGCGGATGCAGTTGCAGCGCGGTCGCGGAGATCATCGACGTCACCGGCCCTTCCACTGCCTTCGCAATCAGCTCCGCCTTCTCCGCCCCCGTCGCCAACAAAAGGCAGCGGCGGGCATCCAGGATGGTGCCCACCCCCATCGTGATCGCCCGGCGCGGCACCTTCCCAGGACCCCCAAAAAGGTCCGCATTCTGCTGGATCGTCACCGGCGTCAAGGCCTTCACCCGCGTGCGCGAACGCAACGCCGAAAGCGGCTCGTTGAACCCGATATGCCCCGCCCGCCCAATCCCCAGCAACTGCAGGTCGATCCCCCCGAAGCGCCGGATCAGTTCCTCATACTGCGCGCATTCCCGGTCCAGGTCGCGCGCCTCGCCGTCCGGCAGATGGGTGTTCCGCTCGTCGATGTTGACCTGATCGAAGAGGTGTTGGTTCATGTAGCGTCGATAAGAACCCGCATGCCCAGCCCCCAGCCCCACATATTCGTCCAGGTTGAACGTGCTGCAGAGCGAGAAATCCAGATCCTCTTCCCGATGCATCCGCACCAGGTGACAATAGACCGACTCCATCGTCCGCCCCGTCGCCAACCCCAACACCAGGTGCGGGTTCGCCCGTAGCGAACGCGCTATGATCTCCGCCACCAGCAGCGCCGCCGCCTCCGCGTCCGGTTGGATGATCACTTCCATGGACAGGAACCCAACGCGCTCCGCCCCGGCTAGCCCAGGCCGAACTCCTTCCGGTTTTGCTCGCAGGAAACCAACACCGGGCGCTCCGCCAGCGCGGCCTTGAGCAACTCCTGCTCCTCCGCGCCCTCCCCCAAAGGCAACGCCACCTGCCCCCCCTGCGCCGCCGATCGCTGCAGCGCCAGCATGATCTCCGCCCCCTGACACGCCCCCTCGAAATGGCACGAGTGCACCCGGCGCTCGTCATCCAGCCACGCCGCCATCTCCAATACGTACGGCGGCATGTCCGCATCGTAATTCATCGCCCCCTCCCCCGCCTGATACCCATCCCGCCGCGTGACCGACCGCCATCCCCCATTGGTCAAAACCTCCGCAAACCCCTCCGTGCCCTGGGCCCCCAGCCGACACTTCCCCCACCACTTGCCCACCTCCGGCTGATCCGGAGCCCCCGCCCCACACTCGTAAACGCCCCGCACGCCGTTCGCGTACTGCACAAACCCCGCAATGTAGTCCGGCGACGGATGGTTGTCCGCCAGCTTGGATCGTCCCGCCGCCTGGGCCATGGCCCACTGCGCCGGCGCCTCGTCGTTGAACCACCGCGTGTAGTCGATCAAATGCGACAGCATGTGCGTCATCCAGCCCGTCGCCGTCCCGTAAACCGTGTGCACCCGCCCCAAGGCGCCGCTGGCCACGATCTCCTTCACCTTGCGGTAATGCGCCCCGTAACGATGCTGGTGGCTCACTACCGCCTTCACGCCCGCCTGCCGCAGCCGGTCTCGAATGCTCAGCACCTCCCGACTGCTTAGCGCCACCGGCTTCTCGAAGGCAATCAGCCTGGCCCCGCCGGCTATCCCCGCCTCGATGAACGGCGTCCGCAAATGCGGCATCGTGCAAAAACAAAAGACGTCCGGCTTGAGCTCGCGAGCGAGCGCCGCCGCATCCGTCCCTGCCCGCGGCCCCCCCAGCTTGGCCGCGGCCGCCTCCAGCCGCGCCGGGTCGATGTCGCAAATCCCCGTGACCTGGAACCGGCCACTGGCGTTGAAGGCGGCTGCATGATGCATGCCGCGCTTGCCCATGCCTACCACCACCACCGTGTAAAGAGAGCTCATAATGTCAGCATTCCAGGAAGCACGCCCCCGCGGTCGGGCCCAAGGCCCGCCGCGGGGTACCCTTGAGGTCGTTCACCTTAGCGGCAACTCGCGCAGGTCGCACCCCCCTGCGCCACGCCAGGACCCGCCGGCGCCTCCGCCGCGTGCATGGCGTCCCATTCCTTCACCTTCCCAACCACGTAGTCCACTTCGTCCTCGCGCAACTCGGGGAACATCGGCAACGACACGCAACAGGCCGCGTTGGCCTCCGCGTTGGGCACCCCTCCCACCACCCGAGCTTCCTTGCCCCAGGGATAACCCGCCTGCTGGTGGATCGCGATCGAATAGTGCGTCTTGGCATCCACGCCATTCTTGACCAGGAAATCCACCAACGGATCCCGCCAGGCCGCCTTCTTCGTCTCAATCACATACAGGTGAAACACATGCCGGTAACCGGGCAGCGCCACCGGCAGGTCGAACGTCCGGCAACCCTGCAACCCGGCCGTGTAACGGTCCGCCCACTTCCGCCGCAGGTCGTTCCAGGCGTCAATCTTCTTCAGCTTCGCGCTCAACACCCCCGCATGCAGATCGTCCAACCGGCTGTTGAACCCGTAACTGTGCACGTTGCGCTGGTTGGATCCATGATTGCGCAACTTGCGCACCTTCGCGTCGATCTCCGCATTGTTCGTCACCAGCGCGCCGCTGTCCCCAAACGTGCCCAGGTTCTTCTGAATGATGAAACTCGTCGTCGCCGCATCGCTCAGCTCCGCAATCCTGAAATCGGGCCCCGCCGCCCCGATCGCCTGCGCGTTGTCCTCAATCACATACAACTTGTGCTGGTCCGCAATCTTCCGAATCGCCCGCATGTCCGCACACTGCCCGTAAAGATGCACCGGAATAATCGCCTTCGTCTTCGGCGTGATCGCCGCCTCGATCTTGTCCGGACAAATGCACTTGGTCTTGGGACAACAGTCGACAAACACCGCCGTCGCGCCGGCAATCCAGATGGCCTCCGCCGTCGCGAAAAACGTGTTCGGATGCGTGATCACCTCGTCGCCCGGGCCCACCCCCAACGCCATCAGGGCCAGCCAAATCGCATCCGTGCCGTTGCCCAACCCGACCGCATACTTGGTCCCATGATACGCCGCCAACTCGGCCTCGAGGCGCTTGAGCATCGGCCCCATCACATACTGGCCGCTCATCAGCACTTCTTGGATGTTGGCGTCAATCTCCGCCTTCAGATTCTGATATTGTCTGACGTGTCCGTAGAATTCGACTTTCATAATCCGCGCAGCCTACGCAAGGCAGGCAAGCCCCGACAAGTTGATTGTCACCAAACCCGCGGCCCGCGTCGCCACGCCCCCGCTCACGGCGCCACGTCCGGGATCACCCGCGCCTCCGTGGACAGTCCGTAACTCCCCCCCTGGCCGTCCGGCAACACCCACTCCACCAGGTAGGCCCGATACCCCGAGCCCGGGGCCGCCACGTCCACCGTCGCCTCCTTCGCACCCCCCGCCACCTCCACCGAACGACTCGTCCACGTCCCGTCCCGAAAATCGCGGTCCTCCGAATCGGCCGTCCACAACAACACCCGCCGCGGCGCCGCGCTCGCGGCTACCTTGATCCGGTTCGAACCGCCCCCCGCCGCCGCCTCGATCGACCACTCCAGCGTGGGCAGGGGCTCCTTCCGTGCCAGCAAGCGGTAGAAGACCGCCAAGGTCCGCACGGCCTCCTGGCCCCCCGCCAGATCGTGGCCCGCATTCGGCGTCTGGAAGATCAACTTCGGCCCCGGCAGGTCCCCCCAATAGTGGCGGAGCGAATCCACCACCCAGTAGGGATCGTTCGTGCCCAGCAGAATCAACTTCGGCATCGTGTAACGCGCCCGATAGCTGAACGGATCCACCCAACCCCGCAACGTCACCACCTCGGGCTCGTCGATCCGCTCGTCAAAGCGAATCCGCGTGTAATCCTCGATCTCCTCGCTCGGCCGCCCATACATCCGGCGGGACCATTCCAACTGCACCTTCATGTTCAACATGTCGATCACCATCGGCGCCACCCCCACCACGCGCTCGTCCACCGCCGCGCTCAGCCACGTGGTCCACCCCCGCTTCGACGCCCCCGCCACCACGAAACGGCCCACCCGCTGCCCCCACTCCCGCTCGGCCCACGCCTGCACCGTGTCCATGGCCCGCACCGCACTCTTCACCATCGGGAACAACAGCGGCCAGGTCGCGTCGCCCGTCTTCGTGTACTGATCGAACGTATACGCGATCAACGCATCCTCACGACGCCCATCGTAAAGCGGTTGGTTCGGCACCTTGTTCAGCACGGCCACCATGGCCCCCGCCCGCTCGGCGATCAGGCGGAACATCTCCAGGTCCTTCTCGTTCGGGCCCCCGTAGCTGCCCCCGCTGATGAACAGCAACGCAATGTCCGCGGTGCTCAGCCCGTCCGGTCGCAGGACCACCAAGTGGTGACTCCAAAACTGCTCCCGCCACGTCTGCGACACCAGTTCCAGGTGCGTGAGCGTCCCCCCCTCCACCCGCTTCTGCTCGCAGCGCTTCCAGTTGTAGCTGGAGTCCGGCTGCCGAACGTAATTCTCTAGGGCGTTCCCCGCCCCCACGGCCCGATGCCATGACGCCTGGCAGACCAGGACCGCCGCCACTAGCACCGGGATCAACCCGCCCGCACCCCGACCGGAAATAACATTGCTCATGCGGACCGAATTCCATCCGAGACGCCCCCGCGTGGCAAGCCTCCGCTGGTTCGGCGATCCAACGCCTCCAGAACCGCACACAGCCGCTCCATCCACGGCGCCGCCACCCCCGCCTGGTGAGCCCGCGCCAGCGGCAACCGAAACAAACTTTCCAACTCCAACGTCTGACCCCGCTCGAAGTCCACCAGGGTCGACGCCCGGTAATCCCCCATCGACCGCGTCCGCTCAATCTGAACCTCGGCCCAGGCCGGATCCACCGCGTGTCCCAAGGCCCAAGCCGTCCGCATCACTTCCATCATGAGTTCCCGAACCGCTGTCTCCCAGCGCGCCTCCCCCAGCAAATCCTGCGTCGAAAGGCACCGGCCCAACCCGCGTTCGGGGTCCAACCGCCCCAGCGCCAACGCCTCGTAGCCCGCCACCCCCGCCACCCCAAGGCCATTGAAAGGGATGTTCCACACCAATTTCTCCCAATGCGCCCGCGCCAGACTCTCCGTCACGTCGCAAGCCACCCCCGCGCTCCGAAACCAACCGGCCACCGCGTGCGTGCGCGCCTGCGGCGCCCGCCCGTGCTCCCCCAGCACAATCCGCCCGTGCGCACGGTGCGCGATCCGTCCGGGCCCCACCCGGTTCAGACACACAAAACATAACCCCCCCAGCACCCGCTCCTCCCCAAACAACTCGGCCAACGCCTCCTCGTTCCCCAACCCGTTCTGCAACGTCACCAGGACCGTCTCCGGCCCCACCAACGGCGACAACAACTCCGAAAACGCCCCGTTCGCCGTCGTCTTGAGCCCGATCAACACCGCGTCACACTCGCCCACCGCCTCCGGCCGCGCCGCCACCTCCGGCCGCGCCACGAAATTCCCCTCCACGCTCTCCACCCGAAACCCCTCGCGCCGGACCACCTCGTAATCCGACCGCACCAGGCAATGCACCGGCCAGCCGGCACGGACCAGCCGCGCCGCGTAGAAACCACCTAACGCGCCGCAGCCGACCACGCCAATCTTGCGCGGCGCGGCCAGCCGGCTCGGCAAACCCGACTCGAGGTCCATGGGGCCAACAGGAAAGAACCGTCCGGAAAGAAAAACGGCACTCCGAAGATCTCAGAGTGCCGTCAACCAGGCGAACCGGACTACTTGCTCCCGAGGATGGCGTCCTTGCAGGCCTTGGCCACGCGGAACTTCACCACCTTCTTGGCCGGAATCTGGATCTGCTCGCCCGTGGCCGGATTGCGCCCTACCCGAGCCTTGCGATTCACCAGCACCAGCTTGCCAATGCCCGGCAGGGTGAAGCTGTTCTTCGCGTTCTTGTAGGCCAGCGCCGCGATCTGATCAAGCGCCGCCACCGCTTGTTTCTTGGTGATCCCAACCTTGTCCGCAAGGGTCGCCGCCACCTGGGACTTCGAGAGAGCTTTAGCCATATTTGAGGGTTGAATTTGGATTGTTTCGACGTCCGACTTCGGCCGTATTAAAGCCCCCTCGACCGACGGCGCAAGGACAAAATACCCCGCTAGAACCAACCCTTTTCCGCCATGCCCAGGACTTGACTTGCCCCCCCTTTTCCACAAGATCCACCGTCGTGGCGAGCCTCTTCACCATCCAAAGTGACTTCCGTTACGAGATCACCCGCAAAATCTTCGAAGGCGGCATGGGCATCGTCTATGAGGCCGAACAACACGGCGCCCGCGACTTCGTCAAGCGCATCGCCATCAAGGTCATCCGCCAAAGCTACGCCAACCAGAAGATGTTCATCGAGAACTTCATCGGCGAAGCCAAACTCGTGGCCGACCTCATCCACACCAATATCGTCCAAACCTACCACCTCGGCGAAGCCCGCGGCATCTACTTCATCGCCATGGAGCTTATCCGCGGCGTCAACCTCGAACAGTTCCTCCAGCAACTCCGCGAGAAAGATCGCCAACTCCCCCGCGAACTCGCCGTCTTCATCGTCAGCCGCGTCTGCCGCGGCCTCGCCTACGCCCACGCCAAATCCGGCCCCGACGGCCGCCCCCTCGGCATCGTCCACCGCGACGTCAGCCTCAAAAACCTCATGATCGCCTTCGAGGGTGATGTCAAACTCACCGACTTCGGCATCGCCAAAGCCCGCGGCTTCCTCCAAGACCAGGAAGGCGAAGTCGTCGCCGGCAAAGCCGACTTCATGAGCCCGGAACAGGCCGACTTCCAAATCACCGATAAACGCTCCGACCTCTTCTCCGCCGGCGTCGTCCTCGCCCACCTCCTCCTCGGACGCAACCTCTTCAAAGGCGCCACCCCCGAAGACTCCCGCGACCGCATCCTCACCCTCCCCATCCCTGACTTCCGCCAACTCGACCAGCGCATCGACGACCGCCTCAACGAAATCCTCCAAAAAGCCCTCGCGCGCGACCTCGCCCAGCGCTACCCCACCAGCGACGAGATGCTCTACGAACTCGAACACTATATCTACCACTCCGGCTACGGCCCCACCAACGAAACCCTCGGCCGCTTCATCCGGGAGTTGTTCGGACAGTCCACCCCCCAGGGCGGAGAGGACCACCGCGGCAGCACCCGCGTGCTCGGCCGAACCCCGGACACCAGGGCCTGAGGCCGCCCGGCCCAGCCCCCCCACCCGCCTCGCCCGTGCCTCCCTCCCCCGTCACCATCGGCCTCCTCCAAACCGCCTGCGGCGCCGATCCCCAGGACAACCTCCAGCGCACGCTGGCCGCCGCCGACCGCGCCGCCCGCGCCGGCGCCCAAATCCTCTGCACCCAGGAACTCTTTCGCTCCCCATACTTCTGCCAGAGCGAAGACCACGCCCAGTTCCGCCTCGCCGAACCCATCCCCGGCCCCAGCACCGAAGCCCTCGCCAAACTCGCCCGCCGCCGCCGCGTCGTCATCATCGCCTCCCTCTTCGAACGCCGCGCCCCCGGCCTCTTCCATAACACCGCCGCCATCCTCGACGCCGATGGCTCGCTCCTCGGGATCTATCGCAAGATGCACATCCCCGATGATCCCCTCTTCTACGAGAAGTTCTACTTCACCCCCGGCGACCTCGGCTTCCGCGCCTGGTCCACTCGCTACGGACGCATCGGGGTCCTCGTCTGCTGGGACCAATGGTACCCAGAAGCCGCCCGCCTCACCGCCCTGCACGGCGCCCAGATCCTCTTCTACCCCACCGCCATCGGCTGGCACCCCTCCGAAAAAGCCGAGTTCGGCGCACGCCAACTCGACGCCTGGCAAACCATCCAACGCGCCCACGCCATCGCCAACGGCTGCTACGTCGCCGTCGTCAACCGCATCGGCCTCGAACAACCCGCCGGCAGCACCGGCCTCGAATTCTGGGGACATAGCTTCGTCGCCGGCACCCAAGGCGAGATCCTGGCCCAAGCCGCCGGGGACCAGGAACAAACCCTGCTCGCAACCCTCGACCTCGCTCAACTCGAGACCACCCGCACCCACTGGCCCTTCTTCCGCGACCGGCGCATCGATGCCTACGGCGACCTCACCCGCCGCCTGATCGACTGATGTCTCCCCTCCCGCAGCCCCCCCCCGCCAGCCCCGTCTGGATCACGGGCGCCGGCGGCCTCCTCGGCCACTCCCTCACGCTCACCGCCCCACCCCCCCCCCCACCCCCCCGCCGCCCCCCCACCCCCCCCCCCCCCGCCCGCCCCCACCCCCCCGACCGCCCG
>CAZVRY010000178.1:0-4857 GCA_964629545.1 uncultured Verrucomicrobiota bacterium | reverse complement strand
CGCCCTCTCACCCGCCACCACCTCGACCTCACCAACCACGACGACGTCCGGGATGCCTTCCGACGCGATCCGCCCGCCTGCATCCTCCATTGCGCCGCCCTCAGCAAGAGCCCCGCCTGCCAAGCCAACCCCGCCGCCGCACAACAAGTCAACGTCGACGCCACCGCCCGACTCGCCGAACTGGCCGCCGACCGCCCCTTCCTGTTCCTCTCCACCGACCTCGTGTTCGACGGCCGCCAAGGACACTACCGCGAAGACGACCCCGTCAACCCCCTCAGCGTCTACGCCGAAACCAAAGCGCAAGCCGAACGCATCGTCCTGGCCAACCCACGCCATACCGTCATCCGAACCTCCCTCAACGGAGGCACCTCGCCCACCGGCGACCGCGGATTTAACGAGGAAATGCGCCGCGCCTGGCGCCAGGGCCAAACCCTGACCCTCTTCGACGACGAATTCCGGTGCCCCATCCCCGCCCTCGTCACGGCCCGGGCGATCTGGGAGTTCGTTGACCGTCGCGCCACCGGCCTCTGGCACCTGGCGGGCGCCGAACGACTCTCCCGCTGGGAAATCGGCCAAACCCTCGCCGCTCGCTGGCCCCAACTCCACCCCCAACTCCGCCGCGCCTCGTTGCACGAATACTCCGGAGCCCCCCGCCCCCCGGATACGTCCCTCGACTGCACCCGCGCCCAGTCCTTCCTCTCCTTCCCCCTGCCCGCCTTCCGGGCGTGGCTCGCCGCCCCCCCAGACTTGGTCTTCTCATCGACCAACCCCAACCCCAACCCCAACCCCATGACCCCCATCCCTCACGCCCCCTTCCCCAAACTCCGCCCCCGCCGCTTACGCCAAACCGCCACCCTCCGCCGATTCGTGGCCGAAACCCAACTCACCGCCCACTCGCTGGTCCTCCCCTTCTTCGTCCGCCCCGGACGCAAACTGCGCCGTCCCGTCGCCTCGATGCCCGGGGTCGACCAACTCTCCCCCGACGAAGTCCTCCGCGACGCCACCGAGGCCGCCACCCTCGGGGTCCCGGCGGTTCTCCTCTTCGGGATCCCGGACCGCAAAGATGAACGCGCCTCCGGCGCCTACGCCCGCCAAGGCATCGTCCAACAAGCCGTCCGCCTCCTCAAAAAAGAACTCCCCGACCTCCTCGTCATCACCGATGTCTGCCTCTGCGAATACATGAGCCACGGGCATTGCGGTCTCGTCCAGCGCAACCCCCGCGGCGCCCGCATCCTCAACGACCCCACCCTCAAACTCCTCGCCCGCGCCGCCCTCAGCCACGCCGAAGCCGGCGCCGACCTCGTCGCGCCCAGCGACATGATGGACGGCCGTGTGGCCGCCATCCGCAGCGAACTCGATCGCCACGGCTTCCAAGACACCCCCATCCTCTCCTACGCCGCCAAGTTCGCCTCCGCCTTCTACGGACCCTTCCGCGACGCCGCCGAGTCAGCCCCCCATTTTGGCGACCGCCGCAGTTACCAGATGGACCCGCCCAACGCCCTCGAAGCGCTGCGCGAAGTCGCCTTGGACCTCCAGGAAGGCGCCGACCTCGTCATGGTCAAACCCGCCCTCGCCTACCTCGACGTCATCCACCGCGTCAAATCCACCTTCGGCTTCCCCACCGCCGCCTACTCCGTCAGCGCCGAATACTCCATGATCAAAGCCGCCGCCGCCCAAGGCTGGGTCGACGAACGCGCGGTCACCCTCGAAAGCCTCCTGGCCATGCGACGCGCCGGCGCTGACATCCTCATCACCTACGCCGCCCGCGACGTCGCCCGATGGCTGCGCCAGACCCCCTAATCCCCCCCAGCCCGCCCTACTGCTTGTTCAAATTCAGCACCGCCACCACGATCGACGCCACAATCACCAACCCCAGCACAATCGCAATGCCGATGAATACCTTGTTCGCGCCCTTGTCCTTCTTCGCGAACGGTGAGTCCTTCTCAAAGCTGACCGGCTTGCTCCCCCCCTCCAACTCGTTCAGCTTCACCCCTTGCGGTATCACCATCGTGTGGTCCAACGGCTTCTTGCTCGGACCCGCCGCCCCCGTCTCGAGCCGAAGCTCCACCTGCCCAAGCCGAAGAATCTGACCCGGCTTGATCGGAGCCTCGTCCGTCACCTGCTCCCCATTGACAAACGTGCCGTTGGTCGAGTTGAGATCGTGCACCACCACGTCGTTGCCACGGAGCAGGATCTCGCAATGATGACTCGATACCGAGGGCTCCGGAATCGGGAAGGCGTTGTCCTCCACCCGGCCGATGGTGGTTTTCTCAACCTTCAGCTCGTGGGAACGTCCGGTGAATCCTTCGCTGAGGACAACAAGTCGCGCCATAAGGATGGTCTGGTGAAGGCGATTATTGACAGCAAGCGACTCAAGTCAAACGGATTCCCGAGACAATTCTCCCTCCCTCCCTCCCCCCCGCACTCCCCCGCCTCAACCCCGAAATTGCGTGCAGCCCCTTCCCCGCCTGCGTATCTTCCCGCCCCATCTATGGCCCATATCCGCCCATTCGCCGCCCTCCGCCCCGACCCCGCCACTGCCCCCCAACTCTGCGAGCTGCCCTACGACGTCATGTCCTCCGACGAGGCGCGCGCCCTGGCGGCGGGCAACCCCCTCAGCTTCCTCCACGTCAGCAAACCCGAAATCGACCTGCCGCCCACCACCGACCCCTACGCCCCCGAGGTCTATCAAAAAGGCCTCGAGAACTTCCAACGCCTGCGCGACCTCGGAGCCCTGCGCCTCCACCCCCAACCCGCCCTCTTCCTCTACCGCCAAATCATGGGCTCCCATGCCCAAACCGGTCTCGTCGCCCTCGCCAGTTGCCAGGACTACCTCGATGGCATCGTCAAAAAACACGAACTAACCCGCCCCGATAAGGAAAATGACCGCGTCCGTCATATCGAAACCCTCGGCGCCCAAACCGGCCCCGCCTTCCTCACCTACCGTGCCGTCCCCGCCCTCGATGACCTCTTCCGCCAACTCACCACCCCCGCCCCCGACCTCGACTTCACCGCCCCCGACGGCGTCCGCCATTCCACCTGGACCATCCACTCCCCCGACGATGTCGCTCTCATCACGCAGCAGTTCCTCGCCATCCCCTGCCTCTACATTGCCGACGGCCACCACCGCAGCGCGGCCGCCGCGCGCCTCTACCAAGCCCGCCAAGGTGCCGGCGGCAGCCCCGGCTTCCTCAGTGTCATCTTCCCCCACCACCAGATGCAGATCCTCCCCTACCACCGGGGGCTCCATGACCTCCATGGCCTATCCCCCGCCCAATTCCTGGCCGCCCTCGACCCCCTCTGCACCCGCCAACCCGGCTCCCCCCAACCCCCCGCCCGCCGCCACCAGCTCGGCCTTCTCCTCGAAGACCAGTGGCACCTCCTCACCTTCCGCCCCCATCTCCTCCAATCCCCCGACCCGGTCGAACTCCTCGACGTCACCCTGCTCCAACGCCATATCCTCGCCCCACTCCTCGGCATCGACGACCCCCGCACCAGCAAACGCATCGAGTTCATCGGCGGCATCCGCGGCACCCCCGAACTCGAACGCCTGGTCCGCCAAGGCCAACTCGCCTGCGCCTTCGCCCTCCATCCCACCCACCTCGATGACCTCATGACCATCGCGGACAACGGCGGCATCATGCCTCCCAAGAGCACCTGGTTCGAACCCAAGCTCCGCGACGGCCTCTTCTCCCATCTCCTTTGAACCCACCCCAACAACGCCTGCGGCACGGTGTCCGCGCGGTGCTGGTCGGCATCCTCACCAACGTCCTCCTCGCCGCCGCCAAACTCGCCGCCGGCATCGCCGGCCACTCCCAGGCCCTCATCGCCGACGCCGTCGAATCCTTCGCCGATATCTTCAGCTCCGTCGTCGTCTGGCGCGGACTCGTCGTCGCCGCCACGCCCGCCGACGACGACCACCCCTACGGTCACGGCAAGGCCGAACCCATTGCCGCCGCCGTCGTCGCCACCATGCTCCTCCTGGCCGCCGCCGGCATCGCTTTCCAATCCATCCAGGAAATGATCGCCCCCCACCAGGGCCCCGCCGGCTTTACCCTTGTCGTCCTCCTCGGCGTCATCGTCACCAAGGAAGCCCTCTTCCGCTTCGTCCTCCGCGAAGCCACCTCCGCCGAAAGCCAAGCCATGCAGACCGACGCCTGGCACCACCGGAGCGACGCCATCACCTCTCTCGCCGCCGGCATTGGCATCTCCATCGCCCTCCTCGGCGGCCCCGCCTACGCCGCCGCCGATGACATCGCCGCCGTCGTCGCCGCCGGCATCATCGGCTGGAACGGCTGGCGCCTCCTCCGTCCAGCCCTCGACGAACTCATGGATACCTCCCCCAACCCGGCCGTCGCCGCCGAAATCCGCCGCGTCGCCGCCCAAGTCGAAGGCGTCGAAGCCGTCGAAAAATGCCTCCTCCGCAAAATGGGCCTCACCTATTACGTCGATATGCACGTCGAGGTCGACCCCCTCATGACCGTCCAGTCCGCCCACGCCATCGCCCACCGCGTCAAAGACCGCGTCCGCGCACGCCTCCCCATCGTCGCCGACGTCCTCGTCCACCTCGAACCCGCTCGCTCCTCCCACCCTCCTTCAAAGTCACCGTGAAGGGTCCGCCATCACCGGGAAGGTGACAGGTTCGCTGTGCTTCGTTCACCAAGCGACATCATCACCGGCATCCGCATCGAGTGTTCCTGCGGCGAAGTCATCGAACTCGCCTGCCAGTACTAACCCCCCTCCAGCCGCCCCCCCTCCCGCGGCGGCCGTTTCTTTCCCAGAACGGGTGACAGGTTCGGTGGCAACCGGGCGATGGGCGAGGGCGCGCCAGCGTCTTGGAGTGCGGCGGTGCTCCGC
>CAZVRY010000177.1:0-14532 GCA_964629545.1 uncultured Verrucomicrobiota bacterium | reverse complement strand
GGGACGAGAACTTGACTCGACTTGATCAAGTTCTGGGCGGCAAGGATTCTAGCCATTCTGAACCTGTCACCCTATGCACGATGGCGGCGACTCCGGCAGAAAGAACCTCCAGAGTTCTGTTCAAAGTCGGACTATTTTAAAGGGGCATCCCAACGACTGCTCCCCGTCACTCCAACCCCTCCGTTTCCTCATTCTGACATCACCGCCGTCTCAGCCAGTTGACCACCCCGGAAACCGTGAGTTGCACCCAAGGCCACTCCCTTACCCGCTGAGATGGGGGAGATGACAGGGGACGACCAGGGGACCGGGTTCCGGTCCCCCTGGCCCAGGCCGGGGCGGGTTCAGCGGTAAAGCAGGCGGGGGCTATGGGAGGGAGGCGATACGGAGGAAAAGAGTCTGCGGCGCGGCGCTGATGTCGAACACGCGTGTCACGATACCCTCCTCCCCGGGGATGTCCTCGACCACGGTCGACCAATCCATCAGGTTATCACTGGCCACGAGCCGATAGTTGGACTGGGAGGAACCTTCCCAACGAAGGGTGACCCGTTGGGCGGACGGGGTCACATCGATGATCTTGAACGACTGGTAGGGCGGCACTGCTTCGCCCATGGCCCACTTGGCGGAGCGCAGGAAGAGGATGCGGCCCAGGTCGGTGAGGGCCAGAAAGACCCGGCGCGAACCGCCCGACCCGTTTTCGTTCATGAACATGTGGACGAGGCGGACATCGGTGGTGGTGCCGTCGGCTTTCTGCCCGCCCACATCCATGACGGCCAGACAGGAGCGGGTTTCATCGCCGTCGAGCACTCCCAGGACGGTGGTGCCTGCGGCCTTGTCGGCCACGACCTGGGTGCACCAACGCCATTCATAGTTACTCTTGCCGCCAGTCGGCAGGTGGAGTCCCTCCTCCGGGTAAGCCTCGCGGAAGATCTTCACCCGGCCCAGGTCGTCGAGGGGGATTCCCTTCATGATGGGGTGATCCGGGGCGATGACTTTCATGTATTTTGAAACGGCGGGGGTGGTGCCGTTGTTGGGATCGCTGCTGCTGGTCCCGTTGTACATGTAGAGGCTGCCTTGCCGTCCGGCGTTGTTGCCCAGGCACACGTGCTCGCCCATCATGATCGGCACGCCCGGGGGCGGCGGCGGGGTATCGGCGGAGGCGCCGCTCCCGGACATGATGGCCAGCATGGGTGCCATGTTGGTGTCCTGGGGTTGGAGGAAGTAGCTCGGGTCCACCCCGGAGGTGCTGGCCAAAGGACCAAGCAGACGGTCCAGGAGCAGACGGAAAGTATATCCATGGTCCGCCAGCAGACTCCCCATGGCCGCGTCCCCTGGGGTGACCATGCCCGGTCCCTTTTCATCCGAGTAGTATTCTGAGATGTGGTAAGTGGTGTCCTGTTGGTAGCGGGTGGCGATGAGGATCACCCCGCCGAGGGTGGGTGCGTTGATCGTCGTCACGGCGGCGAGGATCAGGCACCGTATCCAAGTGGTCTTGGCTTGCATAGGATCGTTCTCCCGCCCGAGCGCGCGGCCAGCAGTCCCAGCGCGCCGCGCGAGGGGCGAATGGTGCTTATGGTTTTGCGGAGGTTGGGCCGTCCCGACCTGGGGGCGGCCTCTTGTGCAGAAAGCCGGGCCCTTGGACGTGGGGTCGAGGGGACAGCATCGTGATCGAACCTTGCGCCCGATGGCACACGGACGTCAAGACATGAACCCGTCCCCCAAAAACCTCGCTGGAGCACCTCGATGTAACCGCGGATTTCGCGGAGGGCGGGGAGCTTCAGGCGCGGGCGGGGATACGCGGTCGAACGCGATGCTTAAAAGGAACTCCGCCCCCTCGGCGAGCGGAAGTGGGCGTCGGCGAAATCGAGGAAGGCGGCCCAATCGATGGGTTTCATCGAGTGCTTCCCCGCGCGGATGAAATAACCGAGCCGGCTCGCCACCAGTTGGCCCTCCGGCGGCATTTGCTGGGCGTCCAGGGTGCCCGCGCCGAGCAATTCGTAGACCGGAGCGGCGGCGCGCAGGACCTCGAACTGCCCCAGCGGATTGGCCCATTGATCCTCCGTCGCATTGGCAAACAGCACCGGCCGCGGCGCGCACAGCGCCACCAGCCCATGCTGATCGAACGGTAGCCGCTCCGTGGCCTCGTTGAACGTCTTGAAGGCGTCATTGAACCAGTGGGGAAAGCGGTCGTTGATCTGCTTCACGGATTCTCCCACCCGCCCGCGACTGGGGGCGGTGCCGCCACAACCGGCCTGGACCGGGATGGCCATGGCGATCCGATCGTCGAACGCCGCCGCCAGCAAGGCCGTCTTCCCGTTCCGCGAATGCCCAACCGCCGCCACCCGCGTCCTGTCCACCCACCGGTCCGTCACCAGGTAGTCGACACACCGATGGAACCCCCAGGCCCAGGCCGCAATCGAACCGCGCCCGTGCGTGGTCGGCGGTCCCCCCTGCCCCGCATTCCGCTCCAGCCACGCATACACCCCGTCCGAAACATCCGCCCGATCCGAGTCCACGTCGCTGCTGCAAAACGTGGCCAACCCATATCCCCGACTCAGAATCTCCGCAACCGGCCAGTCCCCGGCCTGCGACCCCCGCCCAGCCTCGGTCGCCCGCCCGTCCTGGCACCCCGCGCAACTGCTGTAGACCCAGCCGCGGGTCAACGGCACCCGCGGATCCTGCACCACCGCGTGGTTGCCGCAAAAGTTCATGGCCAGAAACACCGGCACCGGACCCGCCGCCTTCGCCGGCACGATCAACAGGAGGTTGATGGACGGCGCGTTCGTATCGTGGAACGAAATCGTCACCAGCCGAAGCCGACCCTGTCCTTCCAGGAAGTCCGCATGGGTGGCGTCGACCTGAAAGCGGACCTTCTCGGGTCGCGGCGGCAGCGCCCCATACATGAACCGCGCAAACAACTCCTTCAACTCCGGTCGCCGCTCCCGAAACCACTGGTTCCGATCCGTCACGCGCCGTCCGTCCAGCATCACCAACGGGTCCGGCAGCGGCGATGTCAGCGTGGTCTCCGCCGGCGCGGCGGCGGTGCTCGAGGAAAACGCCGCCACCCAAAGCAAGAGGGCTGAGGCGGGCGCGCGCAGAAGGGCCGGTGTCATGGCGGCGACCGTAGCGGGATCGCTCGCCGGAGGCAAGCGAGCGCGACGCGGCCAGCCTGATTGCGGGGACGTCCCACCTTGGACGGCGCCGAAACACCGCGAGAACAACTTCGGGGAGGCAACCGGCGTCGATGCAAACGCAAATAGAGGTCAGCGCCGGGAGCCAGCGCCGGCGACGTTCGATTGGTCCCTTGTGACAACAGGGTGCCAGGTTCACGGTCGCCCCCCCCAAGGCCGCTTCATGTCCGCCCTGAATTCATGAGGCGCACGCATCGGGACAACCGGCTTGCCTGGGCTCCCGCAGAGGCGCAGAGGCGCAGAAGACCGGACCCATCACGGTTGCTGGGCCGCACAACACGCCGAGCACCCTGAACCCCGGTTGCCCGATCCCCCCAGTGAGCCCCGGCGGGGGATGGCCGGCGAGCGTTGCGTTTTGGCGGCAGCCGGGCCGCTTACGACTCGCGCAGCGCCGCGGCGATCGGCCGGCGGGCGGCCCGCACGGCGGGGAAGAGCCCGCCCAGGAGCCCGATCGCCGCCGCCCACCCCACCGCGCTGGCCAATAACGCCGGGGTGACCTGGAAGCTGAACGCCACCTGGCTGAACGTCTGCCAGTTGATGGTCGAAGCCTGGTAGCCGTCGAAGGCCACATAGGCCAACCCCGCCCCCGCCGCCCCCCCCAACAGCGCCAACACCAGCGACTCGAAAATGACCGAAACGATCACCGGTCCCTGCCCGAAACCGAGCGCGCGCAGGGTGGCGATTTCCCGGGTGCGGGCGGCGATGGCGCTGTACATGGTGTTGAGGGCGCCGAACAGGGCGCCCAGGGCCATCATGGTCGCAATGAAGAAGCCGATGTTCCGGATGAAGCTGGTGAGGAGGGTCGATTGCTCGGCGTAGAACTCCGACTGCCGGACCACCTTCACCTTCAACTGCGGGTTCGTGGTCAGCGCGTCCTTGAACGCCGTGAACGCCTCCGCCGACGTCAGACGCACGTAGACCGATTGATACGTGTCCTCGCGGTGATACGCCGGCTGCAAAACGGCCGCGTCCGCCCACAGCTCCGATTCTCCGATGCCGCCTCGCGAGGTGAACAGGCCGACGATCTCCCAGGTGTTGGCCCCGATCTTCAACGACCGGCCCACGTCCAAACCGGCGAACGCCCGGGCCGCCCCCGCGCCCACCAGGATCTCGTTGCGCCCGGGCTCGAACATGCGGCCTTCCACCACCTGGATGTCCCCGCGCACCGCCCGCGCCGCCTTCTCGACCCCGCGGAGCGGGACGTTGGCGTCGGTGCCGGTCGACCGCTTGGGCAGGTTGATGATGACGAACAGCTCCGCCGAGGCCAGCGCCCCCTGGGCGTCCCGCGCCACGCCGGGCGCGTCCGCGATCAACCGGGTCTCCGCTCGCCCGAGACCGCTGGTCATTTCCGTGTCGGCGCCGCTGCGCAAGACGATGGCCACGTCGTCGGAACCGGATGCCGTCATCGCCCGCTGGAAGCCCTCCGCGATGGCCAACACCCCGACCAGCACGGCCGTCACCCCCGCGATGCCCACCGCGGCCGCCGCGGCCGCCCCGCGGCGATGGGGGAGGGTCGCCAGGTTGAAGAGCGTCACGGCGAGGACCTGGTTCAGCCAGTGCAGCATGGGGTCAGTGAGTGGAGGGTTGGCGGGTGTCCAAGGCGACGCTCGGCCTCGAAGGTCTCCGGATTCGGTCTCATCCGCCGCCCCTTCGCAAGGCGTCGGCGATCCGCAGGCGCATGGCCTGCCAGGCCGGCAGGGCGCCGGCGACCAGCCCGAGCGCCAGGACCAGGGCAAAGCCGATCCCGACGTCGCGCGGGGGAAAGTAGAAAACCGGGAGGAACCCTGGAACCGGGTTGCCCGACAACGTCATCGCCCAGGCGAGCCCCAAACCGGTCAGACCGCCGACCAGGGCGAGCGCGCACGACTCGGCCAGCACCAGCACCAGCACGCGTTCGTGGGTGAACCCGAGGGCCTTGAGCACGCCGAGTTCCTCGGTGCGCTCGCGCACGCCTTGGGCCATGGTGTTGCCGGCGACGAGCAGGATGGTGAAGAACACGGCGCTGAGGATGGCCAGCAGCATCGCGCCCAGGTTGCCGACCTGCTGCGCGAAGCCTTGGGCGAAGGCCCCTTCCGGCTCGGTCTTGGTCTCGTAGGGGGAATTGGCGAACTCCTCGTCCACCTGCCGGGCCACCTCCGCGGCCCGCTCCGGGTCCCGGATGCGCACGACATACCACCCGACCTGCCCTTTCACACCCGTCCGGGCTTCCTCGAAATAATCGTAGCGAAAGTAGAACTGGGTGGTGTCGGTCCCCTTCTTGCCTCCGTCATAAATCCCCACCAGATCGAATTCCCAGACATCGCCCGTCTCGTGATACCAGATCGGCGAGCGGATGGGGATCCGATCGCCGATCTTCCAGCCGAACCGTTCGGCGGTGGTCCGCCCAACCACCGCCCCCGTCCGCTTCTCGCTCCAGGCCTTTTGCTGGTCGGCCGACAGGACGAACTCCGGGTACATGGCCAGGAAGGCCTGCGGATCGACCGGCATCGTGGGGAAGAAATTCTTGGGGTCCTGGTAGATGCCGCCGAACCAAGTTTGGTGCACGGCCGCCGCCACCCCCGGGATGCGGAGCAGGCGCGCGAGGTAGCTTTCCGGGAGGAGTTGGATGATCGAGACCTTGTGCCGGACGATGAGGCGGTCGGCCCCCGCCATGCTGACCCCCGCGCTGAGGGCCTCCTTCAGCGTGCAAAGCAGGCCATAAAGCAGAAAGGCCACCAGCACGGCCAAGACCGTAAGCACCGTCCGCAGCTTCCGCCGCTGCAGGTTGCTCCAAACCAGAGAGAAATGGCTCATTGAATCGGCTCCGTGCTGAGCTGGCCCTTGTTCAAATACAACGTCCGCCGCGCCCGCGCCGAGGCGTGCGGATCGTGGGTCACCATGATGATCGTCTTCCCATGCTCCCGATTCAGCGCCTGCAACAACCCCAGGATCTCGTCGCCCGACTTCCGATCCAAATCCCCCGTCGGCTCGTCGCAGAGCAGAATCGTGGCATCCGAAACAATGGCGCGGGCGATGCCGACCCGCTGCTGTTCGCCCCCCGAGAGTTGGCGCGGGTGATGCCGGGCGCGGTGGGAAAGGCCGACGATCTTCATCGCGACCTCGACGTGCTGGCGTCGCTCGGCCTTGGACAAGTGGGTGAGCAGGAGCGGCAACTCGATGTTCTTCTCGGCGGTGAGCACCGGCAGGAGGTTGTAGAACTGGAAGACGAAGCCCACGTGGCGCGCCCGCCAGGCCGCCAGTTCGCGGTCCGACATCTGGTCCACCCGCTCCCCCCCGATCTCGACCGTGCCGCTCGAGGCCCGGTCCAAACCGCCGATCAGGTTCAGGAGGGTCGATTTGCCCGAACCCGAGGGACCCATCAGGGCCAGAAAATCGCCGGCCGGCACCTCGAGGTTCAGTCCGTTGAGAACGTGAATCTCCTCGGATCCGCGTCGAAAGACCTTGTCCACCTCGTGGACACGCACCAGGACGCCGTTGCCATCGTTCATCGTGTTGCCTCCTTCACGGCCGAACCGTCGGCCAGCGTCGCCGCTCCCTCCACCACCACCCGTTCCCCTCCTTGGAGACCCGCCACCACGGTGGCCTCGTCCGGCGTGGCCGGTCCCAGCGTGACCGCCCGCCGTTCCGCCCGGCCCTCCTTCACCACCCAGACGATCTCCCGGCCCGCCTCTTGGCGCAGGGCGGCCTTGGGCACGGTCACCAGCCGCGGCCTCGTCCCCGCCTCCTCCTTGCCTTGGAACGCCACCTTCACCCCCATGTCCGGCAGGACCCGCGGATCGAGCCCGTCAAAGCCCACCCGCACCTTCACCGTCGCCTTCTGGCGGTCGGCGGTCGGAATGATGGCGATGACGCGGCAGGGGATGCGCCAGTCGGGATAGGCATCGAGGGTGGCCGCCACCGCCTGGCCAGCCGTGACCCGGTTGATGTAACTCTCGTTCACGTCCACCTCGATCTCGAGCGATCCCATATCCACCACCGTGCCGATGCCGGTGCGGGTAAACCCGCCGCCCGCCGACACCGGCGAGATCATCTCGCCAGGCTGGGCGTTCTTCGACGTCACGATGCCGGCGAAGGGCGCGCGAATGATGGTGTCATCGAGTTGTTGTTCCCAGACGCCAACCTCGCGTTCGGCCACGGCCACGTCGGCGCGTTGCCGCTCGAGCCGGGCATCGAGGGCCTTGAACTCGGCCTCGGCGCGTTCGAGGTCGGCCTGCGTCGCGATCTGGTCGGCGGCCAGGCGCTGTTGGCGCTGCCATTCCCGCTCGGCCAGAGTGCGGTTGGCCAGGGTCTCGTCCAGCCCCTTGCGCGCGGCCGCGAGCTGGGCCTGGGCGAGGCGAAGACTGGCCTCGACATTGGTGGGGTCCAGGCGGGCCAGGACTTCGCCGGCCTCGACCTGCTTGCCCTCCTCGATCAGGACCTCAATCACCTTGCCCGTGACTTTCGACGACACGGTGGCCTCGCGGCGGGCCGTCACGTACCCGGACGCGTTGAGGAGGGTGCGCCCGCCGCCCGTCGCGGACTCCTGGGCCACGGCGGTGCGCACAAGGAGGGCCCGCGGACGTTGCGACCAGGCGTAGAAGCCCACGCCCATGGCTCCAGCCAACAGCAGAACAGCCAGGATCCACCCGCGACCGCGCCGGGCGGGGGCGGCGCGGCGCTCGATGCGCAACTGATCCAGGGTGGCTTTCTCGTGGCTCATGCAGGCCGGACGGCACAGCGAACTCCCTCCCGCCGGTCCGGTCAAGCCCGCGCTCGGACCTCGAACCCTCGCGAGCGTAACTCAGTGTTTGGCACTCCCCCAAACCGGCAGCAGTTCCTAATCCTAATCGTAATCGTAATCCTAATCGCAATCGAACCCAACGAGTAGGATTACGATTACGATTTGGACCAGGATTCAGCCATTAACCTTTCCGGCTGCTGGGGAGGGAGCCAGGGAGAGGGCGGCCTGCGGGCGGTGAACTATCCGGGCTACAGGCCGAAGGCCCGCTGCATCTGCTCCCGAACCACGGTCAGGCGTTTCACGTCGCCGCCGCCGACCTCGGCGGTCGCCCACCCGGCAAACCCGATCTCCGCCAAGGCCGACCGCACGCGATCCCAAGGGAGGTCGTCCTCCGCGCTGGTGATATCCACGAACTTGTTCTTGGCCCGGCTGAATCCCTTGACATCGAGCTTCACGCACCGCCGGCCGAAGGCCTTGATCCAATCGCCCGGCTGACCGTACTTCCAGTGGTTGCCGAGGTCGTAATACATGCCGACCCAGGGACTGTTGAAGCTGTCGACGAAGCGGATGAAGCGGTCGGCGGTTTGTTCCGGGCCCTCGTCGTGGGCGTACATCATGCCGTTCCAAACGTTCTCGAACAGGATCATCTGCCCGAGCGAGGCCGCCAGGGGCAGGCACTTCTTGATCTCGGCCCGGCAGCGTTCCTCAATCTCGGCGGCCGGGCCGTCGTCCGACTTGCCGACCACCAGGAGCATGCCGCTGCCGCCGGCAGCGTGCGACACCCGGAGGCAATGCTCCAGATTCGCCCGGGCCTGGGCGCGAGTCTCCGCCTTGGGATCAGTCAGGCGGACGCTCCAGTGAGCATGGTTGATCGCATTGTGAACGAAGACCCCGGACGCCAGCACGGCCTCGCGCGCCTGCTCCGCCGTGTGACTGCCCGCATCGTCGAAATCGACCCCGTCAAACCCAGCCTCGCCCGCCATGCGCAATCGCTCGGTCAGGGTCAATTCGCGGCCTTCGCTCTTCTTGGCGATCATCCCCAGTTTGCACGAGAGCAGGAGCGGCTTGCCCACCGGCGGTCGCACGAAACCTGGGGCCGGGGCCGCGGCGGACTCGGCCGCGACCAAGGGACTAGCGGTGGCCAGCGCGCTGACGGCGACGGCACTTTTGACGAACGAACGACGGTCGAGAGGTCTGGGGGTGATTTGCATGGAGATGAGATATACGCGTTGCCCGACCATAGCGCTTCGGACCCCGCTGGCAAAGCCTTCCTTCCAGCCTCGGATAAGGTGACAGGTTCGCGGTCGCGCCCCTGCTGGGCTACGGTATCGTCGGAGCGACAGTGCTAGAATCCTTGCCGCCCAGAACTTGATCAAATCAAGTCAAGTTCTCGTCCCGTCCCTCCTGCCGGCAAGGATTCTACAGAGCGAGGCGTGGAAATTGGGGTCCAGACGGCGAAGGCGCGTTGCACGAAAATGGGGGCCGGAGCGGGTCTGAGGTCACGCCTCGCTAGTGTGTACGCTTGCCCTCTAATCTAACCCGCGTCGCATCTCGGCCGAATTGATTAAAGCCACGGACTGTAATCTATTTTTCAATTTCCATCCCCTCCACAACCGCGGCTATCTTCCGCCTCATGACCATCAGGACGCCGAGCCCGCTGCCCGCGCGCCGATCGCCCGCACGCGTCACGGTTCTCATCGCCGCGAATCTCACATTGTCAGGGTGCCGGCCGGCCGGCCCGTCCGGTGGGCAAAACCAGACCAGCACACCTTCCCCTGACCCAGGCTGGAGCAATGAGTGATCATTCCAGGAACGAGAATCAGACCAGCACTCCTTCGCAAGACCAAGGATCTGGCCAATCTTTGACTCCGCGGTCATCAAGCAGGCCGTTGGGGAGGGTTCTTTTTCTGGCGTTTTTGCCGTGTTTGCTCTGGCCGCCGTTGACCGTCATGTTCTCGAGCCTGCTGGGGTTCACTGGTTTTCCACGGCTTTGGCCAGTTCCAGTCGTCATTGCCTCGGTGATCCTGTATCCGGTCTGTTCCCCAAAACGCAGCCGTTCATTCCGGGTATGTATGGCCTTGGGGGCCGGCGCGGCATTGCTCTTCATCGCTCGGGTTTTATGGGTCTTCATGATCCTGGTTTGGATAAGGCTAACGGGAGGAGGGGTGCCTCTTCCCATGTAGGAATTCCTTATGAAGCAACCCATCAACCTGCCTGAAGGCAACGCTGGGCTCGCGGCTCGGTTGCCAATTCAACCCCGTTGGCCCGGCGTGCCCGAGCCGGGACGTTAGGCCGCCTATGCAACTTGTCGGTTCGAACTGCTGCTTTTGCTCGCGTCTAGTTCTGCTCCAAGCTGAGGCTACCGCGTGCGCCCGCTGCAAGTCGGTCGCTCACAAAAGCTGTTTGCAGGATGCGGCCAATGCTTGCCCCGCCTGCCACACCGCATGGTTGAACAGCGAGGACCTGGTGGTTTACTCGAAGCGGTGCCCATCGTGCGGAGCAGTAACCTCGGCGGCACCCTCGAGCAGTTGCAGCAAGTGCGGCGGCCAAACTGCGTGGGAAAGTTTTCCCGACTATCTCGCGGCTCAGCACCAGTTTCATCACCGGGGAGTAGGCCAGGCGGTTGTCGCCGGTTTCGCGCTGCTTGCCGCCCCGTTGCTTGCCGCGCTCGCCGTGGCCGTAGCTATCGGCCACCAAGACCTCGCCACAAAGAAGGACGAAGCCGGACGGGATGTGGCAGACATCGCAGGGAGATTAATGGTTTCTTGTGTTATGTTCGGCGTTGCAGGGACGAGCGCCTACTTGGGCGTTCGGCAGTTGACCAGGGCATTACCGCTTTTACGGTTTGAGTAGCACGTAAGACTCGAATGTAGCCAGAGAACTGGCGGCCTAGAATCACTCGAAAGAACACGGGCGGGTTACGTCACTTGCCGATACACACGCCCTGGGCAGCGCGCCGCGCTGTCTTGTGTGTCTGTCATGGCCATGTCCATACCATCCGAATGCAAGAGATTCAGGGCTGCCATCACCCCGATGGCGGTATCCGCGGTTCGCGGACAATCCCCGATGCACGTGCATCGGGGATTGTCCACGGACTCCGGGCTGAGTCAGGACGGACTGAAGTCCCAGAGGAACAGGGCAGCGGTGCGCCAGGGGGCGAGGCGTGCGTGTCAAGCGCGCTGGCCGAGGGTGTTCGAGGGTAGGAGTGCTTCGGGCAAGAAAGCCTCGACTTTGAACCCGTCACCTTTCCGGGGGTTCACCCCGTCGGTCCTTCAAGGTCGCGACCCGGTGGGATATTCGTGGCCGGCACAGAGGGCAGGCAGACGGTGAAGGTGGAGCCTTCGCCGGGGCGACTGGCGACATTCACCTTGCCGCCGTGGGCTTCGACCACTGCCTTGACCAGGCTCAGGCCCAGGCCCAGGCCCCGCTGGCTCCGGCTCTTGTCGCCGCGGTAAAGGCGTTCCCAGATGCGGCCCAGTTCGTGATACTCTGAACCTGTCACTTTTCCCCCAGCGCCGCGCCGACGCCGTCGCCCAGCACCTCGAAAAACACCGATAGGCGCGCGGATCAAGCCCTCATGCGAGCCTGGCCCGGGTCTGAATCAGGTGGGCCAAGCCCTGCACGCAAACCCGGTCGTCCAGTGGATAGCTCGCGTCGCCCGGGCAGACCAGGGTGAGCGAGTCCAGGCGCAGCGTCTCCAAGGCCACACGCTGGGAAGACGTCACCTTGGGAGCGTCGGTGTATTTGACCTCGAAGCCGAGCCGTTGGCCTCTGCGAAAGAGGAGCAGGTCAAGCTCCGCCTGGTTATGCACACCCCAGTAGTAAGCCTCCTCCTCGGAAACCCCGCTGGTGCGAATGATCTGTTCGAGAGCAAAGCCTTCCCACGAAGCCCCCAGCTTGGGGTGCATCACCATCTCGGGCAACCCGGGAATGCCCAGCAAACGGTGGAGAATCCCCGAATCGCGGAAATAGACCTTCGGGGTCTTGAGCTGGCGCTTCTTGATGTTCTCAAACCACGGCATCAAGCGCCGCACCATGAACGTCCCGGTCAAGATGTCCAGATAGCGACTAACCGTCGTGTCCGCCGCCCCCAGACTCTTGCCAAGTTCCGAAGCATTGAACTGCTGACCGTGGTAATGAGCGAGCATCATCCAAAAGCGGCGCAGCGTCGGCGCGGGAATCTGGAGGCCCAAGGCGGGGATGTCTCGTTCGAGGAAGGTCTTGAGATAAGCCTCGCGCCAATGCCAGCTCGCCTCGTCCGAGGCGGCCAGGAAGGAGAGCGGGAATCCCCCTCGCAGCCAAAGCACGTCGGTCGCGTCAGAGCCGGTTTCTGCCAGGGAGAAGGGCGTGACTTCGACGAAGGCAATGCGTCCGGCCAGGGTTTCCGCCCCCTGCCGGATCAGGTCTCGGGACGCGCTGCCCAAGATCAGGAACCTAGCCGGATTCTTCTCGCGGTCGATCAGGACGCGCAGGATGGGGAACAGGTTGGGTCGGTGCTGAATCTCGTCGATCACGACCAACCCCTGAAGTTTCTCCAGGGCGAGCTTTGGGGTGGCGAGGCGTTCGAGGTGGGCGGGGTCTTCGAGATCGAAGTAATTTAGGGCCGCGTCGAAGGGTTCGCCTCCGCCGGAAGCGAACTGGCGGGCCAGGGTGGTCTTGCCGGATTGGCGGGGCCCGAGCAGGGCAACGACCTTGGCCACCTGGAATTGGTCGGAGACGCGCTGCAGAAGATGTTTCCTATCCACGACTTAGGATGATGCATGAAAAGTCGGCGAAGGCAACCGAACTTTCATGGATGCAAATCAAATGCGATGTTCGCGTCGTAACTCCAAGATCAATGGAAATGCCACCCAGCCGCCTGTTTCAGGGATGCGCCTCGCCTCACGGTGACGCGCGGAAAAAGGCTCGCTCCCCCGAGGCCGCCGGATCCAAACATTCCCCAAAGCCATCCGAACCGGTCACGGATTGAACGTTCATCGCGCATCGAGACAAGTGCGCACGGCTCGCGCCAGGAGCACGGGCTCGAAGGGCTTCGGGAGGTAAACGTCTTGGGGCAACAGAGCCGCCCCTGTGCTTAGCACATCCCGGCTGGAGCCGCTGTTGAAGATGACCTTGAGACCGGACTTGCGGCGGCGCAACTCCTCGGCCAACTCGCGGCCGTTCATGCCCTCCGGCATGACAATGTCCGTCAAGAGGAGGTCGATCTGGCCGCCTTCTGCCTCCCAGAGGCGCAACGCGGCGGGACCGTGTCCTGCCGCCAGGACCCGGTAGCCGCCCTGCGACAGGGTGCGAGAGATAAGGCTTCTCACCGTGGGTTCGTCCTCCGCCAGCAGAACGGTTTCGTGGCCGCCAGGCACATCTTCGAGCCGGGGCGCCTGCTCTTCCGGCGGCGGGGCTTTTCTGCCCGCGGGCAGCACCACGGTGAACGTGGAGCCCCGGCCCCATCCGCTGGCCACCTCCACCCAACCGTTGTGCTGTTTGGCAATCCCTTAAACCGTGGCCAGACCCAGGCCGGTTCCCTTGCCCACTTCTTTGGTCGTGAAGAACGGCTCGAAGATGCGGGCGAGCGTCTCCTGGCTCATCCCCGTCCCGGTTCCTCGCGACTTTCAGTGGAATGTCGGTCCTCGATCACCTCAAGAATCTCCACCCGCGCTTTGCCGGCAGCAAGAAGGGTAAGCGTCTGCTCTATCGCTTCAAGCGCACCATCCACGCCGTCGATTCCACCACCATTCAATTGGTGGCTTCCTGCCTGGATTGGGCCAAGCATCGCCGCCGCAAGGCCGCGGCCAAATGCCATCTGCGTCTGGACCTGCAGAGCTTCCTGCCTTCTTTTGCCATCATCGACACCGCCAAGCACCATGACAACAAACGCGCCCGTGAAGTCTGCGCCGGCCTGCGTGGTGGCCCTGGTTGAACTGGACGGGGAATGGACGGAGATGACGTTCCTCACCAACAACGTGGACTGGAGCGCGCAGACCATTGCCGATCTCTACCGATGCCGTTGGCAGATCGAGGTCTTCTTCAAGCAGATCAAGCAAACCCTCCAGTTGGCTGACTTCCTGGGCCAGAGCGCCAACGCCGTGCGCTGGCAGGTGTGGGTGGCGCTGCTGGTCTACGTGGTGTTGCGCTTCCTGGCCTGCGTGGCCGAATGGAACCATAGCTTCACCCGCCTCTGGGCGTTGCTGCGCACGGCGTTGTGGAAGAAACTCGATGTGCTCGCGCTGCTCCGCTCCTATGGGACAGCGGGTGGCGGCTTCCGCATGCTCGGGCAGCCAGAAGCCACGTATTTGCCAGGGTTCGCTTGAATCCTGTGGGACAGCCACCGGCTGGAAAGGGCCAGACAGCATGTAAGCTCACGTAAAACTCTTAACGCCCTCCGCCGATCGACCTGCGGATTTCCGAGGAAACCCAGCAGGTCATGTTCGCCTTTCTTCGCCTATGGGATGGCTATGACTTCTGATTTATGAATGGGGAGGTGGCGCTGCGCGCTGGCCAGGAGGCGGCGTTGCTCGAGGCGGAATGGACCCGTTGTCGAGGGGGGCAACTGGACCAGAAGCGGAGACAAACTCGCATACTCGACCGCCTCGAAGAGCACCGTCCGCCCTTCGGGGGTCCGTTGCCAGC
>CAZVRY010000176.1:0-14767 GCA_964629545.1 uncultured Verrucomicrobiota bacterium | reverse complement strand
CACCGTCGCAACCGAACAGTTGACCAAGGCCAGCACCGGCAACGGTATCTCCCCGTCGATCCGAATCACCGGCGTGTGCCGCCGCAACACACAGTACTCCGCCAAACCCCCGTGCAGCGTGCTCTCCGCCGTCAACCGCTCGTGCCCATACTTGAATAACCCCTCCCCCTTCTGCGGAATCCCCCGCCGCGCTAACTCGCAGCCGGGATCCGACGCGTAAATCGCCCACGTCACCCGATCCCCCTCCCCCAACGCCGCCCCCCGCACGTCCACCCGCGGTGCCCCGGGCCCCATCTCCTCCACCCGCCCTACAATCTCATGCCCCAAAATCGTCGGCGTCTTCTCCACCCGCTTCCCCGTATACGTGTTCACGTCGCTCCGGCACAACGTCGTATACTCGTTCCGCACCAATATCTCCCCCTCCCCCAACGGCGGAACTGCCACCCGCTCGCACGTCAACGGCCGGCCCTTCCCGTGAAATACCGCGATCGCACTCGTCCTCATACCCAGTTCTCACGCCTCCCGCCGCCCACCCCTCACGCAAACTCCGCCTCGATCAACTCCGGCAACTCCCTCACGCTCGGGATCACGTGGGTGTGCCGATACCGCCCCCAGGCCGTCACCGGCCGCGGCCCGCTCAACACCCCCACCACCCCGCCACACCCCGCATTCACTCCCTCCAACATGTCCGCCGGCGTGTCCCCAATCTTCAACACCTCCTGCACACTCTGGATGTCCAACACCTCCATCGCATGGAAAATCATGAACGGGGCCGGACGGCCCCGCTGACCCGGAATGTCCTCCACGTCCACCGACACGTCCACCAACCCGTCCCGCAACCACCCCAAACCCTCCATGATCGCCATCGTGATCTCATGGTGAAACCCCGTGTCCGTCGCCACCTTGATCCCGTGCTCGTGACACCACCGAAACGTGTCCGCCGCCCCGGCCACCTCCTTCACCTCCGTCCGATAGTGATGCAACATGATCTCCTCATACCGGTGAAACACCTTCGTCGCCAACTCGAGCGTGCCCGGATCCTGCACCTTCTCGAAGTCCCGAAAGTCAATCTCCTGCCCCCGCGACTTCGCGATCAAATACTGGTACAAATGAATCTTATTCGTCCCCATGTGCAGCAGAATCTCCTCCGGCGTCGTCGCCAGCTTGTGCTCCACCGCCGCCCGGTAAAGACAATCCCGCACCCCCGTGTCGTCATGCACCGTCGTGCCCGATAAATCGAACATCACCATCTTGATCTGACTCATACATTATTCCTGACTCTTCTTCAGAGCCTCCGCCCAACCCACCGGCTGAGTCCAAGCCCTGCAAACCGGAAACTCGCTGCTCGCCACCGCCGGAGCCGCACTCGACGTCACTACCGCCCGCACATACCACTCGTCCCCACGCAACCGATACGTCGCCACCTCCCCAGCCACCTCCGCCAATACCTCCCCCATCGCCGGCCCCCCAGCCGCCCGATAATCCAAGGTCGTCGCCACCACCCTCCCCTCCCCGTCCCTCCGCGGCCGACCCTCCAACGATACCCCCCGCAGTGTCCCCACAAACTTCGTCACATGCCTCGCCCCTCCCTCCGGCCGGATCCTCACCGTCAATGTCCCCGCCCCAGCCTCATACGCCACCTCCTCCAACTCCACCCCCGTCGTCGCATAAAACTCCCCCGCCCGCATCGCCCGTATCATCGACTCCGGCGTCAAATGCCGCGCCCGCACCATCACCCACGCCCGCCCCGGCGGCGAATGCGTCTTCGTCCCATGATGATCATGCGAATCGTCCGTGGCGACCCCATACAACGGCGCCGCCCCCATCCCCGCCAACCGCAGCGTGTTCGCGATGTCCCAGATCTCATCCGTCGACGGATGATCCCCATCCCCAGGATCGAAATCCGCATCCACCCCATTCCATACCTCGAAAAACTGCTCGCTCACCACCGCCGCCAAGTCCTCCGCCGTCACCCCCCACTTGTAGTTCGGATGATTCACATGCACCAATACCTCCCGGCCCGCCCGCGCCGCCGATTCCTGCACCGCCCGCAAATTGTTCTCGATCGTCTCCCGCACGTCCGCCCCATCCCGCGGCTTGATCAACTCCAACAGGTTGATCGCATTCAGGTGAATATCCCGCCCGTTCCCCGCCCGATGCGTGATCTCCTCCGCCTGGATCATCAAAAACCGCCCCCGCTCCTCCACTAACGCCCGATACTCGTCGAACGGCTTCAACCGCACTTCCAATGCCCCCGGCGATTCCCCCCTCCGCGTCTCCACCCAATGCGGCCCAAACCGCCGCAGATAAGCCCCCAACGCGTCCGCCCGCGCCCGGGACGCAATCGCCGACGCCTTCATCCACCGCTCCCCCTGGCTCAATACGTTGTGATCCGACAAGGCCAGGAAATGATAGCCATGCTCCCGATACCACTCCGCCACCATCTCCGGAAAACCATCCCCGTCCGACCACAGTGTGTGCGTGTGCAGGTTCCCCCGCCACCAACGCGGCTCCGGCGCCGACGGCCCCTCGCCCGCCCCCCCCTCCCCGCCCGCCCCCCCCTCCCCGCACGCCCCCCACGCCAGCCCCAACGCCAGCATCACCCCACGCGCCGCCCGCCTCCCCCAACCGCACTTCCTCGCCGTCATCCTCATCGCCCGTGCCCTCCTCGCTGCCTAAGGATTCAACTTCACCCGATAATACCGCCGAGCCGCCCCGCGATACGTCCCCAGGTTGAACCCGGTATAGCTCTGCAACTGCGTGCCCGCCCCTAACGCAAACTCATGTGACGCCACCCCGTCCACATACCCCCGCATCACCCGCGCCGCCACCTTCGCCCGCGACAACGACGGCACTAACATCCCCGCCAACACCGCGATAATCGCGATCACCACCAGCAACTCGATCAGCGTAAACCCCGCATCCCTCCCAGCCCCCACCCCTCCCCGCGCGCCCTCCCCGCCGCCCGGGCAATGACACCCGGCCGCGCCGCACGCCGCTGGCCCCGTTTTCATGCCCCAACCCTATCTTACCCCAAACCCTGCCCACAAGGGGGGCAGGTGTTACGTTTCAGTCAACCCTCCCCCCGGCCCCAAGGGTTCTCGCCATTGGAAAGGCCAAAGGCGGCAGCCATGCTCTTGCCGTTGCGCTTGCTCGCCCTCGGTTCAGGGGGTCAACGCGCGATCCCGATCGGCGAATTCTCTCCCCAACCAATCCAGCAAAGCGGTTCCTCAGGTCGGGGCGAAGGAGAAAGAGACAGGGGTCATGCGGGCGCTGGAACATCCGGGTCAGGGGCTGGGCCCCCCGACCGGCCGCCCTGGGCCCCAGCCCCTCCGCGGTTCCTCGCCCCCCAAAAGCGGATCGCCCGGATCCAGCGCCTCCGCGGCCCTCCGCTGCGCCATCGCCCCCGCCCGGTCCCCCGCAGCCTCCAGTGCCGACACTAACCCCAGCCGAAATGGCATCCAACCCGGATAGCGCCGGCCTAGTTCCGCGAACTCCACCACCGCCTCCCGCGCACGCCCTAGCCGCAACAGCAACTCCCCCAGCCGAAACCGCACCAGCCCGTCATGGGGCCGTTGCCGCAACACCTGCTGATAAGCCCGAACCGCCGCCTCTCCATCCCCAGGCCGCAGCCGCGCCTGCGCTTCCTGCAAGGCCCGCTGAAGCTCCGATTGCCGCAGCCAATGCCCAAACTGCCACCGAAATGGCTCGGCCCCGACCAACTGCAACGTCGCCTCCTGGAGACCCAACTCGTCCCACCACGTGAACGGCAGCGCGGCCCGGACTGCCTCCGGCGTCGGACCATCCACCCCCACCCGCCCACCCCGCGGCCAGCCCAGCACCCCCTCCACCGCCGTCGCCACGCGCCGCGCCACCAACCCCGCTCCTTCGAACGTCAAATGCACATGATCCCGGAATAACCCCGACACCCCCCGCCCCCCCGCCCCCTGCAACGCCCACTCGTAAAACCCCTGCTCCACGTCCAGCACCACCACCCCCGCGTCCGCCCACCGCTGCCCAACCTCGCGAACGACCATGTTCATCCGACGATCCACCCGCACCGGTCGGGCATCCCGGTCCCGGGCCTCCGCCAGCGCCTCCTGCGCCTCCCGCCCACGACCCAACGCCCGATACACCTGGCCGCGGCGAAAATGGAGCGTCGCATCCTCCGGCCGGTGGTCCACCGCCAGGTCCAACAACGCCAACGCCCTCGGGTAATCTGCCCCCCGGACCGCCGCATCCAACCCCGCCTCCACCGCCGACCAGGTCACCCCGTTCGCCAAAGGCCGCCCCACCGCCTCCCAAGCCCCCAACGGCGGGAAACCCTCCAAGTTCGCCGGCGCCGTGCATAACACCACCCGCGCCCCCGCCGACCGCGCCGCCCGACACACCGACTCCAGGTTCGCCCGAAACTGCTCCCGCACGCTCGCCCGCCGCCAATCACCCGGGGCAATCCGATCCGCCCGCGCTAACCCAACATCCCGCAAAGCCCCCACGTCACCGAGACTCACCCGGCCCCGGCTCCCGCTCCACCACGCCCCCAGCCGCGTCCCCCGCACCCCATGCCCCAGCCGCTTCCACCAGCGCGCGTGCGCCCAGCGCCCTGCTCCCACCTCGCACCCGTGCACCCCCAGCATCTCATGATGCCCCGTGTAAACCACCAATACGTCCGGACTGAGTTCCGCACACTCCCACGCCGCCGCCGCCACCACATACGAATCCACCCCCCGCATCGCCGCGTCGATCACCTCGACCGTCCGCCCCGCCTGCCGCTGACCCAGCACTACCCCCAACTGCCGCGCCAACCCCCCCGTCGTGTCGGCCAACCCTCGCACCGACGAATCCCCCAGCACAAACACCCGCGTAACCCCAGGCGGCTTGGCCCGGCGGAACGTCCCGAAGGCCGGCCGCGACACAGTCCGCCCCCCGTAAAACCGCGTGGTGAAGTTCGCATTTGGCTCGAGCCACCCCGGCACCGCCCCCGGCACAAACAGACTCGTCGGCAACCCATACCCCCCCCACCGCATCCCCCACTCGACCGCCAACACCAACAAAAGAACCCCCACCGCCCACCGCGCCCCCAACCGCGCCCAGCCACCCCTCTGCCTCGATCGAGCCCTCGCGTCCCCACGGCCCATGAAGCCGCCGCGCGGCGACCGCGCCGGGAACACAGGGGCATCCGAATCACGCAGACTCACGCCGCAGGTCCATACCGTCTGCCCTACCCCCTGGCAATGGCCAAAAAAAAGGAAACCGGGCGCTTGCCCGGTTTCCTCTGAAGCCAACCTGGGACCGAACTCTCGATCCTATTGCCGCGTGCGATAGAACTTCGCCGCCTCCGTCGCGCTCACGGTGAAGGGACTGCTCGCCCCCGTGACGTCGGTGTAGTCGCCGTCCACGGTGTCGGAGGACTGCAGCACACCCTGATAGGTGATCGTGATCGTGCCGTCGACCCGGGCGATGCCGATTCCCGGCACCACCGGGGTGAAGTCCCGCGTGCTGTAGGCCTTCAACGACCCCGCTTTCGTGCGATCGTTCACCAGCACGTAGTCGTCATCCGAGGTGTGGGTGAAGAACTCGCAGTCGCCGTACTCGGTGTCCGTGGCGTCCATGAAATACCAGACCAGGCGCAACGGATACAGCCCCGCCTCCTTCACGTTCACCGCAAACCGCGTCTCGAACGAACTGCGGCCGCGCCGATAATAGCCCAGACCCTCGTCCAGCAACGGAGCGATGCTCGCGTGAACCTCCTCGCCCGCCCGCAGCGCATTGATGATCTTCACGCCGTCCGGCTTGCTGATCATCACCCCCGGAACGTTCACAAACGTCCCGCCCATCAGAATCGGCCAGACCCCATCCGCACTGCCCGGATCGCGGCTGTTGACCACAATCACGCCAATCGCGCCCGCATCCAGGCAAGCCGTCAGCTTGGTGCTGAACGTGCACACCCCGCGTTCGCACACGGCGATGTTCCCGCGGATCTCCTCGGCGTTCACCAAAGCGCCGCACGCTGCCGTGCCGCTGCCGTCACCCGCCTGCGCCAGCACCAGTTTCCCCTCCAGCCTGGAGGTCATGGCCGCCGAAATGCCGCCGAAGTCCGGCCCGCTGTCCAACGCATAATACGCCCCGGCCGCCGTCCCATTGTGCACCACCAGCGCCCCAATGTCCGCAGGCGCTTGCTCACCCGCCGAAACCCGGAACCCGTTCTGGCTGTTCACCCCGAAGTAATACACACCCGGCGCCGGAAACTCCACGTAGGAAATAACCTCCTGCGCATAGTTGTGATTGGCCCGCGTCGGGTCGCCCCCAAAACCGCCAATCCCAGGAATCCCCGGAACCGTCAGGTCCGCTGATTGATACAACCCCTCAAAGGAAGACTGGAAGAACCCATCCTCCGCCGCCGTGTTGGCGTTGAAGTTGATCACGCCCGGCACATTAAACACGCCGTTGTTCGCCCCCGCCAAATTGGCCACGTTCGGCCCCATCAACCCCGCCATCACCTGCTCGAACAGACTCAGATGATCCGCAATGGCCGTCGTCCCAAGCTGCTCGGCCTGATAGGTCTTCACTCGGAACCCGTCCGTCAACCCCGACCCCAGCCCCGACTTCATGCCCACCGGCAACGTCATCTTGTCCAAGTCCGCCGCCAGGATCGTCGTGTAGAGCGTCGCCCCCATGAGCGGACTCGCATAGGAATCCGCTGCCGGCGGCTCGTCGCTCGCCAACTGCACCCGCACGCCGCCGTAGTCGCCCCCGCCGCCTTCCTTGTAGATCAACTCCACATAATAGGCCTTCCCCGCCTCCATCGAAATCGGGTCGGAGATGTTCTCGCAATCGCCCGCGTCGCAGCCCGGCCGCCGGCCCCCGGCGTTGCCCGTCCACTCCCGCGGCCCCGCATACCCTGGTTCGGTCGCCCGCAATACCTTGTTGTCCGGATCGTCATCGGTGCTCACATGCAGCTCGCTCGCGTCGTCCGATGCAATGTAAAACACATACTGCCCCGTCGCCGCGGGCACGAAGAACCCGCTCAGCTTCCCGCCGTAGTTGTCCGCATAATAATACGGACTCGGACTCTCCATCCCGTTGCACAACGTCACCTTGTCCGGATACAGCGGATACTTGGCCGCCGCCCGCACGTCGTTCACCACCGTCCCCGCGCCGATGTTCGCGAACACCTCGAACTTGGCCGCCCCGTTAACGCGCACCCCCGCCGCGAAGGTCGCCGTGTTGTTCGGCGCCGCCACCCCGTTCGGGGGCAACGCCAAGTCCTTCACCGCGTCGCTCACCGTCACCGTGTAGCTCGCCCCGTCCGTCATCGCCGTCGTCGTCAAGACCACCACGTCCGGCGCCACAAACCGCGCCCCCGTCACCGTCACCCCAGGAATCGTATAGGCCGCCGCGCTCGACGCCGACGTCCCATCGATTGCCTCCGAGAACCGCAGCGTCACGCCTTTGTTGTTCGGCTTCGCCACCGCCAACACCACGCTCGGCGCGGCCGAGTCGATCTCCACACTCAACGTCGCCTCCGCGCTCGCCTGGCTCAAACCCGGCGTGTAGATCATCGCGCGATACTTCGCCCCGTTGTCCGTCGCCCGCTTCATGGCCGGCGTCGTGTAGGTCGCTCCCCGCGCCCCGGCGATGTTCGCAAACGTTCCCGATCCGGGCTCCGCCCGCTGCCACTGATACCACACCGGCCCCGGCGTCCCCGTCGCCGCCACCGTGAAGGTCGCCGTCTTGTTCTCCGTAATCAACGCGTTGGCCGGTTGGGCCGTCACGTTGATCGCCGTCCCATTCGGATCCGCAAACCAGCCCACCACCGTCCCTCCGATCGGCGTCAACGTGGCCGCCGGGGTGCTGTCGCCCTCCACCCGCCATGCCACCTTGCCGTAATCGTCCCCCGTCCCTTCCTTCAAATTCAACCGCACGTAATACCGCGTCCCCGCATTCAACAGCACCGGCTCCGACGTCTGCAACGCGCCCGGCTCGAGAAACAAGTTGCAGCATCCCGTCTCCTGCGCCACCGGCCCAAACACGCCGGACGGATCCGACCCGCTCGCGTTAATATACAGCTCGGACGAGTCGTCGCTCCGAATGAAGAACCGATACGACGCCGTCTGCGGCGGAATCACCAGCCCGTACAGCACCGCGCCGTAGTTCTCGTTGTTCACGTCCAACCCCAGCGCCGCCGTGTCGCTGTCGAATCCCGCCGCGAACATCGCCCGGCTCGGCGTCCCCGCCTGATAGTTCGGATCGTCGTAGAGGTTCGCCACCGCCGTGCCCGCAATGTTGTCGTAGACCTCCAGCCGCGTAAACCCTGGCGCGAACACGAAGGTCTTCACCTGAATCGTGCTGTTCGGCTCGATCGCATTCGGATTGAAGGCCAGATCCCGCACGTTGTTCACCGTCAGCGTCAAGGTCGCCCCCTCCGCATGCGGCGTCGTCGTCAACACCACCGTCGCCGGACCCGTCTTCGCCGCCGCCGTCACCGTCGCCCCCGTCAACCCGTAGTTGGCCGCATTCTGCGCCGTGGTCTCGTCCACCGGCTCCGAAAACACCACCGTCACCTTGGTGAACGTGTCCGACCCCTTCGTGCTCACCAGCGTCGGCTTCACACTGTCCACATTCACCGTCAGCGTCGCCCCGCTCGAGGTCACGCTCCCTGCCGGGTTGCTCACCGTGCACTTGAACACCGCCCCATTGTCCGCCCCCGTCGCCGACGCGATGGTGTAGGTCGGCTGCGTCGCCCCGTCGATCGGCTGGTCGTTCTTCAGCCACTGGAACGTGAACGGCATGCTCCCCTGCCAGCCCACGCTGAACGTCGCCGGACTCCCCTCGTTCACCGTCACGTTCTGCGGCTGCGCCGAGATCGTCGGCGCCGCCGGCGCCCCCGCCAGCGTCGTCGTAATGCTCAGATCGTCAATCCAGTGGTTCGCATATTCGGCTCCCGTCCGCGCGCCCAGCGCAAACCGCGACCCTCCACTCGGCGCATAGCCCGGCAAGGGCAAGTCCGTGAAGATCGCCGTGCCCCGGTGGCTCACGCTCAGGGTGCCGTTGGGCTTGAGCTGAATGCTCACATCCACAAACGAATCCGACAGCATGTTGAAGACGTTCATGGGCACCCGACCGACCAGCGTCCCGTTCACCTTCACGTCGATCGCCGGGGCCTCGTTGTCCCCGTTGTTGAAGATGTCGAAGCCCACCGACAAGCCATCCAGCATCGACTCCGGCCCCTCCTCCCCAAACACACTCCCCTCCGCCACGTCCGTCCCGAAGTAGAACGCCAGCCCGTCGCCCGGATTCGAACTCCCGCCCCCAATCCGCAGCTTGAACGTCGCCGTGAACGCCGAAATCGCCGAGCCCCCATCCAAATCGTCCAATACAATCGAGCCGTTCTCGCTCGGCTCCGCGTAGGTCAACGTCAATCGGCCATTCTCGATGGCCGGCATGAACGTCGTCTGATCGGGCCGGGTCGCAAAATTGCTCCCCAGGGTGAACCCGGTCTGGTTCGGATTGCTGAAGTCGCTGGTAAACGTCCCAGCGAGCGCACTGGCCCCCGCCAGCGCCGCAGCGCCCACGGTGGCCAACAGAGTCTGCTTCACGGATGCACGCATAGTTCTAAGCAGTTTTGTTACAGGGTTGTTGATGGCGAAACACGAACGTAACCCCCACCCCCAACCCCGCCGGGCCCAACCGTTACCTTCGCGTCTCGGTCCCTTTCACGGAACATTGGCGACACCAAACCCAATTTCTCCCCACCGGTCAAGCGGGATCGGCAAGCCCCGGATCCGCGCGGAGCGGGCCCGAAACCACCGCGGATCACGCGGATCCAACCAAGACGACCACCAGGTTGCTGTTCTTGCCTGCCGCCCAGGAACCTCCTTCCGGTCACCGTCGGTGGGGCGAGGCTGCCGACGAGCCGCCATGTCAAACGCCCTGGGCGGCTCGCGAGCCGTGCATGCCCTCGGTGGGAGGGCCCTGAAGCAGCAAGAAACCTCATTCGGTTTCTAAGAGGGACGCTCCACCTCACGGCCCAGGTTCAGGGTCCCCATGCGCGTCGGTTCGTTCGACTTGGAAGCCCCCAAACCGGACCTCCCCGCGTGCCTGCATTCCCGGAGCGGTCCAACCCCTGTCACACCCCTCCTCCCCACGCTCGAACAGGGCTGCGCGCCCTCCGCAGCGCCCTCTCATGTCCGTCCCTTCAATCGGCTGCGACAGCGGCCGAATGAACGGACGGATAGGAAAACGGATTCTAGCGCGGAGGCGGTGGCCGCAACGAGGAGGCGGCGAATTCCACCCCTGCGTAAACCTCGGCCAGGTCGTAGGCCTCGGTCGTGTCAGACAGGACTTCCACGATCATCGTCGGGTTGACCAGAGTGTCGTCGGTGCCGGCGGCACACTGAAGGGGGTTATCCCAAAAACGGCAGGGCCGCCCACCCGGGCGGCCCTGCCTCGACTCCATCCGCGTTCCGCGCGGACGCAGCAACTAGAACCCGCTCGCGCGGTAGAACTTGGCCGGCGCCGTCGTCGGCACCGCGTAAGGACTCGACGCGCCCGTCACATCCGTGTAGGTGCCGTTCACCGTATCGGACGACTGCAACGTGCCCGTGTAAGTGATGGTCAAGGCTCCGCCCACCCGGCTGATCCCGATGGTGGCCGGGACCGACAGGTTGACGAAACTGTGCCGGTTCAACCCGGCCATGTAAATCGACTGGGCCTCCAACTGGGTCAGCGCCCGCTTGAAGATGCCCATGTCGTCAAGATCCGCCGTCCCGCTCTCCGGATAGGTCCCGGTCGGGTCCTGCCCAATCGACGTCTTGTTGCCGGTGTCGAGATTCCCGATGATGGTCACCACCCGGGAATCCACCAGCCGCCCGTCAATGTAGGTGTTGCCCGAGCCGGCGCGGTTGAAGGAGTGCACCACATGATACCACTTGTAGCCCTTGTCAATCAGCGCGCCCGCCGGGCCGTAAACGTTGATGTCGTCGTTGGCCCCCGTGCCGTAGAGCGACCACCCCCAACTGCCCGCAATGTCGAAAGCGGGGGCAAACGTGTAGCCGGGATTGTTCGCCGAGTTGATGGCGTTACACAGAATCGGCAGGTCCCTGGGCACATCGTTCTCGGGCAGCCGAATCCAGAACGCCACCGAGAAGTCGCCCAGCCCAAACGCCAGGTCCGGCCGCACGCCGAGATCGACGTAGGCCGACTTCACGTTCGCCGTGTCGCTGGCGTCCGTCTGATACTTCAGACCCCCGCTCCCCACCTGCGCGTCGTTGACAAAGCTGACGTTCAGCCCGCCCACGCTCCGCGTCGTCCCGTGATTGCCCCGTCCCGAAGTGTCCTGCACGTTCCCGTCGAAGGGATAGTGGGCCACCAGGCCGGGAACCGCCACCGCCGCGGTCGGCGCCGGCAAGACCGAAACCGCCGCCGCCGCGCTCGTCACCGTGCCGGCCCCGTTGGCCACCGTCACCGTGTAATTCCCATTATGCGAGGCGTCCGCCGGATCGATGATCAGGCTGGGATTGGTCTCGCCCGGCAGTGGCGATCCATTCTTGTTCCACTGGTAGGACAACGGCTGGCTCCCGATCGCCGACACGCTCAGCGTCACCGGCAAGCTCTCGTAGGTCGTGTAAGCAGCCGGAGGCACCACGATCTGAGGGGCCACGTTCGCCCCATAAACCGCGTCGAAATGCGCATACACTTCCTCCGCCGTCAACGCCTTGTTGTAGATCGCGACCTCGTCGATCCGCCCCGAGAAATACAGGTTGTAGGCCGGGTCCACCCCGCCCCGACGTGCCCCAATACTCACCGGATGCGTCGAGACAAACGGCCCCGCTCCCGGGGTCGCCTTCGAATCCAGCGACGCCACGCCGTTGACGTAGATCGACATCGCGCCCTTGCCCCCATCGTAGACCCCCACCACGTGTTGCCACGAACCGTTCGGCCCCACATCCGCGTTCACCTCGGTCGCGACCCGGTCGCCCGCTTGACGCACGAAAAACCGGAACTTGCCGTTGTTCACGTCCAACGCAAACTGCTCGTCGCCGCTTCCACCGTCCGGACCCGGCCCTTTGGCCACGATCCCGGCGCCCGCAATCTGCTCCGCAGGGCCATTCACCCACGCCTCCACGGTAAACGCCGCGCTCGCCCCGGTGAAATTCACGGCCGTCCCGCTGATCCCCCCCACAAACGTGCCCGCCGACCCGAACGCCACCGACGTGTCGGCATCGTTAATCGAGTAACCAGGCTGGCCTAACGCGACCGTCCCATTGTAGATGCCATCGATCCCACCCCAGTGATCGAGCGCCGCCGTCCCGCTGGCCTCGCCCAAACGCCAGAAGCCCATCGGCCGCGTCGTCAGGATCACGTTCGGATACCCCGGCGGCACCGACAGCACCGTCAACACCGCAGCCTCGCTGGTCAACTCGCCGAACGCGTTCGTGATCTTCACCGTGTAGGTCGCGGCGTCGCCCGCCGCAATCGTGCCGATCGTATAGCTCGACGAGTTCGCCCCGCCGATCGCCGTCGCGCCCTTATACCACTGGTAAGTGAGGGGAGCGCTGCCCTCGGCCTCCACCGACAGAGTCGTCCCCGTGCCCACATACCGCGTTACCGAAACGGGCTGCTTCGAGATGCTCGGCGCCGCCCCCACCACCGTAATGTCCACCGAGGCGGTCGTGCTCCCGTTCGCATTGCTCACCGCCACCGAATAGGTGCCAGTCTGACTGGTCTGGGCATTGTTCAAGGCCAGCGAACTCCCCGTCTGCCCGGCCAACGGCGACCCGTCCTTGCTCCACTGATAGGTAAACGGCCCCAACCCGTCCGCCACCACCTGCAACGTGTGGCTGTCGCCCACGAAGAACGTCCCCGCCGGCGCCGTCGGGACCTGCCGCAAGATCGGCGTCGGCCGTGCCGCCGCAAACAACGACTGCACCTGCGCATCGCTCAGCTTCTTCGTGAAGATCGCCGCCTCGTCAATCATGCCCGCGAAAAACCGGCCGTTCGCCGGCGACTCCGTCTGCGCATCGCCCCGCGATCCGATCCCCCACAGCGCCTCGAAGGGCGCGGGCGTCAGGCTGAAGTCGGACGTGGCAATCGCCTGATTGTAGCGGAACAGCTTCCACACCCCCGTCGCGCTGTCATAGGTCGCCGCCAAGAAGACCCAGTTCCCGACATCGCCCTCGACCATCGGCGCGCTGGCAATCGGCAGCGCCGTCCCATCCCAATAACCGGCTTCATACTTGCCCTCGTTGATCCGAAGGAAGACTTCGCCGTTGTTCAGGAAGCCGTGCGCAATGATGTTGCGCAAGTTATCCTTCGCCTCCGGCTTGACCCAGGCCACCAACGTCAAATCGGTCACGTTGTTCAACCCGTCCGCATTCGGCACCGTCACGTTGCCAATGATGCCGTTCATCCACATGCCCTTGTTGGACGCGCCCATCCCGCTGAACGTCGGCCCTTCCGCCCCCGCCACGGCCCCCGGCCAATACTTGCCGTCCGCCAAAGCCCCCAAGGACCCGCTGTTCACCGCCGTGGGCAGCGTCGCCGGATCGGGCGGCGTATAGGCCGCCGTATCCAACGGCCAATACCCGAGCGGGTTGTCCGCCAGCACGTCGGCCTGATACCCCGCCGGATTCGTCGTGGCCGTATTGTAATGGGAGGCAATGCGCGCGTCCGACAGCACGCCCGCATACACCGCCACCTCGTCGATGTAGCAGTCCAACGCCCGGTTCCCAGCCTGGTCACCCAGGGACCCCACCAACCCCGTTCCCCCCATGCGGAAGGGACGGCGCGTGTTGGGCACATAGGGCAAACTCGAAGCCACCGGCCCCGCCGCCCGCACCCCGTTCACATACAGCGACACGCTCTGGCTGGCGTGATCGTAAATCCCCACCACCTGCTGCCAGACGTTCGCTGCCGCCGCACCCCCCTGCGCCAACTGCGCATACCCCGCCCCACCGCCGATCCGAAACAACCATTGATTGTTGGCCGTCTGGTAGAACAACCACCCCTGACGCGCCCCCTGATCGCCGTTCAGCGAGGACAGAGGGCAAAAAAGGTCCGTCGTCAGGGCGACGGGCTTAACCCAGAACTCGACCGTGAACGAACCCGTCGGATTCAGTTCCGGCAGGAATGGGACGTCCACCTTCGACCCGGCGTAACCAACCACGTTGCCGGTATTCACGATCCGGAACGCCGTGCCGACCGCCCCGGGATGGCCGCTGGAAGTGTCCATGATCGCAAACCCGGTCCCGGCGGCGCCCACCGCCCCCAGGTTCGGCGCGGTCAGCGCCGGGGGCGTGGTCGTCTCGTCGAGACTCCAATACGCGGCCGGCCCCAAGGCCTGCAACGCCGCGGAATAGTCGGACGCCTGCATCGCGCCGACCAGTGCGAGGGATCCGAGTAGAACGGCTGCTCGCGCGGAGCTAAGCCGTGAGTTGGGATGTTTCTTCATGAGCTGCTGGGTTCTCTCCCCCGGTGCACGCTGGATTGCGGGGGATCTGGGTTGTGGCAGGGAAAAAACCGCCCACGCTCCTGGTATCCGAGTGCCCAGGCGCGGTCGAGCGGGTCTCACCACTGCGCGTTTTCGGATGCACTGGCGCATAGAAAACCACTCGTCAAGAATCCGGTCAACTGAATACGTACATGCGAATCCCTCACGTCCACCCACCCCCGCCTCCCCCCTTTCCTAATCCTAATCCTAATCCTAATCCTGGCGAGGCGTGACCTCAGACCCGCTCCGGCCCCCATTTTCGTGCAACGCGCCTTC
>CAZVRY010000175.1:0-14812 GCA_964629545.1 uncultured Verrucomicrobiota bacterium | reverse complement strand
CCTCCCCTCGCACCAACCGCACCCGCCCCGCCAACTCCTCGCGCCCCCCCCCGCCCGCCCCGGTCACCCCCTCACCCAACCCCCGCGGCTCATCCCCCGCCACCACGACCGCTACCTCGATCTCTCCCGCAACCGAACCCAGCGCCGCCGCCACCGCCTCGAGGTGAGGCCGCATCCCCACCGAGCCATCCACCACCACCACCAACCGCCGAACCGCCTCCGCCGGCCGCCCCCGAATCGACTGCTGAATCCACGCCGCACCCTGGTCCACCGGCCACCACACCTCCGCCACCCCTCCCGGCCGACTCACCCTCACCCCCAACGGCCCACCCACCCATGCCAATTCCGATACCGCCGCCCGCCAGCTCGTCCCCCCACTGCCCGTCGGAAGTGCCGCCCCCACCGCACCCTCGAGCGTGCCCGGCGATTCCAGCCAAAACGTGTGCTCCAGCGACGACGCCACCGTGAAGTTCCGCTCGAGGAACCGCGGCCACAAGTAATGCCCACGCTCCGCCGAGTCCAAAACCAGCGGCGCCGTGATCCCCAGCCGCACCTTCATCACCCCGCCACTCGCCGGAACCGGAAAACACTGCATCAACACCCGATCCGGCCCGCACGTCGTCACCAGCACCGGATCCCGCCGCCGCACGATCGCGACCTCCCGATACGCCTCCTTGACCGCACTCCGCCCCGCAAACGCCGCCTCCCGCTCCTCCCCATCCACCCATAACGTCAAACGCGAAACCACCCCTCCCGGCGGCAAGGCAATCTGCGCCCGCGCCTCGCGCGCCTGGTTCGACACGTTCCTAAACTCCAGCGTCCATTCCGTGTAGACGACCGCTGCCTCCGGCTCCACCACCCCGTCCAAACGCGAACTCACCAGCGACAATCCCTTCACCCTCCCCGCCACCGCGTCCCCGCCCAACCCGTCGTCCCACGTGAATTCCTCCTCCAACACCGTCCACCGCCCCGCCCGCGTATACAACGACGGCGGCGGCACCGCGTTGAACGGCCGCCCCATCACCCGATAGTAAACCTCCCGCGCCTCCGCCCCCCCCCCCCGCCGATCCCCCATCGCCAACCGCCTCACGACGTCCATCTCCGCCGCACCCCCCAACTGCCCATAACAGTAACGCCGCAGCAGTTCCTCATCCCCCACCCCACGCAACCGCTGCACCGCCTGCCGGCTCGCCACCGCATCCTCCCCCGCCGCCCTCGCCAACCCCTGCAACGTCAAGAATGGCTGCACCTGCAACCCCGCCAAAAGCCCAAACGCCAGGGCCGCGCCTCCCCACAACCCCGGCAACCGCTCGCGCCCGACATTCCGCGCATATACCCCGCGCAACAACGGCGCCGCAATCACCACAACCAGCGGCGCCAACGCAATCAACCCCAATCCAAAGTAAACCAAACCAATCAAGGCAAACGGAGTGAACGGCACGTAAAGCAACGCATAAAACACCCCTGTCCCCAGCACCCCCCCATTCAGCCACCCCATCAGTCCAGCCCGCCGCCCGTCCCCCCGCCGCGCCATCGCCCACATCCAACCATTCGCCACCGGGACCACCGCCACCAACCCCAGATGCCACCAGCTCGGCATCGGATCGAACAACACCGCCGCCGACATCCCAGTCAGCAACTCGAACATGAACGTCACCGCCGGCAGCACCACCGCAAACGCCAGCAACCCATATCCCGGCCCCTTCCGGGGCGACGCAGGAGGAACCGGCGTCGCCGCCACCCCAGCCTCCCGAGCCTCCCCTGCCTCTCCTGCCTCCCCTGCCCCACCCGGCAATACCGGATCGCCTAACCGCGCCAGCACCCGCCGCAAATCCTCCTCGTTCACCACCGCCAAACCCGCCTGCCGAAACTCCTCGTCCACGTGCCGCCGCAAATCCTCTAACACTTCCCCCACATCCACCGCCCGCCCGTTCAGGCCTCGCCGAGTCCGCGCGCAGTAGTCATCGAAAACACGGCGGGCACTCTCCGTCCATGGCGTCATCTTAGACTCCTTCCTCTCGCAACCGGGCCACGCCCTGGTTCAACTGGTTCCAATGACTGTTCATCATGCTCAAAACCTGACGCCCCTCCGAGGTCAGCGCATAATACTTGCGCGCCGGACCCGAGGACGATTCCTCCAACCTCGAGGTCATCAACCCCGCCGTCTTCAGCCGTGAAAGCAGCGGATACAGCGTGCCTTCCGTCACCCCCAGGCCGGGTACGGCAACCAAGGACTTCACCAGGTCGTAGCCGTAACGCTCCCGATCCGCCAGCGCCGTGAGGATGCACAGTTCCAGCACGCCCTTGCGCACCTGCACCGTCCAGTTATCGAAGAAATCGTCCATCTCACATCATGGCCAAGCACGATACCTTGTAATGCATAGTATATCGACGAGGATTGTCAACCGAAAATTCCCATGCAGCCCAGGCTCACTCCATCAACCTCCAACCAATAGCCTCCAAATCGCTGATGCTCGCCTCTCGCACCCGCTGCGGTCCCCCCTCCAATCAAGCATTCACGACCGATCCAACCCCAGTTAGTGTGGTGTCTGACCACACTAGGCGCGCCTCAGACCGGAAAACCAGACACCCTTGTGTACCTCTGCTGTCCGTTGTCGCCAGATCCCCCCGCGCCTCGCTCCTCAGAATCCTTGAAAGCTGGGTGAAGGGAGGATCCAAACTTGGCCTGTCCACAATGACTTTCGGGTTTCAAGGAGTTTCGCGGTTTGGTCAAAGATTAAGGGCGCAGAACCAAGTCCTGCGCCCTTCCTTAGAGTCAAACAAGCGGTCGATTCACCGAGCCTTGCGACCCGCCAAACCAACGAGTCCAAGGGCCAACCCCAGCAGCATGGCCGTAGCCCCGCCATCCGGAACTTCACCGCCGCCCCCACCGCCACCGCCGCCACCCCCACCACCGTCCAACACGAAATCAACGTAACTCTCGCTGTCGTCCCCGATCGAGCGAACGTGCAATCCCACGAAGGCCTGCTCACTGTTCAACGCACCAAGAATGCTCGCCAAGTCCGCCCCCTGCGGAGTGTAGGTTAAACTCCACCATTCGTTGTCGTTAAGAGGATTGCCCAAGCGGTCTGAATCAACGGCGAACTCCGTGATGAAATTCACCGTAGCCCCGCCTGGCAACGATCGCGGTCGCGCCGCGTCCCCCAACTTCGGGAAGCTCGCGGCGGTCCCGGTTGTGGTATAGGGATTCCAGGCCCCGCTGTCCTGGACATAGCCCGTCCCCGGCAAACCTAAACCTGCTGTAAAATAAATCTCGGCCACGTAGGCCTGCGTCATCGGGGCCACCTTGTCAGGCCCCCCAAAGAAACCCTCGTGCGCGTTAATCAGCTTGAATGTCACCCGGCCGGATCCTCCGTCGGTGATTTCCATCGCCAGATACTCCGCAAACGTTGCGGCATATTGGCCATTGGCAGTGATCGCCTGAAAAGGAAAGAAGTCGGCGTGGAGACTCCCGACCAAAGGAACCAGCAAGACCGCTGCTAAGGTGGAGCGATTCATAAGATTGAGGGCTGCCGTTGGCACGCGAATATACACGCCGCTTTAGTTAGCAATTCGCATGCCGAGATCTCAAGTCTTCGACGAACATCCCCGATCCGCGCTCCAACATATTATTAGCGAATACCTTGTGCTTGCCAGCAGCCTGCATCGTATTTTCGGCGCCTTGCGCTGAACTGTAAAGCCTACCGACACTTTGCGACGTAATTGCGCCTCATCAGACTCAAAACATACTCACTACTAGCGTGTTATGATCTGCGCGGCCTACTGTAAAGCGGACCGACGCCCGTCTGGAGTTCTTTACGTCCCCAACCACCCGCCAACCCGTCCTACCCGCGTTTCCTAAGTCCGGGTCCCCAACCCCGACCCGACCCGTAGGGCGCGGCTCTTCATCGGAGGCAGCGATTGAGGATTAAGGGGTTAACATTTACGGCCCCAAACAGATCTGGGCTCGCGAAAGGGTGAAGAAGGCCTGCGTGAAACTGCGCGCCGCCCAGTTGCCTGCGGCCTGGGCCCTGGTCGAGGAAGCAGCCCCGTGCGGTGCATGGCCAAAGCGCGGGAATTCCGCAGCTTGATGGACAGCCTCCAGGAGGAAGTGCCCGAGTTTCGACGGCCGCAAGCTCTGGGCTGTCCTTTGCCAGGTTTGGTCTGCCTGATGGTGCAGGCCGCCGCGCAAGGCGTGGCGCGTGGCCCGCAAGACCTGGCCGATTACGCCCAGACCTTGAGTCAGGACCGCTGCGGGCTTTGCGTTTCCGCGCTGCCCCGGCTACCGGGGCCATCCGGTGCCCCAAGAAGACCACCTTCACGCGGGTCTTACATGAGGTGGACGGTGATCTGGTCGAGCGCGTGTTGCTGCGGTGGCAGGGAGTGTCTGGAGGCGACCCGCGGCCACCCGAGTTCGACCTTGATTCCGCGATGTATCGCAGGCAAGTTGAGCGCCGATCTGCCCCGGCGCTCAAGCCCGGGGCAAGCAAGTTTGGCCAACCCGAGTCGCTGTCATGATCGCCCCGTATAGCAAATTGGTCGTAATCCTCACCCTTGCGACCTGGACCTCGTCCTACGCGCAACTGGCAATCAGCTTCAACTACTCGCTGGACACGTCGGGGTTCTTCACGACCGAACGACGCAACGTCCTTGATTCCGCTGCGTCGGTCTTCACCTCGCGCATCACCGACAACCTCTCCGCCATCACCCCGGGCGGGTTCAATTCTTGGGACGCCAAGTTCACCCATCCCTCGACCGGCAACAACGCCTCCTTACACAACCTGAGCATCCCAGCTAACACGTTGACCATTTACGTGGGTGCTCGCGCTCTCGGTTCGGATCTCGCCTACGGCGAGTTCGGGGGCTACTCGTGGTTGGGTAGTGGCACTTGGGGAACCACCGTCTCCACCCGCGGACAGACCGGTGCCCCCAACACCGAGTTCGGCCCTTGGGGAGGGGCGATCTCCTTTAACTCCGGGACCTCCTGGTATTTCGATTCTGACCCGCTGACTACCGCTGATATCCCATCCAACCAATACGATTTTTGGTCGCTCGCCGTCCACGAACTCGGCCACGTGCTCGGGTTCGGCGCCGCAACCTCATTCCTGAATCTCACCTCCGGCGCCAGTTTCACGGGCAGCCACGCGACCTCCGTTTACGGCTCCAATGTCCCCCTGGAATCAGACCAGAAGCATTGGAAAAACAACACCGTCTACAGCACGATCCCCGGGACCAGCACGTTCCAAGAGACCGCCATGGACCCACTCATCGCCCTCGGTGCACGCAAGTACATGACCACCCTCGACTTTGCGGCCCTCCAAGACGTCGGCTGGACCGTCACACCTGTTCCAGAGCCCAGGGCCGCGATCCTGGCCACATGCCTCGGCCTCTCGGGACTTGCCCTCTGCCGACGAACTCGACCGCTCGCCTGAGCCTGTGCGCCCGCGCCCCACGGTCCGAACACGCACCGCCTGCACGCCGCACGGACCCGTCCTCTCACCCGCCTCGTTCAGCCCGGCCCATGAGGCCGCCCGGCGATGGGGGCTCCCCTGGCATTCCCACCCATGACTGCTTGACGGCTGAAATGCCCCCCCTCTCCACCTCACGCGCTTGCCTTTGCCAACGTCCAGGGCCTCTCCTCCTGTTTCTCCTCGCCTGCACCATCGCCGCCCTCCCCTCCTCCTGCCCCGCCCACGCCGCCCCCCTCCACCACCCCCACGTCGACTCCTTCAACATCCGCATCGGCACCCAAACCTTCGCGCCCCGCTACCGCTTCACCACCAACTCCATCCTGATCGAAACCGCCGAGGCAATCCGCGCCCTGGACAGCGACGTGATCAAATTCTACCTCGGCCGGGATCTTCCCCGCCAATACCCTGGCCTCGCCCTCCCCAACGGGGTCACCAATCTCACTTCCCTCGTCCAACAGGACCCCTCCTACCGCCACCTCTTCTCCATGCCCTTCCGCCATTACCTCGCCTGGGCCTACTGCCTCTCCGCCCGCGGCGACGCCCCCTGGACCGACGGATTCTCCCCCGCCGAGCGCCAGAAGGAGTATCGCGAGCTGTTCGACTTCGCCCGCTACCTCCTCACCACCTTCAACAACTCGGGCAAACAGTTCTACCTCGGCCATTGGGAAGGCGACTGGTATCTCCTCCCCAACTACAACACCGCCACCAACCCGTCCCCCACCGCCATCCAAGGCATGATCGACTGGCTTAACACGCGCCAACAAGCCGTCGACGACGCCCTCCGCACCGTCCCCCACACCAACGTCAACCTCTACCACTACACCGAAGTCAACCGGGTCCGCGACGCCATGCGCAACGGCCCCTCCAACAACCAGCGCCTCGTCAATACCGTCCTCCCCGCTGTCACCAACCTCGACTTCGTCTCCTGGTCCTCCTACGACGGCATGAACCTCAGCGTCACCGACCTCCACGACACCCTCGACTTCATTGCCGCCCACCTTCCCACCAACAAAGCCAGTTCCATCCCCGGCCGCCGCGTCCTGATCGGCGAATACGGCTGGGGCGGCGCCCATTCCTCCGCCGAACAAGAACCCCTCACCCGCGCCTACTGGCAGCGGCTCCTCCCCTGGGGCCCTCGCTTCATCCTCTTCTGGGAAATCTACGACAACGAGAATAAGGCCTTCTGGCTCGTCGACCGCGAAGGCGTCCGCACCCCCTGCTTCAACCTCCACCAGCGTTTCGCCAACCATGCCCGCCTCCAGGTCGCCCGTTTCCTCGAACTTCTCCACCGGTTGCCCACTGACCTCGAGTTCGCCAACCTCGTCACCCCCGCCCTCGGTCAACCTCTCCCCAACCCCGTCGCGCTCTCATGGTCAGAGCATCAGGCCCTCGCCCAGAACGCCACCTCCGCCATGGTCACCGCCACCCTCACCCAAGGCGTTTATGGCGACGAACAGGCCGCCGTCTGGATCTACTACGGCCCCACCGACGGAGGCATGACGCCTTCCCGCTGGGCGCATGCCAAGGCCCTCGGCCTCAATACCCGCTTCAATCCCACCGCCTTCCCAACCTTGCTGACCAACCTGGTCCCGGACACCGATGTGTGCTTCCGTTACTGCGCAACCAACCTCCTTAGCACCGCCTGGGCCCCCGAAACCACGTCCTTCCGCACCGCCGCCGCCTCACCTTCCCCTTGACGCCGCCGCACTCTCCCGCGAAGTAGTCGCATGCGATTTGCGCTTCCCCTGCTCTGCCTCACGCTGGCGGCCTGCTCCCCAGTCGACTCCCCCTCCTCTCCCACGCCCTCAAACCATACCGCCCAACCCCTCCCTCCCCCCGGCCCCGGCCAGACCGTCCTCCAGTTCTCTATCACGGGCATGCACTGCGATGGCTGCGCCTCCGGCCTCAAGTCCGAACTCGCCCGCCTCCCAGGTGTCGCCGGTGCCAGCGTCGACTTCGCCACCGCCCGCGCCCGCGTGCTCGCCGCCACCAACCAACTCACCGTCACCCAAATCCTGGCCGCGGTCGAAGAAGCCGGGTTCAAAGGCGCCCTCGTCACGCCATGAACCCGCCGCCCGCCCCGGCCGAATCAACGCCTCCCACCGGGCTCAAACTCCGCGATGCCTTCGGCCTCGTGGCCCTCACGATCCTGATCGTCGGCGTGGTCGCGGGCGCCTGGCACCTCGGGGCCCCCCGCACCGGCGTCCGCCTCGAAAAATCCGGACGCCAACTCGCCCCCTTCACCCTCACGGAACGTAACGGAACCACCGTCTCCCACCATCAACTCTCCAACCTCTGGCTCGTCGTTAACTTCGTCTTCACGAGCTGCTCCGTCTCCTGCCTCGAAGTCAATCAGCGCCTCGCCGACGTCCAACGCCTCACCGCCGACCGACCCGACGTCCGCCTCCTCTCCCTCAGCCTCGACCCCCGCACCGACACCCCCGCGGTCCTCTCCACCTTCGCCCAGCGCTTCGGCGCCCACTCCAACCGCTGGCTCTTCCTCACCGGCCCCAAACCCGCCGTCTACGCCCTCCTCGAATCCTCCTTCCTCTCCCGTAACCCCAACGACCCCGCCAACCTCACCCCCGGCGGCTTCGTCGGCATGGAACAAATCGCCCTCGTCGATCCCCAGGGCCGCGTCCGCGCCTTCGTCGACGGCCGCCTGCCCGACGCCCCCTCCCAAATCCTACGGCTCCTCCGAACTCTCCGCTGACTCGACCAGACCCTAAATCAGCCGTCTCAGATACTCGACCGACCGCGCCGCCTGCTCCACCGTCCCGCATTCCACCGACAACACAATGTCCCGCTTGGCCTGGCGGCAAATCTTCGCCACCTTCGCCCAATCCACCACCCCGTCTCCACACGCACACCCCACCGGCGTCCCCGTCACCTTCCCCCGCTCCGCCTCCCCCTGCGCCAGGGCAATGTCCTTCGCATGCAAATGCACCAACCGCTTCACCACCCGCTTCAACCACACCACCGGATCATGCCCGCAAAGATACGCATTCCCCGTGTCGAAATTGATCCCCACCGCCTTGCTCTTTACCAAACCGTGGATCCGATCCAGCCCGTCCGGATGCTTGCTGTACTGCTGATGACACTCCAAACCAATCGCAATCCCGCGCGGCTCCGCCACCTTCGCCGCCTCCATGATCGTGTAACGCATCAGCGTGAAATCCTCCTCCTCCGTCGTCCACGCCTGCTTCGGCCCCTCGTCCGTGTTGACCACCGGCGCCCCGCACTCCGCCGCAAACCGAATCGCCTGCTTCAAATACTCCACCCCAATCTCCGGCTTCGTCAGCGGGGTGTGCGCGCTCAGCCCCGACAACTGAACCCCATGTTGCGCGCAGGCGCGCTTCACCCGCAGAGGATCGTCCAGCATCGAAACACTGTGGAAATACCCGGCCTCGCTGAGCAACTCGCGGCCCCAATGCACCATCGGCTCCACATGCGTGTAACCCAACTCCGCCGCCTTCTTCACCCCCCACTCGAACGACTTGTCCTCGTGGCGAACGAATTCCAGATTGATGCCAATATAGAGATTACTCATAGAATAACGCCTCTCCCTTCCGAACCAACTCATCACCCATGAACCGCTCCCCGCCGCGGTCAACTCCTCCGTGCCTCCCGTGCCCAAGCACCCAGCGGGCAAGCGGGGCGCAGTGAGGAGGAATGTGCCAGCGGAAATTCATGCGACGTGGATCGCGTTCATGTTGCTCAACGCCCGTTATCCGAGTTCGAGCTCCCAAGCTCAAGCCATTTCGCCCTCTCCAAAATCAGAATTCAGAATTCATAATTCACAAGTCCACACGGGGCCACAAAAGCCTTGAATGACCGCAACGGACTTCTACTCTGCTGCCTAATACGTTCGCCCACGACCGCTCCCTCCTCCCTGCGATGGAGACGCGGATGGCGGCGGACGCCACACAGCAAACCACAAGTATTCCAGATTATGGCCCAAAGACCTCTCAATGTCGGCCTGGTCGGCGGTGGCAAAGGGGCGTTTATCGTCCAACCGCACCAGAAAGCCATCCACTTCGACGGCACCCGCCGCGTCACCGCCGGCGCCCTCTTCCCCGACCCCAAAATCGCCATGGAAGAAGCCGCCAACTGGCCCTACCCCATCCAAGGATACGAATCCTACGACGCCATGATCGCCGCCCAAAAGGACCTGCCCGAAGATCAACGCCTCGACTACATCCTCATCGTCACCCCCAACCACGTCCACTTCGACCCCGCCCAAAAAGCCCTCAAAGCCGGCATCCCCGTCTTCTGCGAGAAACCCCTCACCGTCAACCTCAAGCAGGCCGCCGACCTCGTCAAACTCGTCCGCAAAACCGGCGTGCCCTTCGGCGTCGCCCATACCTACCTCGGCCACTGGACCAGCCGCTTCTCCCGCGCCGTCGCCCGTAGCGGCCTCCTCGGCGACATCCGCTGGGTCGACAGCTACTACATCCAAGGCTGGCTCGCCACCAAACTTGAAGCCACCGGCCAACAACAAGCCTCCTGGCGCGTAAACCCCAAACTCGCCGGAGCCTCCGGCTGCGGCGGCGACATCGGCACCCACGCCCTCATGCAGCTCCGCTATGTCACCGGCCTCGAAGTCTCCGAACTCTCCGCCCAACTCGAAACCTTCGTCCCCGGCCGCGCCCTCGACGATCACTTCACCATCTACTGCAAACTGAGCAACGGCGCCCGCGCCCTCGTCCGCGCCTCCCAGGTCTGCATCGGACATAAGAACGACCTCGGGATCGAAATCTGCGGCACCAAAGGCTCCCTCCGCTGGCGCCAGGAAGACCCCGAAAGCATCACCATCAGCCTCATGGGCCAACCCGACCGCACCTACTGGCGCGGCTGCGTCGTCGAAAACGACGGCTTCCTCAAAGACCTCCCCAAAGATCTCCTGGCCGAACCCACCATACCCCCCGGCCATCCCGAAGCCTTCCACGACGCCTTCGCCCGCCTCCATCGCTGCTTCGAAGCCGATATCCGCACCTGGAAAGCCAAAGGCAAAGTCACCATCGACGGCAGCAAATACGCCAACATCGATGACGGCTGGATGGGCCTCGCCTTCGTCGAAACTTGTGTCAAGAGCGCCACCAAGAAAGGCGCCTGGGCCAAGATGCCGAAGAAGATCTAACCCAATCCCTTGATCCCCTCCACGCCGGCCTCGGGTTGCCCCCGCAGGCCGGCGTTCGTTTCCGCCCCATCACCCATCCCCCTCCCCCCACACTCCCCCGTCCACCTCCTCTCCTCCGTTCCTCTCCGCTCCCTCGGCGGCGCGCTATGGCGATCGCCCGACATTTTGACTTGATCCACCTCTTCACTCCACCTAACTTCCACTCGTATCCCAGAAACCACCGCAGCGAATGGACCCTTTTCCTTGCCCCATTCTCGCTCGCCCCGCGCGAGCGACCGGACCAGGCCAGGAATCGCCATCCAAAATCGTGCGGAACCTCACCATCAAGCAACACCCACCCATGAAACCCATCGGCTCATTCCGGCTAGGGATAACCGTAGGCCTCGCCGCCGCCCTCACCCTCACCTCCGCCCTCGCCCAAACCGTCACCCGCGATAAGGTCGGCAACTACCCCGCCACCTTCGGAGGTGCCAGCGGTTGGACTGCCCCGGGCGCCGGGCACACGGGCCAAGCCACCGACCACGCCCTCAACATGCCCGTCACCGGAGCCGGATCCGGCCTCGTCACCGATGCCGCCTTCCTCACCGCCGTCAACCAAGCCGCCGCCGCAGACCAAATGAGCGTCGTCCTCTGGGTCAAGAAGTACGACATCGCTAGCGGTTCCGCCTTCTGGTTCGCCTCCCCGACCAGCAATAACGGCGAGCGCGCCTTCCAAGCCCACCTCCCCTGGAGCAACAACGAAATCTACTTCGATACCGCCGGCTGCTGCACCGCCGAAGATCCCTTCGCCGATCCCCTCGTCGGCCAGCGCATCAACCAAAGCATCACCTTCTCCGACTCCTATAACCTCATCGGCAACAACACCTGGTGGACCGATTTCTGGCATTGCTTCGCCTTCACGAAAAACGGCCCCCTCAAACAAATCTGGATCGACGGCGTCCTCTTCCTCGAAGGGGCCGGCGGCGCCGCGAAACTCCCCACCGACATCCGCGCCCTCTACATCGGCTCCGATAACACCGGCACCGGCGGCATCTTCCACTCCCTCGTCGACGACCTCGCCGTGTTCAGCACCGCCCTCAGTCCCGCCGATATCCTCGCCCTCAGCAGCGGCACCCTCCCCAATGCCCTCCCTGCCGCCACCGGCCTCCTCGCCTACTGGGACTTTAACGACTTCCCCACCGAGGGTTCCTTCGTCTCCATCAGCCCCGCAGACAACGCCACCAGCGCCGCCCCCAACCTCATCAAAATCGTCCATATCGACGGCGGCACCCCCTGGACCGTCGACAACGTCAGCCTCACCGTCGACGGCGCCGCCGCCCCGATCACCCTCGTCAAAGCCGGAGCCCAGGCCACCGTCACTCATGTGCCTGACCCCGTCTTCGCCGCCCATACCACCCATAAGGCCGCCCTCACCTACCCAGGCCCCGGCGGCACCCCCAAAACCATCGAATGGTCCTTCATCGTCGGCCCCTCCACCAAAGACGTCCTCGCCTCCCGCATCGGTGCCTTCCTGGGCGGCTCGTCCTTCTCCGCCGCCGGCGGCGGCCGCACCGGCCAAACCGCCGACCTCGGCGCCGACTTCGGCAACGGCACCGGCCCCGTCCACGTCAGCGACGCCACCTTCCTCAACGCCCTGACCGCCACCGACGAACTCGCCTTCTCCTTCTGGCAGAAGAAGCCGGGCATCGAAGCCGGATCCGCCTTCTGGGCCAACTCCCCCTCCAGCGCCGACGACCAACGTGGCTTCCAAGCCCACGTCCCCTGGAGCGATAGCAATGTCTACTTCGATACCGCCGGCTGCTGCGACGCCTTCACCCAGCGCATCTACGCCGGCATCGCCACCTTCCCCTCCTTCACCGATGCCACCTGGTGGAATGCCTGGCACCACTGGGTCTTCCAGAAAAAAGGCTCCACCAAGGAGGTCTGGATCGACGGCCAAATGTTCCTCTTCGGCGATAACACCAACCCCCTCCCCACCGACTTCACCGAACTCTTCATCGGCGCTTCCTCCGCCACGGCCAACCGCTCGCGCGGCGTCTACGACGACTTCGCCGTCTTCGGCACCGCCCTCACCGAGCAGTCCATCGCCCAACTCGCCGGCGGCGCCCTGCCCACTGCCCTCCCAGCCTCCGACAAACTCACCGCCTACTGGAACTTCAACGACTTCCCCGCCGCGGGCATGTTCAAACTCATCATCCCCGCCCCCGCCTCCACGAACGCACGGCCCGACCTCGTCCAAGCCGTCCACCTCGATGGCACGGTCGTCTGGGACCAGGGCAACCTCACCCTCAAAATCGACGACGCCCCCGTCGCCTTCTCCCTCACCAAGAGCGGCACCCAATCCACCATCAGCTACATGCCCAGCCCCTGGTTCACCGCCGGCTCCACCCACAAGGCCACCCTCGTCTACCCAGGCGAAGGCGCCACCCAGCATACCCTCGAATGGCAGTTCACCGTCGGCTCCTTCCCCACCCTCGACCCCGACCTCGCCTCCCCCATCGGCTCCGGCGACCCCACCAAACCCGGCCTCAACGCCCGCGTCCACCAGGTCGATCAACCCGGCACCGCCGCCCTCGGCACCCGGACCCATCGCGCTGAACAACAACTCGCCGGCATCATCGCCCCCAACGTCGCGGACCTCGCCGCCGCCACCGACGGCGTCTTCAGCGCCAGCCTCATCAACTGGAACCAAGACTTCGCTACCGCCGAAATCGGCAACTTCCAAACCACCAGCACCCCCAGCCGCCCCGATGCCCAGATCCCTGGCATCCCAGGCACCGGCTTCCAACTCAACGACAGCATCGCTGCTGAAGTCATTACCTACATCGAATTCCCCACCGCCGGCCTCTACACCATGGGCGTCAATAGCGACGACGGCTTCAAAGTCACCGCCACCGACACCCCGCCCGTGAACAACCTCGCCCTCGTCGTCACCGGCGACCCCGCCGCCGCCGGCGCCTACCACGCCCTCTCCGGTCCCCCGGCCACCAGCAAACAGTTCACCGCGCCGGTCAGCGGCAAGCTCGTCATGTGCGACCCGCCCGACGCCTGCACCGCCTTGCTCAACGCCACCGCCATCGCCGGCAATATCGCCGTTATCGACCGCGGCACCTGCGAGTTCACCGCCAAAATCAAACTCGCCCGCGAAGCCGGCGCCATCGCCGTCATCATCGTCAATAACCAAGACGAATTCAGCGCCGCCGGCATCTACCCCATCGAAATGGGCGCCGGCGCCGCCGGTTACCAAGACATCCCCGCGGTCATGATCACCCTGCCCGACGGCAACAAAATCAAAGCCGCCCTCGGCAGCCAACTCACCGCCTCCCTCTCCCCCGACACCACCCCAGCCCTCGGGGAGGTCGACGCCGGACGGGGATCCGCCGATACGCTCTTCAGCTTCATCGTTCCTCAGGCCGGCGTTTACCCGTTCCGCTGCGTCTGGTACGAAGGCGGCGGCGGAGCCAACCTCGAGTGGTTCACCGTCACCTCCTCCGGCGAGAAGATCCTCGTCAACGACACCGCCAACCCCGCCGCCCTCAAGAGCTTCCGCTCCCGCACCCCGGCGCCGCCCAAAGTCAACCTCACCGTCACCCGCTCCGGCAACAACGTGACCGTCACCTCCACCCCACAACCCCTCCCCGAGGGCTTCGTCCTCCAAACCGCCCCGTCCGTCACCGGACCTTGGACCACTCAACTAGGCGCCAACACGCCCCTCACGGTCCCCATCGGCACCGATGCGGCCGTCTACTTGCGAGCTACCAAGCCGTAACCTAAACCCAGCGCGAACGGCCGGGCGCGCCACCACGCGCCCGCCCGTCACGCGCCCCCCGCAGCCACACGGACCGGATCCCTCCGGTCCTTTTTCTTTCCCTTCCATCAGAACCTCCTTTTTCTGCGATCTTTGCGATCTCTGCGGTTGAATGAAGTGCCGTTTTTCGGCTGACTGGTGTCTCCTCCCAAGCCAGGTCCCAGGTCGATCGGCGGCCACGCTCCGCCTCCTTGACCCAGCCCCCACCCCCCCCTACCGTCCCCCCATGCTCGCCCCCACCCCTCCACCCCGCCCCCTCCTTTCCCCCATTCCCACCCGCGACCGACTCCGCCGCGCCCTCCTCCCACACCAGCTCCTTGCCCACCAGCCCCCCACCCGCGCCCCCCCCCCCCCCCCCCCCCCCCCCCCCCCCCCCCCCCCCCCCCCCCCCCC
>CAZVRY010000174.1:0-14843 GCA_964629545.1 uncultured Verrucomicrobiota bacterium | reverse complement strand
GCGGGGCGGGGGCGCCCGGGCGCCCCTGGCGCGTGCCGGGGGCCCAATGTTGGGACCGGCGGCATGGGCATGACGCATTTGAACAACATGTTGCGTTTTCAGAAGGAGGGGAAGGTGCAGGTGGTGGCGGCGTGCGATGTGGACGAGAACCGGTTGGAGGCGGCGATCGAGAATGCGGGGGTGGGGGTGATGCCGTATCGCGACTATCGTTATGTGATCGAGCGGAAGGACATTGACGCGGTGGTGGTGGCGACGCCGGATCACTGGCATGCGATTCAGACGGTGCATGCGTGTCAGTCGGGGAAGCATGTTTACGTGGAGAAGCCGGCGTGCGTGACGGTGGCGGAGGGGCGGGCGATGGTGAACGCGGCGCGGCGTCATCGGGTGGCGGTGCAGGTGGGGGCGCAGGCGCGGACGGCGAAGGGGGGATGGCACACGTGCCGGGCGATTCGGAACGGGATTGTGGGGCGGGTGAACCGGGTGACCTGCTGGCATTATGCCAATCCGGTGGATGAGAACCCGATCGCGGACAGTGCGCCGCCGGAGGATTTGGATTGGGATTTATGGTTGGGCCCGTTGCCGTGGCGGCCGTATAACCGCCGGTATCACCCGGCGAATTTCCGGTGGCTGATGGAGATTGGCGGGGGGCAGATTCGGGATCGCGGGGCGCACCAGTTCAGCACGATTCTGTGGTGCATGAATGCGGACAGGCAGGTGTCGTTCAGCGTCTCGGCGACGGGGCGGGCCCCGGGGAAAGGGCTGTGGGATTGTCCGGTGGACATGGATGTGGTGTATGAGTTTCGCGATCCGGACTGGACGTTGGTGTGGGGGCAGCCGGGGGAGAAGCTGGGGGAGACGGAGTTTGGGAATGTGTTTTGGGGGGATCGCGGGCGGTTGATTTTGGAGTGGGAGGGGGGGTATCGGCCGGCGAATCCGGAGGCGGTGAATTTCGAGTTGCCGCCGGGCGGGGTGGAGGTGCCGCGGACGGACGAGTATGAGGATTTCAACATGAACCACAAAGCGGACTGGTTCCGGTCGATCCGGGAGGGGCATTTGCGGCCGGCGGTGGACATCGAGATTGGGTATCGGACGGCGATTCTGTGTATTTTGGGCAACCTCTCGTATTTGCTGGGGCGGAAGCTGGTGTGGGATGGGAGGAAGGAGGAGGTGGTGGGGGACGAGCAGGCGAACCGGTTGTTGTTCCGGCCGCAGCGGTATCCTTACGTGTTGTGAGCGCAGCCATGAAGAGCAAGGGACAGGCGGATTGGTCGCGGAGGGAGTTTCTGGCCATGGCGTCGGTCGCGTTGGCGGCCGGGTGCGTGGGGTCGCGGCCGGGGGCGGGTCCGGCGGCGTGGCGGCCGCGGCTCTCGACGTCGACGGTGCAGTTCAGCACGGTTTCGATCGAGGCGGCGTGCGAGCGGATTGCGGGGTTGGGGTTCGAGGCGGTGGATATTTGGTGTGCCTACGACGGGTGTCCGCATTTGGACGACGCATTGGATCGGCTGGGGGGTGAGGGGTTGCGGGCTTTGCTGGAGCGGACGGGGTTGGAGTTGTGCGGGTTTTCGACCTATGTGGGTGGCTACGCGAAGTATGCAGCGCTGCTGGGGGCGGCGGGGGGCGGGGTGGCGATTCAAGGCAGCGGGCCGCCGTGTGCTCCGGCGGAACTGACGGTGCGGATGAAGGGGTTTCTGGAGGGGTTGAAGCCGCTGGTGGAGTTGGCGGAGGCGAATCGGTCGTGGTTGGCGATCGAGAATCACGGGCAAGCATTATTGGATGGGCTGGATTCGTTGAAGGCCTTCACGGACTTGAACACGTCGCCGCGGTTGGGAATTGCCCTGGCCCCGTATCATTTGCAGGCGATTTCGGCGTCGGTGCCGGAGGCGATTGGGATTTGCGGGCCGCAGTTGGCGTTTTTCTATGCCTGGCAGCAGGCCCCGGGGTTGGGGCAGTTGCCGGGGCACGGGCCGGTGGATATGGGGCCGTGGTTGGAGGCGTTGCGGCGGATCGATTATGGGCGGCATGTGAATCCGTTCATGCACGGGCATCCGGAGCCGGACGCGATGGGGGCCGCGCTGCGGGTTTCGCGGGATTACCTGCTGCGCTTGGCGGCGGTTTGAGGGAGGGGGTTCGTGCTGTGCCGATGACCGCTCCGTCCCCGGTGAACGCTGCGCCCGAGCCTGCGGAGGGGGGGGCGTCGCCCGAGCAGGCGGTCTTATGGCTGTTGGTGGCGGTGTTGGTGCTGAGCGCGGTCACGGCCGGCATTTTCTATTTCCTGGACCGATCGGGTCTGGGAACTGGAGGCGGTGACCAGGAGCAGGCGGCGGCGATTCCGGAGGTGCGGTTCACCGACCTCACGGCGGCGGCGGGGATTACCTTTGTGCACACGAACGGGGCGTATGGGGAGAAGTTATTGCCGGAGACCATGGGGGGCGGGGTGGCATTTTTTGATTACGATGGGGACGGAGACCAGGACCTGCTGTTCGTGAATAGCGGTCACTGGCCCTGGCGGCCGCCGGCGGGGCCGGTTCCGCGCGTGTTGTGGCTGTATCGCAACGATGGGACGGGGCGGTTTACGGATGTGAGCGAGGGGTCGGGGTTGGAGGCGGCGCTGTACGGGATGGGGGTGGCGGTGGGGGATTACGACAACGACGGCCGGGCGGACGTGTTCGTGAGCGGGATCGGGGGCAACCGGTTGTTTCACAATGCGGGACAGGGGCGATTCGAGGATGTGACGGAGGGGGCGGGGGTAGGGGGTGGGGATTGGTGGAGTGTGAGCAGTGCGTGGATTGACTACGACAACGACGGGCGTTTGGATTTGTTTGTGTGCAATTACGTGGGGTGGTCGCGGGAGATCGACTATGGGGCGGACTATCAGTTGCCGGGCATAGGGCGGGCCTACGGGCCGCCGGTGAATTTTCCGGGCACGGCGCCGTTGTTGTATCGGAACGAGGGAAACGGGCGGTTTACGGATGTCTCGGAGCGGGCGGGGGTGCAGGTGAAGAATCCGGCCAGTGGGTTGCCGATGGCGAAGTCGCTGGGGGTGGCGCCGGTGGATCTGGATGGGGACGGGTGGATGGACTTGGTGGTGGCGAACGACACGGTGCAGAACTTTGTGTTCATGAACCAGCGGAACGGGAGCTTCCGCGAGGTGGGGGCGCGGACGGGGATCGGCTACGATTCCTTTGGGCAGACGCGAGGGGCGATGGGGATCGATGCGGCGCGGTTTCGGAATGACGATTCGCTGGGGATTGCGATCGGGAATTTCGCCAACGAGATGAGTTCGCTTTACGTGTCCCAGCGGGACGCCCTGGTGTTCTCGGACGAGGCGGTGGCGGAGGGGGTGGGACCGGCCAGCCAATCGTTGTTGAAGTTCGGGTTGTTCTTCTTCGATTACGATTTGGACGGGCGGTTGGACCTGTTAACGGCGAACGGCCATTTGGAGAACGAGATCAGCCGGGTGCGTCCGGACCAGCAGTATCGGCAGTCGGCGCAGTTGTTTTGGAACAGCGGCAGGGCGGGGCGACGTTTCCTGGTGACGCCGCCGGAGCGAACGGGGCCGGCGTTGCACGAGCCGCGGGTGGGGCGTGGCTCCGCGTATGCGGACATCGACGGGGACGGGGATCTGGATGCGGTGATCGCGCAGATCAACGGGCCGCCGGTGTTGTTGCGGAACGATCAGGCGCTGGGGCATCACTGGTTGCGTTTGCGTCTGGAGGGGACGCGGTGCAATCGGGATGCGATTGGGGCGTGGGTGCGGGTGCGGGTGGGGGGGCAGGTGCTGTCGCGCCAGGTGATGCCGACGCGGGGGTATTTGTCGCAATCCGAGTTGCCGGTGACGGTGGGGTTAGGGCGGCAGGCGCAGTTTGACGAGGTGCAGGTGGTGTGGCCGGATGGGATGCGTCAGGTGGTGACGGGGGTGGCGGTGGACGCATTGACGGTGGTGCGGCAGCCCTGAGGGGATATGGATGCGCGCATGAGCAAGTAGACACGCCCTCACCCCATCTCTCTCCCCAACCCTTGAAAGCGAAGCGATGGAGAGGGTTGGGGCGAGGGAGAAAGGGAGAGGGGAACCATTCGCGGTCTGGCTATGAATGAACCCATCAATATGAGACCGATGCTGTTGGCAACGCGGAATCGCCACAAGGTGAGCGAGATCCAGGCGATCGTGGGGGAGGGTTGCCGGTGCTGGCCGGTGGACGCGCTGGCGGGGGCGCCGTCGATCGTGGAGGATGGGGAGACGTTCGAGGCGAATGCCTTGCGGAAGTCGCAGGGGATCGCAGCCTGGTTGGCGGCAGGAGGTGCGGTGGGGGAGTACGGGTGGGTGTTGGCGGACGATTCCGGGCTGGAAGTGGACGCGCTGGGAGGGGAGCCCGGGGTGCACTCGGCGCGGTTCGCGGAGGGGGAGTGGGCGGGGAGCGGGTTGACCGTAGACGGGGCGAACAACGCGAAGCTGCTGCGGCTGCTGGAGAAGGTTCCGGCGGGGGCGCGGCGGGCACGGTTCCGGTGTGTGATCGCGCTGACGGCGTTGGTGGAGGCGGGCGGGGGGGGTAAGCGGGTGGGAGGGTCGTGGACGTTCGCCGGGGCTTGCGAAGGGCAGATCGGGTGGGCGCCGCGCGGGGAGGGGGGATTTGGTTACGATCCGCTGTTCGTGCCGGAGGGATTTCGGGAGACGTTCGCGGAGTTGGGCGAGGAGGTGAAGAACCGGATCAGTCACCGGGCCCGTGCGTTGGCGAAGCTGGGCGGGTTCTGGGGGGCGGCGCGCGGAGAGGAATGACCAGGTCTCGAGTCCCGAGGGCCCCATGCCTCTCCCCAGCCCTTGAAAGCGGAGCGATCGAGATGGGTTGGGGAGAGGGAGAAAGGGAGAGGGGAGCCATCGCGTGTGTGCCTACTTGTGAACGCATCAAAAATGGCAGTGCGCGAGTTTTCCCGCGAGGCGCCCAGGGCGGACGACAACGCGGCTTGACAGGAGCCTCGCCCCACCGGCATTGGCCGGGATGAGGTTCGTGGGCATGGCCGTGGACGACGTTGTCGCAGGGGCAAGATTCTGCTTCCCATCTGGGTTGGAACCGGTAGAAACATTGCCATGAAAGCAACCTCCTCGTTGCTGATCGGGTTCTCCCTCCTCGTTTCCGTTGGATTCACCTCTTGGCTTCTTCCATGGGGTCAACGCGGGGACGGCCGACACTCCCAATGGCTATGGCCTTTACGATATGGCGGGGAACCTGTGGGAATGGTGCTGGGATTGGTGGGGTGATCGCTGGTATAGCCAGCCGGCAGCCTCGAGCGACGATCCCCGGGGGCCAGACTCAGGCTAATACCGTGTGTTGCGGGGCGGGACGTGGAACAACAACACCATCAACCTGCGGTGCGCGAATCGGAACAACAACACGCCGACGGAAGCCAACAACATCATTGGCTTTCGTTGTGTGAGGGGGATCCGGGAGGGGGCCGGCCGCGAGGCTGGTCCACTTCGAGCGGACGAAGCGTCCTCGTTCACGGGCGACGACGGCGACCCGGTCGGAAGCCCACCAGTCACTGCCTGTTTCACCCAGGTGAAACGAAGACGGGAAGGGGGGCGGGGCTGGCAGCGGTGGGGCAGCCTGTCGTGAGCGTCCCGCGCCTCCACGCAGAACCTATCTGCATCGATCTGACATGAGCATCCTGGATCGAGTGACTGAGGCGGGGGCGCGGCTGCATCGGGCGCGGCCCGATGCCATCATCATCCTATTTGGTTCGCGGGCCCGGGGGGACGCGCGCCCGGACAGTGACGTGGACTTTCTCGTGGTGCGGCCGGAGATCGGTTCGCGGCGGGAGGAGATGGTTCAATTGAGCGAGTTGCTGCGGCCTTTACGGCTGCCTGTCGATGTGTTGGTGGCCAGCCGGCGGACCTTCGAGAAGTGGGCGAGCCTGCCGGGGACGATCTATCACCGGGCGCGGATGGAGGGAAAGGTGCTGTATGGGGAGATCTGAAGCGGCACGCCTTCTGTTGGCGAAAGCTCAGCAGGACGAGTACGTGTTGAGCCGGTTCGCGGACGACGCGGGGGCGGCCGATGAGACGTTCGGCTTCCACGCCCAACAGGCAGTGGAGAAGTTGCTGAAGGCCGCCCTGACGGCCGCGGGGATCGTTTACCCTCGGACGCATCGCCTGAGCGAGTTGTTGGATCTGGCCACTGACCGCGGCGTGTCGATCCCGGAGGAATTTGACGTGCTGCACCGGTTGACGCCCTTCGCGGTCGAGTATCGCTACGAGTTCTTCGGTGAGGACACGGAACAACCGCTGGAACGAAGAGCGATTTTGGCTGAGGTGCGGCGTCTGCGGGAGTGGGTGGAGCAAGCCATTGCGCGAAATGAGGCGTCGAACCAGGGCTAGCCCGAATGTTTGACCGCCAACATGCCCCTCTCCCTTTCTCCCTCTTCCCAACCCCTTGCCGCGGAGGATTTCAAAGGGGTTGGGGCGAGGGAGACCGGGAGGGGGGGGACGAGGGCGAGCAAGAGCATGGATTCAGCCTTTAGCCTTCAGCCTTTCGCTTTTCCGGTTCGTGCCGGTTAGGAGCCTTCTTCGGCGAGGGTGTCGTAGAACTTGACGATATCGCCGGGTTCCTTTTGGGCTTTGAAGCGGATGGCGGCGCGGGGGTGTTGGTTGAGGAGGCCGGTGAGCATGTAGGGGAGGTCGAAGCCCCAGAGGAGGTCCTTGCGGAGGGGTTCGATGGTATTTTGGACGCAGTCGAGGACGGGGCGGAGTTTGTATTTGGGGTTATGGAGGAAGCCGATGAGGAGTTCCATGGGGCAGTTGCCGGCGCCACGTCCGAGACCGGCCATGGTGGCATCGAGGTAATTGGCGCCGAGGATGATGGCTTCGATGGTATTGGCGTAGCCGAGTTGGAGGTTGTGGTGGGCATGCATGCCGACTTCCTTGCCGGTGGCTTTGGCGTAGTTGAGGTACTTCCGGACCAGGAAGCGGACTTGTTCGCTGTAGAGGGCGCCGAAGCTATCGACGACGTAGATGGCTTGGGTTTCGGAGGTGGCGAGGAGTTCGAGGCCTTCGTTGAGTTCGCGGTCGGGGACGGTGGTGACGGCCATGAGGTTGACGGTGGTTTCGTAGCCTTTGTCGTGGGCGTCCTTGATCATGTCGAGGGCGGTGGGGATCTGGTTGATATAGGTGGCCACGCGGATGAGGTCGATGACGCTTTCCTTTTTCGGGGGGATGTCCTCGTGGTAATCGCAGCGGTCGGCGTCGGCCATGACGGAGAGTTTGAGGCTGGTGGGGTTGTCGCCGACGATGCGGCGGACGTCTTCTTCGAGGCAGTATTTCCAGCAGCCGTGCTCTCCTTGTTGGATCCCCTTGCGAGAGGCTTTGTAACCGATTTCCATGTAGTCGATGCCGGCTTGGACGCAGGCCTGGTAAACCGCCCGCACGATGTCGTCGGAGAAATGGTGATTGTTCATCAGGCCGCCGTCCCGGATGGTGCAATCGAGGACTTTGATTTCGGGGCGGTAGGAGACCCAGCGTTCGGCGGGGTTGTCGCGGGTTTCTTTGGTGGGGCGGTTTTTGGCCGGTTTGACGTCGCTCATAGCTGTGGGTTGGCCCGGCCGTTGCGGTTTCGGTGTCGAGACCGCGAGCGGGCGGCGGGATGCGCAATAGGAACCCGGCGGCGCGGGGGGATTCAATGCAAAACTGCGGGGAGGGGCACGGCGCGGGCCGGGGCGGTGGCGGTGGACAGCCGGGTCAGGCCCTCACGGTTGGGCGGCGGGGATGCGGCCGACGGGATGGGGGCGGCGGGAGGGACCCAACCAAGGGGGGCGGTCGGAGTTGGAGAGGCTGAAGGTGCGGGGATCGCCTTCCCAGAACCAGAGCGATCCGTCGGCGGCGAGGGCGAGCGTTCCTTCCAGGAGTGGGGCGATGGCGATCCAGTCCGAGTGCACGCTCAGGCGGCGGGCGGCGGCGCGGTTCGGATGCGTGAGAACGTCGTCGGGGAACGTCCAGGTCCAGAGGGAACCGTCGGCCCTGAGCGTGGAGACGTGGGATCCACCGTGTCGCCCCACGAGGTCGAGCCAATCGGCCGAGGCGTCGAGGGTGACATCCTGGGGGACCATGCCCCATCGATGCATGGGGTCGTCGGCGAGGGCCATCCAGGCCGCGGGGATGCGGAGGGCGCCCTGGGTGGAGACTTCGAGTTGGAGGTTGGCCGTGCGCGGGAGGGAGACGGAGGCGAGGCCCCGCCAGCGGGGGCGTTCGAGGAAGGGGGCGCGTTCGAGGGTGAGGTGTTCGTCGAGTGGGACGCGGTGGGGGCGACGGTCGCCGTAGGTGCTGGTGATCCAGGCGGTGCCGTCCTTTTTGCGGAGGATGGTCCGGTAGTCGTCGCGGATGAGCTCGGTCCAGTCGTTGGCATCACCCAGGCGTTGGGGGTGTTCGGCCTGCAGACCGGGCCAGTCATGGTTGACGCGGTGGGGCCCAAGTTTCCAGAGGGAACCATCGTGTTTGAGGAGGAGGGCGGGAGGGTAGCTGCCCACGACGGTTTTCCAATTGGTGTCGGCGCCGACGCGGGTCATGCGGATGGGTGGGGCGGGTTGGGTTTGGGGGGTCCAGAAGTCACGCCGGTCCTCGGGACGTTCCGAGACCCAGAGGGTTCCGTCCTGCGCGACGGCCACCATATCAAGGAAGCACGCGGTGGCGCTGGTCCAATTGGACCCTTCGAGGAAGCGTCCGCCCGGGAGGACTTCGGCGGGCTGCCAGTCGCCGGTCCAGCGGGACAGGGGGCTGGTGGGTTGGGGGACGAAGCGATTGACCCAGACGCGTCCATCGGGGAGGCGGGCGAGGATCCAGGTGCCGGACTCATCGAGGTGGACGGTTGGGGGTTGGGGGAAGAGGGGGGCACCGTGTTGGGGTTCGGCCGGGCGGAGGAGTTCCCAGGCGCGGTGGTAGAGGGTGGCGGTGGCGGTGCCGGCGAGGGCGAGGGCCGCGCTCAGGATGAGGAGATTGCGCCGCCAGAGGGGCCAGCCGACGAGGGTTTGGCGGTAATTGTGATGGAGGAGGCCGAGGAGGGTGAGGCCCAGGAGGGGGAAACCGATCCAGCCAACCAGGGGTCCCTGCCAGACGAGCCGGCCGGAGACGGTGGGGTTTTGGAGGGCGGCGAGCATCAAGCCCCACAGGAGGAGCAGCCCGAGGCAGGCTGGGGCAAGCGACTGGAGGGTATTCCTGGCGAGGGTGGACGCGACGGAGGCGAGGAGGGCGATGGAAGCGGCGGCGGTGACGAATTGCCAATGGGAGTTGCCCAGGTCGTGGGTGACCCGGTCGAAGTCCAGGAGGAGGGGCATCCCGAGGCCGAGGAGGAAGGAGAGGGCGAGGGCGACGCTGGCTTTGAGGAGGAGTTGGCGGCGCGGGTGGACGGGGAGGCAGAGCTGGGCCTCGTGGGTTCCGAGTTTGCGTTCTTCGGCGGTGGAGGTGCAGCCGGCCAGCAGGGGCATGAACAGCCAGAGGAGCCAGAATTGCTGCAGGAGGATTTCGAGCATGGGCGAGTCGCCCAGGGGACCGGCGAGGGTGCGCAGCCCGCGGACGACGAGGTGGAGGGCAGCCAGGGCCGCCGCGACGACCAGCGTGGATTGGTGGAGCCGCAGTTCCTTGCCCACCAGAGCCAGGTTGGGGTGTCGGGTTCGCCTGGGGCGATCCTGGCCGGGGTCAGGGGAGCGGCTCCAGCGGGCCGGCCAGGCGATGGGGTCGCCGGTCCATTGGAGGTCCTGGGCGCGGAGGAACAGCCACCGTGCGGCCCAGAACCCGGCCCCGGCGTAGGCGACCAGGAGGGTGCTGATGGCGGTCCTGAAGGCCTCGGGACGCTGGTCGAACGCGTGGGCCATGGCGATGGCGAGAAGGGCGGGGACGAGGAAGGTGAACCAGAAGGCGGCGACGACCTGCCGTAAGAGGAGGACGGTCCAGAGCGCCCCGGAGAACACGGACGCTCCGAAAAGGGCGGCGGCGAGGGCCAGGTGGAGCGTTCCTTGTTCTTCGTAGAGAGTGCCTGGATGGAGGAGGAGGGATAGCCACCAGGTGAGGCCGACCCCGGCGATGGCGGCGGCCAGGACGGTTGTTTTGGTGCGCCAGACTTGGGTGCGTGGGATGGGCTGGGCGAGGAGTTGAGGCAAGGTGCCGCTGGCGATCTCACGGCCGAAGGAGTCGAGCGCCATGATGACCACCAAGGCGGGACAGAGGACGAAGGGCAGCAGGAAGACGAGGCCGGGGTCCTCGTTGGGGTGGGTGGGCAGCAACCAGACCGAGAGGGACAAGGCCCAGGCGATGGGGAAGCTCGGCACGAGGAGCCGGAGTTCTTTGCGCAGGAAGGGGTTCATGACGCGGCGGCGCCGAGGGTTTGGGAGGCCACGAAAATCTCTTCCAGGGTCAGCGATTCCGTGTGGAGGTCTTCGGGGCGATGGGCTTGGAGGGCGGCGAGGAGGGCCTCGCTGGAGCCATTGGCGACGACTTCGACCTCGCGACCGGCTTGGCGGACGCTGAGGGCGCCGGGCAGGTTGAGGGTGACGGGGGGCGTGGGGTAGCGGGCGCGGATTTTGCGGAAGCGGTCACGCGCTTCGTCGGCGTCGAGGGTGAGCACGTCGCGGCCCTGGTCGATGATGGTGAACCGGTCAATCAGGCCTTCGAACTCGGAGATGAGGTGGGTGGAGACGAAGACGGTGCGCGGGCCGGGTTGGCCGGATTGGTAGGCGCCGATGACGGTTTGGATGAACTCGCGGCGGACGATGGGGTCGAGGCCGGAGGTGGGTTCGTCCAGCACGAGCAGTTCGGGTTCCGGGCAGATGGCGCCGATGAGGGCGAGTTGTGTTTTCTGTCCTTTGGAGAGGTCGGTGGCCTTGCGGTTGGCATCGAGGCCGAAGCGTTGGAGCAGGTCGATTTCGAGGGCTTGGTTCCAGCGGGTGCGGAAGGAAGCGAGGTAGGCGAGGGTTTCGCGGACGGTCATCCAGGGGTAGAAGGCGACCGTGTCGGGGACGTAGGTGAGGCGGGACTTGACGGTCACTTCGTGGCGTTGGGGGTCGAGGCCGAAAACGCGGAGGTGGCCGGAGCTAGGGCGGAGGAGGTTGAGGAGGCATTTGATGGTGGTGGTTTTGCCGGCGCCGTTGCGGCCGAAGAACCCGTAACAGGAACCGGGTGGCACGGCGAGGTTCAGGCCCTGGACGGCGTCGTGTCGCCCGTAGCGGCGGGTGAGGTCCTTGACTTCGATGACGGGGGAGGAGGGGTTCATGCTGGGGCGCTTCAGGAGTGTTGTTCGGCCTTGTGTTGGAAGTAATCGAGACGCTCTTCGACGAGGTCGAGGAAGGTGCGCCGGTCGACCTGGAGGTGATGGGCGGTGACGACCGCCTCGTCGATTTCCTTGAGGAGGATTTGGTGGCGGGTTTGGCGGGTGAAGGGGGAGTGGTTGGGTTTGAGGAAGCAGCCTTTGCCGGGGAGGGTCTCGATGACCCCCTGGCTTTCCAGTTCGGCGTAGGCCTTGGCGATGGTGTTGCGGTTGACGCGCAATTCCTCGGCGAGGGTGCGGATGGCGGGGAGCGGGTCGCCGGGGCGGAGGGCGCCGGAGGCGGAGGCGTAGCGGACCTGGTCCATGACCTGGAGGTAGGCTGGCTTCCCCGTTTTAAAGTCGATGTGGAAGATCATGGTCGTAGCTAACTGTCATATGACAGTATGACAGTCCTGCGAGCGTGTCAAGCAGGGAGTCCATCGGTCCAGCCATTCACATTGTGAAACTCGGATGACTCCTCACCCAGCCTTTGGCCACCCTCTCCCCGCGCCTTCTGTAGCAGAAGGCAGCCGAGGCGCGGGGGAGGGAGGGAACTCCTTCTTTCAAAATGAGTCAACCTGTCAACTAATCGTCGTCGTCTTCGTGGACGAGGACGAAGGCGGCGCGGATGGGGGCGGGCATGGGGTGGTGGGGGCCGCGGACGGAGCGCCAGACGACTTCGTTGAGGAGGAGATCGTCGGCGGCGTCTTCGCGGGAGAAGTCCATTTGTTCGGAGAGGTGGGCGCCCCAGGCGGAGGCGGTGTTACGGGTGGTGAGGTCGACGTTGGCGGGGCGGGCGGTATAGGGTTGGAGGTTGGGTTGGGGTTGGAAGGAGGCGTACATGGGGGTGGCGGCGGCGTCGAATTGGCTGAGGGGCTGGAGGCCGAGGATGAGTTCGATGGTGCGGAGCATGGAGCAGGTGGAGTACATGGTGGAGTCGACGTGCTGGCGGTTTGCGTAGGGGCTGATGGCGTAGGCGATGGTGCGGTGGGCATCGACGTGGTCGGAGCCGTTTTGGGCGTCATCCTCGACGACGAAGATGGCGGTTTGGGGCCAGAACCTGGAGCGGGAGACGGCTTCGACGATTTGGCCGAACGCGAGGTCGTTATCGGCGACCATGGCCGTGGGGGTGGGTTTGCCGGGGGAGGTGCCGTAGGTGTGGTCATTGGGGAGGCGGAGGATTTGGAGGCGGGGCATGTCGCCTTCGCGTTCGAAGCGTTGGAGTTCGCTGATGAAGCGTTGGGCGCGTTGGACGTCGGGGTAATCCATGTCCCAGCCGCGGTAGAGGGGGTCGAAGTGGCCGACGAGGGAGGCCATGCGCGTGGTGCCGGGGTCGTTGGGGGTTCTGCCGGGGGAGACGAATTCGCCGTAGGAGCGGTAGGAGACGCCGGCTTGGCGGGCGCGGTCCCAGAGGTAGCCTTCGGAGGGTTCGGCGATGGCGAAGTTGCCTTCGGAGGGGTAGGGGAATTTGCCGCTGGAGTTATGGCCATAGCTGAGGGGCCAGGTTTTCTCGACATAGTCGGAGGCGTAGGCGCCCACGGTCCATTCATGGCCATCGGCGCTGACTTCGCTTTCGACGTAGAAGTTATCGAGGAGGACGAATTCGCGGGCGAGGGCGTGGTGGTTAGGGGTGACGTGTTCGGGGAAGAGGGTGAGGGAGGGGTCGCCGTTGCCTTGCGGGAGGTCGCCCAGGACCTGGTCGTAGGTCCGGTTTTCTTTGATGATGTAGAGGCAGTAGCGGATAGGGGAGGGGTCGCCGACGCGGGCGGGGATGGGGTTGTCTTTGGGTCGTCGGGCGGGGACGGCGGCGTCGGGTTGGAGGGGGCTGCAGCGTTGGGCCTGGGCGGTCCAGCGTTGGAGTTGTTCGGCGAGGCGGTCGCCGGAGGGGAGGTCGATGATGCTGAGGTTGCCGTGGTGGAGGCCGCCGATGTATTCGACGAGGGAGCGGGGTTGGTTGGCGAGCGGGTTGGGGCCATGGCGATTGGATTTTGGGGAGGGGCCCTTGCCGTTGGCGACCAGGAGTTTTTTGCCGTCGGGGGTGACGCGGACGGAGGTGGGGTACCATCCGACGGGGATAAAGCCGAGGGGACGGCTGCGGCCCGGGGTGGAGACATCGAAGACGGCGACGTTGTTATTGCAGGCGTTGGCGACGAAGAGGAGGGGGCGGTCGGGGGCCAGGGCGAGGCTGTTGGGGGTGGAGCCAGGGGGGGATTGGGCGTAGAGGGCGGAGGAGAGGGTTTCGAGGGTATGGCCGTTGCGGGTATCGAGGACGGAAACGGTGTTCCGATTGGCATTGGCGACGTAGAGGAGGCGGCCGTCGCGGGAAAGGGTCATCTCGTTGGGATGGTCTTCGGTGCGCCACCGTTCGAGGAGGGAGAAGGATTGGGTATCGATGACGGCGACGGTGGCGTGGGCCCAGAGGCTGACGTAGAGGCGGTGGCGGGCTTCGTCGAGGGCGCAGGCATAGGGGAACGGAGCACCGGCGGGGGCGGTTTGGGCTTGGGCTTCGGCGCGCTTGGTGGCGTCGGCGAGGTCGGGGTCGGCCGGGGGTTTTTGGATATGGGCGGCGGTGATGGTCTCGGGAGGCATGAAGGCCACGTGGCGGGGGGGGCGGTCCTCGGCGAGGTCGAGCCAGGTGACGCTTTGTCCCCAGAGGTGGGCGACGTAGAGGCGGTCGCCGGCGGCGGTGGGGACGAGTCCGGCGGGGACCCCGCGGTCCTTGGCGGGGCGGACTTGGATGGACTGGAGCTGGGTCAGGAAGCCGTCGCGGAAAGTGAAGGCATGGATTTGTTCGGTGCCCGCGCCGCTGGCGAAGAGGGTGTGGCCGTCGGCGGAGAAGGCCAGGCCGTAGAACGACTCGCCGAGGTCGACGCGGGAGGCGATTTTGGATTTGGCGAGGTCGACGACGGCGATTTCGTGGGTGCCCCAGCCGCAGTGGAGGGCGGCGACGAAGCGACCGCCGGGGTGGACGGCGAGGTTGACGGGGAAATCACCGAGGGGGACGAGTTTGCCGACGGGGCGAAGGGACCACTGGTTGGGGAGGAGGACGGAGCCATCAAGGCGGGCTCCGGGGAGGTCGGCGGGGGCGCGGCGGTTTTGGGGTGGCGGGGTGTCCTGGGCGGCATCGGGCAGGGGAAGGAGGGTGAGGAGGGCCAGGACGGGGAGGGCGGTGAGGGGATGCATAAGGACAGCGCGGTGGTTATGCCAGGGGCGGGGCGGGGGGTAAAGGGACAATCTTGCGCGGGGCGGGGGAGAGCGGAGGGCGAGCGGGGGGCGGGAAAGGTGACAGGTTCAGAGTAAGGAAAGAAAGGTGACAGGTTCAGAGTAATAGGGGATCGATAGGGTGACAGGTTCGTGGTGTGAACTGGCGTCAAGGGCGAGGGCAGAGCAGAGATGAGGGGCTCCGGTGCGGTCGCGGAACCTGGCGATTGGGTTGCGGCGGCCGTTTCGGGAGTGTGGAGGCAAGGCCATCCCCTCGACGCGTGCCAGAAGCGTCCGCGGGGTTAGACCTGGAAGGGGAAGTTCTCTCGTGGGTCGTGCGTGCGGCGGTGGGGCTATCCCACC
>CAZVRY010000173.1:353-14880 GCA_964629545.1 uncultured Verrucomicrobiota bacterium | reverse complement strand
CGAAGGCATCGCCGTCGGCCTCGCCTGCCGTATCCTCCCCCATAACTTCCCCGAACTCCTCCAAGCCCAAATCGCCATCCTCCAACACCAACCCTTCAAATGCCTCCCCGACTTCCCCACCGGCGGGCTCATGGACGCCCGCGATTACCAAGACGGCGCCGGCTGCGTCAAGGTCCGCGCTAAACTCAAAGCCAAGGACGAATCCACCGTCCTCATCAAGGAAATCCCCCCCAACTGCACCACCGAGTCCATCATCGCGTCCATCGAAGACGCCTCTCGCAAAGGCAAAATCAAGGTCAAGTCCATCCACGACTTCACCTCCGAATCCGTCGAAATCGAAGTCCGCGCCCCCCAAGGGGTCAGCGCCGAACAACTCATCGACGCCCTCTATGCCTTCACCGAATGCGAAGTCACCATCCACAGCCGCATCATCGTCATCCGCCAGAATCGCCCGGTCGAATTGACCGTCTCCGATATCCTCCGCGAGAATACCCAGCAGCTCGTCGCCCTCCTCCAACGCGAACTCCAACTCAAAGAGGCCCAACTCCAAAACGAACTCCACTTCCGGACCCTCGAACGGATCTTCATCGAGGAGCGCATCTACCAACGGATCGAACAGTGCAAGACCAACGAGGCCGTCCTCGCCGCGGTCCACCAGGGCTTCCTCCCCTTCCGCTCCCAGATGATCCGTGACCTCTCACCCGAGGACATCGACCGTCTCCTCCAAGTCCGCATCCGCCGCATCTCCCTCTTCGACATCCGCCAACACCGCGAGGAACTCGAACGAGTCAAAGCCGACCTCGCCACCACCCGCCAACACCTCAAGAACCTCGTCCGCTACGCGGTCGCTCACCTCCAAACCCTCCTCGACCACTACGGCCCCCTCTACCCCCGCCTCACCCGCAGCAGCCGCTACGAGGAAGTCGAAGCCCGCGAAGTCGCCTTCAAAACCTTCAAAGCCTCCTACGACCGCGAAACCGGCTACGTCGGCCACAAAGTCAACGGCGACGAATTCAAACTCGATTGCTCCAAGTTCGACAAACTCCTCCTGGTCTTCCGCGACGGCCATTACAAGGTGGTCGAATTGCCCGAGAAGCTTTTCATCGGCCCCGACCTCATCTACTGCGGCCTCCCCGAGCGCGACCGCGTCTTCACCATGGCCTACGCCACCCGCGACGCCGCCTACCTCAAACGCTTCACCTTCGGCGGCACCATCCTCAACAAACACTACGAAGCCCTCCCCGAAAAAGGCCGCATCCTCTTCTTCGAACCCGATACCCCCCCGCTCCTCTACCTTCGCTATAAGCCCGCCCCCTACCAGAAAATAAACCAGCAAACCTGCAAACCCGGCGACCTCGAGGTCAAAGGCCCCCGCACCCGCGGGCGCCAAATCTCCGTCAAAGACATCGCTTCCATCACCCGCGAACCCACCCGCGGCTGGGACCCCGATGCCCCCACCACCCATGTCCTCTTCGCCTAGCGAGGCGTGACCTCAGACCCGCTCCGGCCCCCAATTTCGTGCAACGCGCCTTCGCCGTCTGGACCCCAATTTCCACGCCTCGCTCTGTAGAATCCTTGCCGGCAGGAGGGACGGGACGAGAACTTGACTTGATCTGATCATGTTCTGGGCGGCAAGGATTCTAGGGGGCTGTGCAAGGAACACCGAACCAGGCCCCGTTCCCATCCGCCACCCGCCGTCCCCTCAATACGCCGAACCGCGTGCCGCCGTCTTCAACTGATTCTTCGTAATGTAAGTAATCGCCTTCACCGCTAACTCGATCGGCAAGAACGGCTTCGCAATCAAGTCGTTCCCCCCGCTCAACGTCGACCGCGCCCGCGCCTCGAATCCGCTCAGACTCGTCACGAACACCACCGGCGTCCCCTGGTTCGCCGGCAACTGCCGAATCTCGGCACACAAATCGAACCCGGTCTTCCCCGGCATCTCCACATCCAGGAAGATCAGGTCAAACGCGTTCTCCCCCGCCACCCGCTGCGCCAACGCCGGATCCTCCAGACTCACCGCTCGCAGATTCGCCAACTCCAACGCCGAGACCAACGCCCGCCGCGAGATCACTTCGTCGTCCACCGCCAAAATCAGCGGCGGCATCGTCGGATCCGCCTGCTGCACCTGGCCTGCCTGCTCCAATAACACCGCCAGCAACTCCACCGCATGCGCCGTCGTCCGCAACGTCGACGCGTTCACGTTCTCCGCATCCTCGAACAACTCCTTCAACAACGCCTCCAACGCCCCCGTCAGCTTCGCCACCCGCGCAAACCCCGCCGCCCCCGCACTCCCCGTAATCGCATGCACCTTCTGATACAGGTCGAACAACTGCGGCATCACGTTCGGATCCGCCGTCCCCTTCACCAATAGCGGCAGACGCGCCCGCAGATCCGCCGCCTGCTGCGGCGTCCCGGACAGAAACGCCTGCCGCAGTTCGGCCTGGATCGCCACCGGCCCCCCTCCGAACGCCCGCTGCCCCGGAACCGCCCCCACCCCCTGCTGCCCATAGCCCGGCGGCGCTCCGTAACCCCCCTGCCCAGGCGGTGCCCCGTAGCCCCCCTGCCCGGGCGGCGCCATGGGTGGTTGCCCCGGATAACCCGGCATCCCCGATGGCGGCGCTCCATAGCCAGGCGGCTGCTGCTGACCGTAGCCCGGGGCCATCGGCTGTTGCATCCCCGGCATCGGCTGCCCGTAAGGCGGCTGCTGATACCCAGGCGCCATCGGAGCCTGTTGCCCAGGATACCCCATCGGCTGCTGCATCCCCGGCATCGGCTGCCCATACGGATTCTGCTGACCCGGATAGTTCATCGGTTGCTGCATCCCTGGTATCGGCTGATTCTGCGGGTAGCCTTGAGGATAGCCCGGAGGCATCATGGGATGGCCAGGCTGGGGCATTCCAGGAACAGGTTGGTTGGGCGGATACCCCTGGGGAGGCATCCCCGCGGGGGGTTGATTGGGCGGCATAGATTCAACAGGGCTGGACGTGGAAGCCGAGACCTCCGGCCCCAACCGGCCCACCTCAGGGGCCGCCTCGGAAACCGGCGTCTCGACGAAAGGAGGTTCCCTATCCTCGGGAACCAACGACAAATCTGGCTCAGGGTTTGGAGGCAAAGGAGGCTCCAGGGCCGACGCCTCCGCCAACGCCTCCGCCCTCGACTCTGCCGGGGAAGCCTGAGCAACTTCCACAACAGCAGACTCACCCGCACCCTTGGCGGCCAACCCCCCTGCCTCCGGAGCCTCCGCCGCGGCCTCCAACAACACCTCCTGCTCACTTGCCCCCGCCCCGCCCCCAGCCCCCTCCGCAACCCCGCCAGCCTCGCCAACCTCCGCAACCCCGCCACCCTCGGCCCCGCCAGCCACCGTCGCCCCCCCAGTCGCCCCCGCGCCCTCCAACCCCGCCGCCCCAACCGCCCCAGGCGGAGCCTCCCCAGGACCAATCGCACTCTGCACGGCCTCCAGCAACTGCTCAGGGGAACAATCCGACTTCGTCAGGCAGTTCGAAGCCCCCGCAGCCCACGCCGCCTCCACCATCTTCGCCAGATAGGCGTTCGAAAACACAATCACCGGCACTGCCTTGGTCGCCTCCTCCCCCCGAATCGCCCGCAACACCACAATCCCAGGCACCTTCGGGAGAAAAAGATCCAGCAACACCAGGTCGGGACGCAGCGTCTTCAACCGCTCCAGCGCCCCCTCCCCATCGGACGCCGACTCCACCGCATACCCCTCCATCTCGAACATGTCCTGATACACCTTCGTGATGATGGCGTCATCATCGACAATGAAGATCTTCTTCATGCCCTATGGCCCCCGCTCAGGCCCCGCCCCCTTTCGCGTCGTGTTCGTTCAGGAACTTCTTGATCCGAACCAGGGCGTCCACCGCCTGCGCATACAGGGGTTCGTGGGTGACCAGGTTTCCCTCTCGCCCCTGCCGCTCCAACTCCTTCAACAACGGCACAATGGCCACCATCCCACAAGTCGAACTCGCCCCGCTTAACTTGTGCGCCAACTGCTCCACGTCCTTCGGCACCCCCGCCTTCACCGCCGCCTCCAGCTTGCCCATGAGATCGTCCGCCTGCGTCAAATAGAGATCCACCATCTCCCGGAACTTCGCGACGTTCCCATACGTCAGCTTCTGCAAGCGCTTCAAATTCACCGGCGGTTCCTCCCCCGAACCCGCCCCACCCCCCGTCCCTGCCCCCGCCGGCATGCCCGCCATCGCCACGCCCGCCATCGCCCCCCCTGCCGCCGCCGCCGCCCCAGGCGCCCCTGCCAACGCAGCCGCCGCGGGCGGCACCGTCGGCCGCCAACGCTCAAACGCCGCCTTGATCTCCTCCACCTCCACCGGCTTGCTCACGTAATCGTTCATCCCCGCCGCCAAACACTTTTCCCGATCCCCCTGCATGGCATTCGCGGTCATCGCAATGATGTGGATCGGATACGAAACGGTCGGGAACGCCTTCTCCTGCTCCCACCGCCGAATCGTCCGCGTCGCCTCATACCCGTCCATCTCCGGCATCTGGCAGTCCATCAGGATGATGTCGTAGCGCGTCCGCTTGATGGCGTCCAGCACTTCCAAGCCGTTGCCAGCGACATCGGCCGAATACCCCAACTCCTGAAGCTGACCGATGGCCACCTTCTGGTTGATCGTGTTGTCCTCCGCCAGTAACAGCCTCAGATTCATATGCACAGGTAACGCCGGAGCCGCCGGGACCGCCCCGGGCTGGCCCGCCACCGCCGGCGGCGGCGGCGGCGTGCCCGACAGCACGCCCGACAAACAGTCGAACAACCGCGACTGCCGCACCGGCTTCACCAAACAGGCCGCAATCCCCGCTTGCGCCAAAATCTTCGCATCGAAATTGTCCCCCAACGACGTCAGCAACACGAGCTTCGTCGACGCCAGATCCGCCTCCGCCTTGATCGCCCGCGCCAACTGCATCCCGTCCATCAACGGCATCTGCATATCCAGCACCGCCAAGTCGAACGGCTCCCCCACCGACGCCGCCTGCCGCATCGCCATCAATGCCTCCGCCGCACTGTCCGCCGACCGCGCCCGCATGTGCCAGGTCTGCACCTGCGACCGCAAGATCTGCCGGTTCGTCGCATTGTCGTCCACCACCAGCACCCGCAGGTTCGCGAGCGACTGAATCTGCCGCACCGGCGCCTTGCTTGGCGACGTCTGCTTCTCGAACCGCGCCGTGAACCAGAAGGTCGAACCGCGCCCCGGCTCGCTCTCCACCCCAATCTGCCCTTGCATCAGATTCACCAACTGCTTCGAGATGGCCAACCCCAAACCCGTCCCCCCATACTTCCGAGTGGTCGAACCGTCCGCCTGCGAAAACGCCTGAAACAACTTCACCTGCGCGTCCTTCGTAATCCCGATGCCCGTGTCCCGCACCTCGAAACGAATGAGGGCATGCGTCGCCGTCTCGGCCTCCTTCGTCACCCGCATCACCACCTCCCCGCGCTGCGTGAACTTCACCGCGTTGCTGAGCAGGTTCGTCAGCACCTGGCGCAACCGTCCCAGGTCGCCACGCAATTGCGTCGGGATCCCCTCCTGCACCGACCCCGCCAACTCGATCCCTTTCCCATGCGCCTGCGCCGCGATCAACTCCAGCGTCACCTCCACCGCCTCGCTCAAGTCGAAGTCCAACACCTCGAAGGTCAGCTTCCCCGCCTCGATCTTCGAGAAATCCAAAATGTCGTTGATGATCGTCAGCAGGGAATCCGCACTCGTCCGAATCGTGCGCGCATAGTCGATCTGCTGCTGGGTCAACGGCGTCTTCAACAGCAGGTTCGTCATCCCAATCACCCCGTTCATCGGCGTCCGAATCTCATGACTCATGTTCGCCAAGAACTCCGCCTTCATCCGCGCCGCCGCGAACGCATCGTCCCGGGCCTTGGCCAACTCCGCCTCGATCTTCTTCCGCTCCGAAATGTCCCGCTGAATGGTGAGATAATGCGTCGGCTGCCCTGTCTCGTTCCTGATCGGCTCCACGTGCCACTCGCTGTAAAACTCCGACCCGTCCTTCCGATAGCAAATCGCATCCCCCCGCGCCACGTGCCCCTGGATCAAGCTGTCCCGCACCCGATCCAACACCGAGCGATCCGTCTTGGGCCCATACAACAACCGCGGCGTCTGCCCAATCACCTCGTCCGCCCCATACCCCGTCATCCGCGTGAACGCCGGATTCACAAACACAATCTGCGGCCCCGGCAAGTCCAACTCCGCGTTCGTAATGAAAATCGAGTCGTCCGCAAACCGCACCGCCGACGCCAACAACCGCAACTGCTCCTCGTCCCGCTTCCGATCCGTGATGTCCCGCGCGATCGAGACCACCTTCCCAATCTCCCCATGGTCCCCCCGCACAAAATTCCCCACCGACTCGATGTAACGCACGCTCTGATCCGCCAGCAGAAACCGATACTCGATCCGCTTCCCCACCCCCGTCTCGATCGTCTCCGCAAACGTCCGCCTCACCATCTCCCGATCCTCCGGATGCACCTGCTCGAAGGCATCCGACCCCAACAGCGCCACCTGCCGCCCAAACGTCCGCGTGTAATACGGGCTGTTGTAAAGCCGACGCCCGTTCGCATCCGTCACTGCAATCATGTCCCCCACGTTCTCCGAGATGAGCATGAACATCGCCTCGCTCTTCCGCGCCGCCTCCTCCGCCACCCGCCGCTCGGTGGCCGCCGCCGCCAGCATCAGGTTCGTCACCGCCAAAATGCTGATATAGGTCCCAATCAACATCAAACTCGATAACTCCCCACCGTTGATGTCCTTCGTCACAAACGGACCCCGCCCCTGCAAGAGCGAGTAGATCGAAAATGCCGAGACAATCAACGTGCCGGTCGTCGCCCCACGCTGGCCAAACCGCAACGCCCCCCACACCAGAAACGGATACGGCAAATACGCAAACGGGTAGTTCTCCAACCCATAGGCATACCACGAGTTAAACGAAATCGCCGTCCCCGCAATCAACCCCAGCGCACACACGGCCGCCTCCACAAACAACTGCGTGTTCCACTGAATGAAGGTCGGCGCCCCAAACGTCAGAATGATCGGCGTCACCACCAGCGCCCCCATCGCGTTCGGCACCCACCACTCGAGCGTGCTCTGAAACAACAAGTCCCAGGCCACATCCCCCGTGTAAAACAAGCTCACCGAGTTGAACAACGCGTTCACCGTCGTCCCCAGCAAACACGCCAAACCCACAAACCCCGATACGTCCCGCACCCGCTCCATCGAACAGCGGAACTGCACAAACCGCTCCAGCAAATACGCACACACCAACGCCCCCGCCGTGTTCCCAATCGCCGTCCCGATCATGAAGGTCAACGGCCGATCCTGCATGAACGAGAACATCAACGCCCCCAACGCCACCCCAGGCCAATACCGATACCCAAATAAACAAATCGCCGCTAACCCAATCCCCGAAGGCGGCCACACCAAGGCCACCTCCCCCGACATGAACGACGCCTCCTTCCCTAACAACCCCCCCGCAAAGTAGAAGGCCGCCAGGATGACGACCCGCGTCAGTGTCGTGAGGTTCTGAGTGTTCATCTCGCTTACCGGACCAGCAAAAATCGGCCGTTTGACTCGAAATAGGCTGGCCCATCACCCCTCTATTGGCAATGTAATATTTGCTTCGCCTTCGCTTCGCCAATCTGGCCTAATGACCGCCACCAGGGCCCCGAAAGCCCCCCCCCGCCTCATGCCCATCGTCCGCGTGAAAATCTGCGGTATCACCCGCGCCGATGACGCCCTCGCCGCCGCCCACGCCGGCGCCGACGCCATCGGATTCATGTTCTACGCCGAGAGCCCACGGGCCATCTCCGCCCACGCCGCCGCCGCCATCAGCCGCTCCCTGCCCCCGTTCCTCTCCAGGGTCGGCGTCTTCGTCAACCCGACTCCCGCCGCGTTGCTCGACGTTCTGCAAACCTGCCCCCTCGATGCCGTCCAACTCCACGGCGACGAACCCCCGGCCTTCTGCCGCGGGCTCAACCTTAAGGTGATCAAAGGATTCCGCATCAAGGATGCCTCCTCCCTCGACCTCCTCCCCCCCTACCAGGTCGATGCCTGGCTCCTCGATGCCTACGTCGCCGGCCAACGCGGCGGAACCGGTCGCTCCTTCAATTGGGACCTCGCCCGCCAAGCCAAAACCCTCGGCCGCCCGATCATCCTCGCCGGAGGCCTCAACCCCGATAACGTCCAACTCGCCATCCGCCAAGCCCAACCCTACGCCGTCGACGTCTCCAGCGGCGTCGAATCCGCCCCCGGCCGCAAGGACCCCGCCCTCCTCCACGCCTTCCTCCAAGCCGCCCACTCCGCCTAACCCCCCATCCCCATCCGCCTCCTCCCTGCCCCCTCCCCCGCCATTCCCCCTCCGCAATCCCAGACTTCCCCTCCGCCCTCCCCCAACCTAGGTTCTCCGCCGATGAACGTCTCCGCCCACCCCGCGCTCCCCGACGCCTCCGGCCACTTCGGACCCTACGGCGGCCGGTTCGTGCCGGAAACCCTCATGCACCCCCTGCAGGAACTCGAAGCCGAATACCTCCAGGCCCACCACGACCCCGCCTTCCAACAAGAACTCGACTACTACCTCCGCGAATTCTGCGGCCGCCCCACCCCCCTCTACCTGGCCGAACGCCTCACCCGCGACCTGGGCGGCGCCCGCATCTACCTCAAACGCGAAGACCTCCTCCATACCGGCGCCCACAAAATCAATAACGCCCTCGGCCAGATCCTCCTCGCCCGCCGCATGGGCAAAACCCGCATCATCGCCGAAACCGGCGCCGGCCAGCACGGCGTCGCCACCGCCACCGTCGCCGCCATGTTCGGCCTCCAATGCGTCATCTACATGGGCGCCGTCGACTGCGAACGCCAAGCCCTCAACGTCTTCCGCATGAAAATGCTCGGCGCGGAGGTCGTCCCCGTCAAGGCCGGCCAGCAAACCCTCAAGGAAGCCATCAACGAGGCCATGCGCGACTGGGTCACCCATATCCGCTCCACTCACTACATCCTCGGCACCGCCTATGGCTCCCACCCCTACCCCGTCATGGTCCGTAACTTCCAACGGGTGATCGGCGACGAGGCCCGCCGCCAAATCCTCGAACGCGAACAGCGCCTCCCAGACCTCCTCATCGCCTGCGTCGGCGGCGGCTCCAACGCCATCGGCCTCTTCTACCCCTTCCTCCAAGACCCCTCCGTCCGCATGATCGGCGTCGAAGCCGGCGGCCAAGGGATCCTCCCCGAACAACACGCCGCCCGCTTCCAAGGCGGCTCCGTCGGCGTCCTCCAGGGCACCCGCAGCTTCGTCCTCCAAGACGAGTTCGGCCAAATCCAACTCACCCACAGCGTCTCCGCCGGCCTCGACTACGCCGCCGTCGGCCCCGAACACGCCTGGCTCCGCGACCAGGGCCGCGTCGACTACACCTACGCCACCGACCCCGAAGCCCTCGACGCCTTCGTCCGACTCGCCCGCCTCGAAGGCATCATCCCAGCCCTCGAATCCGCCCACGCCATCGCCGAAACCATCAAACGCGCGCCCACCCTCCCACCCCACCACATCATCGTCGTCAACCTCTCCGGCCGCGGGGACAAGGACGTCGCCCAGGCTGCCGCCAAGCTCGGCCTCGACCTGCCTTCCTGAGCCCATCCACACCGCTCACCCCATTGCCCTCCCCGCGGCGATCAACGCCCGCCCAACGCGCGACGGCGCAACCGCCAGTGCAGCGCCACCCCCGCCCCCAGCGCCACCACCCACTGACTTAACAACGGCAAGGCGTGCGTCCGTATCGCCTGGAGCGCAGCCGTCGAGTTCCAGAAGTCCGAGAGCGCCCGCGCCATCTCGTTGTTTAACTCGAACTCCCGCATCCGCACCACATTCCACAGCGTCGCCCCACACCACATCGCCGCCTCCGGCGCAAACGGCGAGAGCAACCCCACCAACAACGTCGCCACCCAGGCCGCCATCCAGTTGCCCGGCAACGTCGATGCCATCATCCCCAAGACCGGCATCGTCAGGTAGGTCGATACCACATACGCCATGAACGGCGCGTCGTCCCACGCCCACGTCCGCCGCCCCGCCCCCATCACCGTCACCACGGCCAACACCCCGATCGCCGGCGCAAACTGCAGCCAAATCCCCTGCAACCGCCCAGTAATGATCGTCCTCACCCGCAGCGGCGTCACCAGGATCAACTCCAACGCCCCCGTCTCCCGCTCCCGCCGGAACGTCCCCACCGCGCTGAACGAAATCCCCACACTCAACAACAGAAACGTCCCCAAACTCCATTCCAACCAGTCCTGCTCGCTCAAGTATCCACCCCCCAAACCCACCCACCACGACGACCCCCAGGCCCAGGCCATCACAACCCCACACCATCCCCATTTGGCCAACCTCGCCGGCGTCCCATACCCCTGGAGCCAAACCATCGGATTTCGATCCAACAACCGCCGCTGCCGCCGCCGAAACCAGCCCAACGCAAACCGCGGCGCCATCCAGACCCGCACCATCTGAAGCCGCACCGGAGCGTTCACCTCCGGCGCCCGCAGCGACCGCAACCGCCACCCCGCCAACCCCACCACACAGGCCGCGAGCCCCCCCATGAGCACGAGATTGCGCGCCGCGGCCCACAGCAACCCGTCCTGCAACAGAGGCGGAAAGTGAGCCCAGACCTCCCGCCAAATCCCGGCCACGTTCGACAAGCCCGCCAACCCGCACCCCACCGCCACCGCCACCAGCACCGGCCAGGGAGGGGTCTCCAACGTCCCCTGAAGCGGGACCAGCGGCCAGGCCTGCACCATGAACTCCACCCCGCAGGTGGCCGCAAACAAACCCAACAACAACAATGAGAAGCCCTCCGCCAAAATGACCGCCCGCGTCCAACTCGAGGTCAGCGTCGACGCCAATAAGCCCGCCGACAAGGCCAACATCAGCCCGCTCGCGTCCAACAACAGCGCCAACACCCCGTCCTTCCAGGTCACCCCGCCCCACATCACCGGCAAGAACAAGAGCGGCGCCGAGACCAACCACAACATGAACGCCCGCACCCCATGAATCAAGCTCTTCCCCAACGCCACCCCCACCGGCGTCAACGGGGTCAAAAATAGCAACCCCAACGTCCCCTCCCGACGCTCCCGGGCCAGACAATCCGCCGTCAAAAGCGGCCCCCCCAGCCAAATCAAACCCGCCATCACCGTGTGCACGTTCCCAAAGAGCAGCCCCCCCAGGCGCGCCGGCTCCGGATCCCGCACCAGCACCAACACCGACGCAAACATCGCCAACAGCAACAGCCCCGCATACACCCGCGCCCAATAATTCCCCCGGTTCCGAGCCTCCGCCCGCAACTCCCGCACCATCACCGGCCACGCCGTGCCCAGGGCTGCCATCGCCCTACTGCGTATCCCCGCGAGTCACCCGCATGAACACTTCCTCCAACCCCAACTCGTCCTCCTCCAACCCAACCAGCCGCAGCCCCCCGCCCACCAGCGTCGCCGCAATGCACGACGGATCCGTGTCGTGATCCCGCATCGACACCTTGATCCTCCCCTCCACCTCCTCCACCTCCGCCACCTCCGGACGCCCCCTCAGCAGCTCCATCGCCCGCGGCCCGTCCTCCAGCACCTTCACCCAAAATGCCCGCCCCGGCGCCATGTGATCCCGCACCCCCTGGACCGGCCCGCTGTAAATCAACTTCCCCTTCTCGATGATCCCCACCCGGTTGCACAACGTCTCCAGCTCGCTCAAGATGTGCGACGAAATGATGATCGTCTTCCCCAACCGCTGCAGCTCCTGCAAGATCGCCATCATCTCGATCCGCGCCCGCGGATCCAACCCGCTCGCCGGCTCGTCCAACAAGAGCAACTGCGGATCGTGAATCAACACCCGAGCCAACCCCAACCGCTGCTGCATCCCCCGCGACAACGCCCCGATCAGCGCCCCCTTCTTCCCACTCAGCCCCACCAACTCCAGCACGTCGCTCACCGTCTTCTCCCGCTTCACCGCCGGAATCTTGTAACACGCCCCGAAGAAATCCAGATACTCGGTCACCTCCATGTCCTTATACACCCCAAAAAAGTCCGGCATGTAGCCAATCACGTGCCGCACCGCGTCCGCGTCCGCGACCACGTCGTGCCCCAATATCTCCGCCCGCCCCCCCGACGGCGCCAAGAACGTCGCCAGGATCCGCAGCGTGGTGGTCTTCCCCGCCCCGTTCGACCCGATGAACCCGAACAAATCCCCTCGATGCACCGTCAGGTCCAACGCGTTCAGGGCCACCATCGCCCCATACAGCCGTGTCAACCCAAACGTCTGCACTGCCGGCTTCACCGGCGGCGGCGCGGAGGGCGCCTGGGGGCCTTTTTCCGTGGACGTGGACATGCTCAAGCTCGTTGAAGGTTCATCCCTTATAACTTCGGCAGCGGATCCACCGGCAGTACCACCCGGTAGAGCGCGCGCTGCGCGCTCCTCACCGTCTCAAACCGGCGCATCGACTTGGCCGGCGCGTGCCCCTCCACCCACGCCAACAACACCGCATCCCCGCGCTCCACCTGCTCCCCCAAATCCAAACCCGCCGGATAAATGAACGACCGCTGGTTCTGCTGGCTCCCCTGCATCTCGCTCAAGAACGACACCGCCACCCCATGCGCCGGATGGTCACCCTCGATCCTCCCCCGCGTCGCATCCCCCAACGCCTGCTGCCGCTGCTGCACCGTATACTGGTAGTTCCCCGCCCGCTGCTGCACAAACTCCGCCAACGGCGTCGACCTGCTCCCGTCCAAAATCACCGTCGCCGTCTTCCCCGCCGCCACCTCCCCCACCTCATAGAGGCGGTCCCGCAACGCCAGCCGCACCCCCTCCAGCGGCCGATCCAAACGGTTCTCGACCGTCACCAGCCAATTCGGCCCCTGCGGCGTCACGCTCGCCACCATCGGCAAATCGTCCGTCTGCCACCAGTCGCTCACGAACAACTGGCTCGTCCAGACCGGCACATAGACCTCCGCCTGAAACCCCGCCGGCCGCTGCTCGACCATGGCCCGCGCGCTGTCCTGGCCCCCGCCCCATAAACCCTGGAACTCCCCGCGCAGCGTCGCCACCCGCTGGTCACTCCCCAAGCGGTAGGTCGCGTTCACCGGCGAATACACCGACGCATAACTCCGCCCCCGCAACTCCGCCCGATCCCCATTCCGAATCACGTCCACCACGTGCAACTCGTTCCACTCCGTCTCCCCCGCCCGCAACTTGTAGCCGATGAAATAGATCAACAGCGAGAACACCACCACGTAGGCCGGGAACGTCACCCACGTCAGCATCTGCCGATTAATCTTCTTCAGCCACCACTGATCAAACGGACCAATCACCAACAGGTAAACCACCAACAACGCAATCAGCCATTCCACCGGCAACTTCCGCACCTGCCGACTGTCAATCATCGCCCCAAATACCCCGTCCACACTCCACCCCCCATACAAATTGAAGTCCGCACTCGTGAATAAGGCCGTCGGCACCTGCGCCAACCGCGCCCAGAACCACGCCCGATGCTTCCACGACCGAAACGGCTCCCGTTCCGGGCTGAAACACAGCACCGTCAATTGCCCGCGCCCCCGCTTCGCACTCACCAACAGCGGCGTCCCCCCCGCGGCCAACATCACCTGCCCATCCCGCACCACTCCCGTCGCCACCGACAACTCCCCACGGTCAAAAGCCTCATCCGCCAACAAGCTCTGATACGGATTGCCCCCAGGATCGCCGTCCTCCGCCACCCTCCGCCCCCGCCTTGGCGACACCGACCCCGTCGCCGGCAGAGCCGACCGCCCAACCTCCGGCGTCCCCTTTAACCATTCCAACACCGCCCCATCCACCGGCACATTCGTCACCCCGCGCAAGTCCACCGGCATCAGCGGACGCAACCACTCCAACCCGCCCAGGTCGCCAGGCTGTTCCACCCCCAGAAACACATGCCCGCCCCCGTGCATCCACGCCAGAATCGCGTTGTACTGCGGCGCCTTCAGCTCCAGCGCCTTCTCCGTGTTCAAATACAACGCACTCAACCCCTCCAACGCAATCGGGTTGTCCGGGAATACCTCCGCCTGCAACCGCGCCACCGCCGGCCTCATCTCCGGCCGCCCCTGCTGCTTGATCTCCGGCAACACCGGCACCCCCCCAAACGTCCGCGGCAAAGCCCCCAATAACGTCCCCTCCCAAATCAAATCCTTCGGCCGCATCACCGTCCGCTCCCCACGCACCTTGCCCCGCTCGTCATATAACTTCGCGTCCCAGGAGGAATAACGCCCCACCGACGCGAACACCGGAATCGTAAACCGCTTGCGCGTCCCGCTCGGCAGCTCGATCGGCATCCGCCGCGCCTGCCCCCCGCCCAACTGCGTCTGCGTCAACTCGAAGACCCCGTTGAACGAAGGACCGTCATTGTGGATCTCGCACGAAACCGGAAACCATCCCCCCTCCCGCACCACCCCGGCCGAACCCCGCACTACCGCGGCCGGCCGCGCCGGCGGCC
>CAZVRY010000173.1:0-343 GCA_964629545.1 uncultured Verrucomicrobiota bacterium | reverse complement strand
CCCCGTCATAACCCAGAAATACATCGAACTGCAGCGCCGCCTCCCCTCCCACCATCCCCGCCAGCCATAACGCCAAACCCAAGATCCCCCCCTTCCTCCGGAGAAACCGCCCCCCCGCCTGCCGCCCCCCACCCCGCAGGATCGCGCCCGCCAACAAGAATGCCTTTGCCATATTCAACCCGCCCGGATGTCCCGATGCGTATAGTCCTACCCCCTAGCCAACGCAATGCCGAAATCCGCCACCCTTCCAATCCATAGACAACCCCCCCCCCCCCCACCGCCGCCCCCCCCCCCCCCCCCCCGGCCCCGGGGGGCGGGGGGGGGGGGGGGGGGCCCCCGGGGC
>CAZVRY010000172.1:0-14882 GCA_964629545.1 uncultured Verrucomicrobiota bacterium | reverse complement strand
GCCTGAACCGCACGAAAATTCATGAAAACCCGTTCCAGTTGCGGAGGCCGGGCTAAGCCCACGTTCCGTCGGAGGATTTCCGCCGCGTGGCCCACGACATCACGCCCGTAAGGGGCGGCTCGCCTGACTTTTTTCGCCTTTCAACCTTCTCCGGTTCAGAAGTCCAAGCCCAACCCCAACACCAGGCGGAAGTCATCCGGCTTCGGCTCCACGCCGTCCGCTCCGACCTTGGGCTGGCTGATCCGATCCCAGACAAACGAGACATCCAAATCGAACCGCTTCGTCAGATCCAGGGACAGGGTGGCCACGCTGTGGTGCGTGGTTTCGCCCACTTCCTTGCGGGTGTACTGGCCTCGATACTCGAGGAGCAACTCCACGCGACGCGTGATGTCCCAGTCGAAACGACTGCCGAACGCCAACGCGGCCGCCCGCTTCTCGGTGGGTTCCCCCGGCTGAGACGAGTCAAACCAGGCCTGCTGGTAGGCCGGCCCCGTCGTGATCGTCCACTCCAAATCCCGCCGGTCGATCAGGTCGTACCCGACCCCCAGCCCGCCCGTGATCCGATGATCCAGATTTTGAAACGGGTCGCTGTAATACTCGGCAAAGGGCAAGATCAGATAGAACCGCCGCGACAGCCATAAGTCGAACTCGCCGTTCACCCGGTGATTGCGGGCGCTCTCCTCCCCGCCCACCGTGCTGGCGTTCCCGATGTAATCCAAACTGAACCGGGTCGCCGGCGTGCGCCGCTCCAGATGGGCCTGGGCGCCGTAATCCACAGACTCCGTGTTGCCCGCCCGCACCGTCAACCCCACCGAGACCTTGCCCGACCAGTGGTCCCGTTCGCGCGAACCGCCCGGCGTCAGACTCTGCAGCTCAGCCCGCCGCCGCACTCGCACCACCTCGCCCACCACCGACACCTCGTCCGGCGTGATCGCGACCGCCCCCGACACCGCCTCGCCGTCCTCGAACAGGACGTCGAGCGTGCGGGACACGCGCACCTGGCGGACGTCCTTCCAGTCGAACGACTGGTCCTCCAGCTTCTCGCTGTCGAACTCCAACTTCCGGTCCTGCATCCCCTTGAGACGCCCCCGAAGCCACTCGCCGGACTTGAGCTGGATCCAGTCCAGCGTGTCCTCCGGCGGGGCCCAACTCAGGTCCGGCGGCGGCGCCACACCCCGCGCCTCCTTCCCCTGGCCCGGCTTCGCCTCCACCCCCGGGTGGTTCGTGGTCACCACCACGTTCGTGGTCACCACGTAGTTGGTCACCGTCACAATCACCGTATTCGTCACCACCACCAGGTTCGTCACCACCTGCCACGACGGCGCACGGTCAGCAGCCTGAACCGCCCCGGCCAGGAACCACCCCAGACCCATCAGGACCAGGCCGATGCGCCCGGCCAGGAATCGGTAGGCCAAGGCCGCCAAGAACACCACCCCCACCAACAGCAGCGCCCTCCCAAACGCATAATCCACCACCTCCTTCCCGCCGGTCTGCGCCTGGTGAACCGCCGGGCCAACCTGGGCCGCCAAGCGAGAGAGATTGGTCGAGCCCACGGCCTGGTCCAGCACGCGAATCAGCTCCGTCAGTCGCCGCGCCGTCGCCTCCAGTTGCGCCGCGGTGGCCGCGTAATCCTGAATCCGAAACGGCTCCGCCGGTCCCGCACCGGAACTCGGAGGCGTGTTCGTCTCCCCCACCCCAAACCGCTCCATCAGCGCGTCGAAGGTCACCAGCGTCGTCGTCAACGACGTGGACATCTGCGATCCCGCGGTCAACGCCTCCCGCACCTCCTGCACCAACGGGGTCAACCTCCGCTCCTGGACCTCGAGTTCCTGGATCAGGGCCGCGCGCTCCGCGCTCACCTGCCCCGGCAACCGCTCCGCGACCCCGGCCAAGCGCTCGAACGCTGCCGCCACTTGCGTCGCATTCGACAACACCTGCTCCACCGCCGGCGCCCGCCCCAGATTGAGACTCAACAACTCCGCCTGCCAACGCATCAACATCGGCAACTTCTGAGCCACGAAAATCGCCCGCTCCGAAAAAAGCCGCGCCTGCGCGATCTCCTGCGTCGTCGGATCCAAACTGGACAGCGGATTCAACTGCCACAGGCCGAAGACGCTGCCGGGTTTCGCCGCCCCCTCCCCCTGGACCCGAGTCATCTGCACCACAAACCCCGCCGCCCGAGCACCCAACGCGCTCTCGGGCAGCAGATTCTGCCGCTGCCAGGCCGCCACCGCCTCCCGCAACTCCGCCTGCTGCGCGGGATCGAGCACCACACCCGCCAACCGCCAGATCTCGGTCTCTGCTCTCCGGCAACTCTCCTGCAACGGCCGCGCCGCCTCGCCCACCTCCTCCAACCCCCAGCGCGCCTCCACCGCCGTCCGCAGCACCGTCACGAACACCGTCATGTCCAAAAGACCTGCCACCGCGTTCGGCCCCGAGACGATGGAACAGATCTCGCCCACCAACCCAATCTTCCATTGCAGCAACGCCGCCACCTCCAATGTCGGAGCGCCGCGGGCCAGAGCATCCAAGGCCACTACCGCCTGCTTCGAGAACTCGTCGCCAAAGCGCAATAACGTCGCCTGCAATTGCACCGGGTCCAAAACCGCCCCCTCCTTCTGGCCCGGCGTCAACGTGCGCAGCGTCTTCGCCGGCACATCCACCGTGCTCTCCACCACCCGGCACCCCGTGCCCAGCCATAACACGAGACCCCAGCACAATGCCCAGCCACCCGAGGACAGCCACCCCACCCCCGCGGCCCCCAACCTCCGCCCCAGTTCAACGATCGCCCCCCGAGGCACGGCGCACGGTTTCGAGGATCCTGCATTCATGGTCGTGTATTGCCCGGTCGATCAGCTTGGCCCGCGCCAGCCCGAGCCCTCGCCGGCAACGGAGCCGAGCGGCCCACGCGCCGCCGGGGGCCGCCCACTCAAACCCCGCGGCCCCCTCGAGCCCGGCGCCCGGCCCGCGAGGCGCCCAGCGCCCACCGCGGCTCCACAGCCTGCCCAACCGCGACGAGGGTCGCAACCGTTTCCTCCACGCCGTTTCCTCCACGCCATCCCCGAATAACGTGCCCAGGCCGCCCCGGCCAGGCCCGCCGCCGTCGTAAACGAAATCGAACCGCGCCGTCCGCTCCCCCGGCCCCAACCGCCGCGCCCCCGCCCTGGTCGTGCTCTTCAAAACACCAACCCCACCTTGAACCACACGAAGTCGCCCTCGAGGCGGTTCTTCGTGTCCAACTCCGGCAGCCACTTGACCTCGGCGGCAAGCTGCACCTTCCCGAGCGGCCGCACATACGAAACCACCGGGCCCACCCCCATCGTCCGCCCCTCGAAATCGCCCAGCAGCGCGTCCGCGCCGCGATCGCCCGTGATCTGTTCGTAATAGAAACCGTTGGCCCCCACCCCCAGGAAGCCTTTGCCCACGGGCAGATGCTGCGCAACCGTCAGGTCGACGTGCCACGAGGCGCCGCTCGTGTAATCCATGTCCTCGTTCTCCAGGTTGAAATCCACCGCCGTAAAGAGGCTCACTTCCGTGCCGATCTTGCTGCTCAACCAACTCGCCATCAGCCCCGGCTCGAAGGTCCAGTAGTTCTTGCCCACGTTGGCCAACCGCCCCACCTCGTATTCCCCCGTCGGCGCATAGATGCCAAACCGCGTGTCCACCTTGAGGTCCGGTGCCAGGTTCGTCCAACCCAACATCAGCGGAATGATCGTCAGGTCGCCGATCCCGTTCGCCGTGTCGCGCACGTTCCGCACCACCGGAGCCAGCACCCCTCCCGGCCCCACCCGCTGCGCATCCGCCTCAACCTCCAACCAGACATACGGCACCGCCAAACCGAAGGCCAACCCGCCCCCCAGCACTTCCCAGGGCGTCTGGTAAATCACCGCCACCGTGTCCGCATAGGCCGTCACGTCCGCCCCCGCCGTCACAAACCCGCCCAACGGCAGTTGCCGGTTCGCCGCCACCCCGCCGTCGTAATAGGCAAAGTAATTGAGCCCAGCCAAACCGCCGGGATTCGCCGGAAAGGCATCAATGAAGGAGGCCGTCGTGCCCGGCAAGTAATGGGCGCTACCGCCTTGCTCGGCCCAAAGAGTGAGCGCGGAGGCCAACAGACCGGCGCTGGCCAGGAGGGACAGGTTGCTGTTCATGGTTGGTTCGCCTTTCGGTAACCCGAGTGCTGCTGCTTCAGAAACGTTGAGTATGCCCGCAACCAGACCCTGCCCACAACTGCCCTTTAGGGCAGGTCCACCCCACCCCGAAACCAGCATGCGGCATCGCGTCCGAACACGCCCGCCTCCTGCGCCCGCCGCGTCAACTCAGCCACCGACCCCACCCTCAGCTTGCCGGTAATGCCGGTGCGGTGAAGCTTGACCGTGCGCTCGTGAATCCCGAGTTCGGCCGCGATGCGCTTGTTCGGCCACCCCTGCAACACATGCCGCAACACCTCGCGCTCCCGCGCCGTCAGTCGCTCGAAAGGCGCCCGCAACGCCCGCACCCGCGCCCGCTCGCGGCGGTTCGCCTCGTCGCGCGCCAGCGCGCGCCCCACCGCTTCCAGCAGCTCCGCCTTGCCCGCCTGCTTGGTCAGAAAATCCTCCGCCCCACGCCGCATCGCCCGCGCACAGGCCGGGATGTCCCCCTGCCCAGTCAGAAAGAGGATCGGGAGCCCATAGCCCGCCGCCAGCAACCGCTCCTGCAACGCCAACCCGTCCATGCCGGGCATCTGCAGGTCCGCAATCAGGCATCCCGCCGCGCCCGCCTCGACTCCGGCCAGGAAGGCCGCCGCCGAATCGAACCCCACCACCCGGAACCCCGCTACCCGCAGCATCCGCGCCGTCGCCCGCAAGTAGGACGCGTCATCCTCCACCAAAAACACCGTGCCCCGCAGGCCCGGTTCCGCGGGGAGTGCTACCCGCCCGTCGGCCGGCAACGCCGACCCGGGAGTCCTCGTGCTCATCGGTCCCCTCCGGCTTCGTCGGCGCCGACCGCCGGCAGGGTGAAACAAAAACATGCGCCCCCCCCCGGCCGGTTCTCGGCCCAAATCCTCCCCCGGTGCGCCTCGATAATCGTCCTCGACACAGCCAAACCCATGCCCATGCCGTTGGGCTTGGTGGTGAAAAAGGGCTCGAACAACCCTCCCGCCCCTCCACCCGGCAACCCAGGCCCGCGGTCGGCAATCCGCACCTCGACCCACCCCGCCTCGCCCGCCCGAGCCTCGATGCAAATGGCCCGGTCACCCGTCCCCCCCGCCGCCAGCGCGTCCATCGCATTGACCAGGAGATTGAGCAGCACTTGCTGCAGATGAACCCGATCCCCCCACACCGCCGGCAAGCCCGCGGACACGTGACACTCAATGCTCACCTGGCGCGCCGCGGCATCCGCCTGGAGCAGCGAAAGGACCTCCGCCATCACGCCCTCCAACCCGAGCGGACGCGGATCGAGCGTCTGCCGCTTCAGCAGCGACCGCAACCGGTCAATCACTTCCCCCGCCCGCCGGTTGTCGTGGTGAATGTCCGTGACAATCGCCTGCAGTTCCCCCAAGTCCGGAGCACTCGCCTGCAGGAGCATCTCGGCGGCCTCGACGTTGCGCAGGATCGCCCCCAAAGGCTGGCTGAGCTGATGCGCCAGCGCCGAGGCCAATTGCCCCAGCAGGCTGACCCGGCCAAAATGCGCGAGCCGGGCGCGCAAATCCTGAATCTCCTGCTCCGCCCGTCGCTGCTCGGTGATGTCCAGCGAAACCCCCATCAGCCATTCCGGCTGACCGCAGGCATCCTCCTGCACCCGGCCCCGCGAATGCATCCAGCGCAGCCCCCGGTCCGGACGGATCACACGGTACTCAACTTGCCCCTCGCCCCTCGCCGCCACCACCGCGTCCACAGCCTGGCGAATCCGCGGTTGATCGTCCGGATGCACCAGCCGCAGGAATCGCTCGAAGGTCACGACTTCCTCAGCCGGGAAGCCAAACAACTCGCGCGTCTTCGCCGTCAGCCAATACCGGCCGCTGCCCAGATCCAGCCGCCACAACCCCGCCCCTGCCGCCTCGGCCGCCAACCCTGACCGCGCCTCGCTCTCCCGCAGAGCCTGCTCGGCCCGCTTGCGCGCCAGGGCATTCGCGAAAATCTGCGCCACCATGTGCAACCGCCGAACCGCCGCCGCCGACCAGCGACGCTCCTCCTTCAGGTCGTTGAACGAGAGACACCCGAACACGGGTCCTCCCCCCGCCGCCAGCGGGATCGCCAGCGTCGCCTTAATCCCGTAATGGACGTTCACCTCCCGGTCCCGAGCCGCCTCCGGCGGCAACTCGCCCGGCGAGGAAAACATCACCGTCCGCCCCGCCATAATCTGCCGCTGCGTCCAGGGAAAATACTCCGGCCCATCCATCTCCCGCGGGACCGGCGGCCCCCCCAAAGGCCGATACAAATGAGTCAAGGTCAGGGTCTGCGGCTGGTCTGGCCGCCACTGCCACAGCGAGGACATCCCCAGGCCGAGGGCGGCGCACACGACGCGCTGGGCCTCCTCCAGGTGACGGTCGATCTCTCCCGCCGGCAAGTGGATGAACTTGGTCGAGGCATCCGCGATCAGCGCCGCCGCCTCCTCCGTCTCGCGCCGCCTCGCCCGCGCCACCAGCAGTCCCACAATCAAACCGCTCTGCGCCACCACGAACGACGCCGCCCCAACGATCTGCCAGCGGTACCTGCTCCAAACGCTGGGCTGCCGATGCTCAACCACGCTGCCCGGCGGGAGTCGCTTCTCGCTGATGCCCCAGCGCCGCAACGCCCGCCAATCGTAAACCGCCGCGCTCCCCTCCAACACCCGCGGCGGAATCGACTCCGGCCGCTCCCCTCGCAACAGGCGAATCCCCACCCGCCCCGCCTCCACCCCCACCCGCTCGTCGTCATACATCCGCCCCCCCACCACCCCAGCCCCAAACTGACTCCGGAACGGAGCGTAGATCGGCGCGTTCGCCACCCTGCCCAAGCGCTTCAACCCCTCGTCCCCGTCGTAGGGCTCCCCCGCCCCATCCATAATCAACAGCCCGTAAATAATAAACGAACGCGGCGGCAAGCTCGCCACCGTCCGTTCCATCTCCGCCAACGTCCGGTCCTCCAAATACACGAACGCCAGCCGGTTCGTAAACGCGGCAAACTCCCGCCGACACTCGGCCAACCAAAACCGCTCCAGCGGCGATGCCCCCAGCACCACCACCACCTGGGTCGTGTCCGGCCGCAACTGCAACACGTTCTCCACCATGCCAGGCAGGTCCAAACGCTGCGCCACCATGGTCGCGTTCGTCCCCAACAGCTCCGACCCCACCGTCCTCGGCTCCGCACCCGTGAACACCATCGGCGCATCCGGAAACAACTCCCCACGCCGCCGCGCGGCAAACCGAATCGCGGGCGCGCCAACGCTCACCACCAAATCCACCGGCCGGCGCGCCAGACTCGAGGCCAAATACGTCGCCGTCGCCCCTTCAATCTCGGCATCCCCCCGCCGCCCCTGGTCCAGCCACACCTCGAAAAACTCCACCGGCTCCCCCAACTCGCGCGCCAGCGTGCTCCGGCACGCTGCAGCCGCCGCCCGAAAGGGCGCCGCCTCCCGCCCGAACGAATTCAGCAACAGGACCTGCCGGGGCGCCGCCTCGACCGCCAGAACCCCGCACAATACCAGCAACCCCGCCCCCAGCCAGCCGCAGGCCCGCACCTTCATGACACCCCATCGCTCCATCGCTCAACGGCAGAAAACCCCATTTCCCCCCCCAGGTCGAGCCTCGCCGAAAAGAAATCCGCCGCCCTCATCCCGCAACAACCTCTCCCACGCCCTCAACCTCACGCCCCCTCGCCCCACTCACCGTGTTCAGAGCCAGGGCCATGGGCCGAAAGGAAAGCGCCGCGGTGCAAACCGCGGCGCTCACCCAGCGATGCCAAGACCCATGCCCCCCTTCGCATGCACCCACCGTCCGACCGGCTAATATCGATAATGCTCAGGCTTGTAGGGTCCTTGCACCGGCACCCCCAAATAGTCCGCCTGCGCCTTGCTCAGCTTCGTCAGCTTCACCCCAATCTTCTCCAAATGCAGTCGCGCCACCTCTTCGTCCAGACGCTTCGGCAACCGATACACCCCAATCTTGTTCTCCCCGCGGTTCTTCCACAGGTCCATCTGCGCCAAACACTGATTGGTGAAGCTGTTGCTCATGACGAAGCTCGGATGCCCCGTCGCGCAACCCAGGTTGACCAGCCGCCCCTCCGCCAGCACGTAGAGGCTGCGCCCGTTGGCGAACGTGTACTTGTCCACCTGCGGCTTGATGTTCAACCGCGTGACCCCCGCCGCCTTGTTCAGCCGGTCCATCTGGATCTCGTTGTCGAAGTGCCCAATGTTGCACACGATGGCCTGATCCTTCATCCGCTGCATGTGCTCCAGCGTGATCACGTCCCGATTTCCCGTCGCCGTCACGTAAAGGTCCGCCCGCCCCAGCGTCGCCTCCACGGTCGTCACCTCAAACCCCTCCATCGCCGCCTGCAACGCGTTGATCGGATCGATCTCCGTCACCAGCACCCGCGCCCCAAAACCGCGCAGACTGTGCGCGCTCCCCTTGCCCACGTCGCCGTAACCGCACACCACCGCCACCTTCCCCGCCACCATCACGTCCATCGCCCGCTTGATCCCGTCGGCCAGCGACTCCCGGCAGCCATACAGGTTGTCGAACTTCGACTTGGTCACCGAGTCGTTCACGTTGATGGCCGGCACCAACAGCTTGCCCGCCTCCAACATCTGATACAACCGATGGACGCCGGTCGTGGTCTCCTCCGACACCCCCTTCCAATCCTTGACCACCTCGTGCCAAAAACCCGGCCGCTCCTTGAGCACCCGCTTGAGCAGGTCCTTGATCACCTGTTCCTCCTCGCTCCCACTCGGGGTGTTCACCCAGTCCGAACCGTTCTCCAGCTCGTAGCCCTTGTGGATCAACAGGGTCGCGTCGCCCCCGTCGTCCACCACCAGTTGCGGTCCCTTGTTCCCGGGATGGGTCAGGGCGTCCAGCGTACACTCCCAATACTCCTCCAGGGTCTCCCCCTTCCAGGCAAACACGCTGAGGCCCGCCGCCGCCACCGCCGCCGCCGCGTGATCCTGAGTCGAGAAGATGTTGCAGCTCGCCCACCGCACACTGGCCCCCAACTCCACCAGCGTCTCGATGAGGATGGCCGTCTCGATGGTCATGTGCAGGGAACCCGTCACCCGCACGCCCGCCAACGGCTTCGCCGGACCATACTTGGCCCGAATCGCCATCAGCCCGGGCATTTCATGCTCGGAAACCTCAATGGTCTTGCGACCCCATTCGGCCAGGCTGAGATCCCGCACCTTGAAGTCTGGTTTCGGCCGGCCGTTGCCGGCCTTGACCGGGGCCTTGATCGCCGCCTTGACGAGCTTGCGACGCGGAGGAGTGAGTTTGATGCGTGCCATGTTCTTGCTTCGTGAGAGGTTGATGATGGATGGTCCGTCGAGAGTTCGTTAGCGCAAGGCCTGCCGCAGAGCCTTCACCCGGTCGGTCTTCTCCCAGGTCAACGCCGGGTCGTCCTTGCCAAAATGCCCATAGTTCGTGGTCTTCGCGTAGATCGGGCGCCGCAAATCCAGTTGCTCGATAATGTCCGCCGGCTGGAAGCTGAACACGCGGTTGATCGCCCGCGTGATCTTAGCCTCCTCCACCGTGCTCGTGCCAAAGGTGTCAATGTGCACGCTCACCGGATCCGGATGGCCAATGGCATAGGCGAATTGCAGCTCGCAGCGCGCCGCCCACCCCGCCGCCACCACGTTCTTCGCCACCCACCGCGCCATGTAGGCCGCACTCCGATCCACCTTGGTCGGATCCTTGCCCGAAAATGCCCCGCCCCCGTGCCGCCCCATCCCACCATAGGTGTCCACAATGATCTTCCGCCCCGTCAACCCCGTGTCCCCCTGCGGGCCCCCCACCACAAAACGCCCCGTCGGATTAATCAAATACTCCGTCTCCTCCGTCAGCAACTCCTTCGGCAACACCCGCTTGATCACCTTCTCAATGCAAAACCGCTCGATCTCCTCATGCTCAACCGACTCGGTGTGCTGCGTCGATATCACCACGTTCGCAATCGCCACCGGACGGCCCCCCTCATACACCACCGACACCTGCGACTTCGCATCCGGCCGCAACCACGGCACCTTCCCCGTCTTGCGAATCCGCGTCAGCTCCCGACCCAGCCGATGCGCAAACATGATGGGCGCCGGCATCAACTCGGGGGTCTCGTCGCAGGCGTAGCCGAACATCAAACCCTGATCCCCCGCTCCCTGCTTGGCCGACTTCTTCCCCCGCGCCCGTCGCGCATCCACCCCCTGGGCAATGTCGGGCGATTGCTGCGTCACATACACGTTCACAAACACCCGGTCCGCATGAAACACATCGTCGTCATGCACATACCCGATGTCCCGAATGGCCTTGCGGGCGATGGCCGGGAAATCGAGGGTGGCCTGGGTCGTGATCTCGCCCCCCACCACCACGACGTTCGACTTGGCGTAGCACTCGCACGCCACGCGACTGTACTTGTCCTGCGCCAGGCAGGCGTCCAGGACGTAATCGGAAATGGTGTCGCAGACTTTGTCCGGATGGCCTTCGCCCACGGACTCGGACGAGAAGATGAATCGATTGCTCATGCTGGTATTCGGAGGGAGCGGCGATTGCGCTCACGTATTGACATATCGCGATGCGAAGATATAACGCTCTCCGTAAACGTCAACAGCCTTTTTCTAGACCATGGCCGCAATCCTTAAATCCCTGCGCGCCCTCGCCGACTCCACCCGCCTCCGCATCCTCGCCCTCCTCGCCCACGAGGAACTCTCCGTCAACGAACTCCAGGAAATCACCCGCCTCGGCCAGTCCCGAATCTCCACCCACCTCGGCCAACTCCAGGAAGCCGCCCTCCTCGAATCCCGCCGCGACGGCAAACGCACCTACTACCGCCTCCGCCGCGATTCCCCCACCTCCACCCACGCACTGACCCAACTCGCCGTCCAAGGCGCCCGCGAACTGCCCGAAGTCGACTCCGACGCCGTCAACCTCCGCCGCGTCCTCCAACGCCGCCAAGAGCAACACCGCGTCTATTTCAACCAGGTCGCCGGCCGCTTCGACCGCGTCTACGGCCCCGGCCGCAACTGGCAGGCCTTCGGCCACCTCCTCCTCCGCATCCTCCCCCCCATCACCGTCGCCGACCTCGGCTCCGGCGAAGGCCTCCTCAGCGAACTCCTCGCCCGCCGCTGCCACCGCGTCATCGCCGTCGATAACTCCGAAAAAATGGTCGCCTACGGCACCCGCCAGGCCAAGAAAAACGGCCTCCATAACCTCGAATTCCGCCTCGGCGACCTCCAAAACCCACCCCTCGAGCCCGCCAGCGTCGATGTGGTCATCCTCAGCCAGGCCCTCCACCACGCCGACGACCCCGCCGCCGCCATCCGCGCCGCCCACCGCCTCCTCCTGCCCGGCGGCCAAATCCTCATCCTCGACCTCCTCCGCCACTCCTTCGACCGCGCCACCGAACTCTACGGCGATCGCTGGCTCGGCTTCGAGGAAAGCTCCCTCCAACTCTGGCTCGAAGCCGCCGGCTTCCGCCACGTCGAAGTCGAACTCGTCGCCCGCGAGGAAGAACCACCCCACTTCGCCACCCTCCTCGCCTCCGGCCACGTCGCCCCCCGCTGACCATGCCCAGCCTGTCCGCCAAATGCGCTGCCCTCGCCACCCAACTCGCCGCTCTCCCGGGTGACTCCGCCCGCCTCGCTTTCCTCGTCGAACGCGCCCGCCAATCCCCCGCCTTCGAACCCGAACGGCGCACCCCTCAACACCTGGTCGAAGGCTGCCTCGCCAAACTCTGGCTGATCGCCGAGGTCCGCCACCAACGCTGCTTCTTCTCCTGCGACTCGGATTCTCTCGTCGTCAAAGCGGTCGCCCTGGCCCTCTGCGAACTTTACAGCGATGCGTCCCCGGAGGAGATCCTCGCGGCGGACGCCAACCCCCTCCTCCCGCTCGGGCTCACCCAGCACCTGACCCCCCACCGCCGCAACGCCCTCAGCCACGTCCTGAGCCGCATCCGCCTCGCCGCCGCCACCGCCGCCCAACCCACCGCACCGCTCGCCCCCCTACCCCCCGACACGAACGCCTGACATCCAACCACTTACCACCGACTAGCCACTACTCACTACTCATTACCCCCGGTGGACCCACGTCCCAGCCCCATGGTCGAGCGCCCCGAGCCGTCCATCCCGTCCGCGGAACGGCTCTTCGACGCCCATAATCATCTCCACGACGAACGCCTCGCCCCTTTCCGCTCCGACGTCCTCGCCCGCACCCGCGCCTTCGGCGGCTTGGTCGTCAACGGATCGTGCCAGGCCGACTGGCCCGCTGTCCTCGAAGTCGCCCGGCAATGTCCCAATGTCCTCCCCTCCTTCGGCTATCATCCCTGGTCCGTCCGCGAACGCACTCCAACCTGGAAAGATGACCTCGTTCACCACCTCGACGCCCTCCCCTCCGCCGTGGGCGAAATCGGCCTTGACCGCTGGATTCCCAACCCCGATACGGCCGCCCAGGAGGAGGCCTTCACGTTCCAAATGGCCCTCGCCGCCGACCGCAACCTGCCGGCGTCGGTCCATTGCCTCCAAGCCTGGGGTCGCCTCCACGACTTGCTCCGCCACGGCCCCCGTCCAGCCACCGGCTTCCTCCTCCACTCCTACGGCGGACCCGCGGAGATGATCCGGCCCCTTGCCCGACTCGGCGCCTACTTCTCTCTCCCCGGCTACTTCGCCCACGAACGAAAACTCCGCCAGCGGGAGACCTTCCGCCACGTCCCCCCTGACCGCCTCCTCATCGAGACGGACGCTCCCGACCAACTCCTCCCCGACCCCCTCAACCGCTTCCCCCTCCGCGACGTCCCGTCCGGCCGTCCACTCAACCATCCGGCCAACCTCCCGGCCGTCTATGCGTTCGCCGCCGAGTGGCTGGCCCTGCCTCTGTCCGACCTCGTCGCCCAAGTCGAGGAGAACTTCTTCCGCCTGTTCGGGACCGTTTTCCGGCCCGGCCCCGGGTCGCCTCGAAGTCCCTGAGGATCCCTGCACACCCCACTCCCGATCCTGGCGGGAGCACGACCGTCCCCACCCCATTAACCCGCCTCCCTTTTCACCGACCTCCCAGCATCGCCTGCCACCACCGCCAGATCCCAATCTGACAGAACGCCGTCGATTCCGGATACAAGTCCATCCGCAAGCGATCCTGCACCCCGTCGCGATCGAGATCGTCGCTCCAATTGTAGACCCCTCCCAACTCCGTCAGTAGCCGCACCTGCCAGGGGTTGGCGCCCAGCAGGTCTCTCATCATCGCCTCGGCGCGCTCCCGGTAGCGACGGGCCCCGGTCAGCGCATAAAGATCCGCCAACGCGTGGATCCAATGCCCCGTCTGATAGTAGAAGATCCGCGCATGATTGGCCCCGGGCCACACATAGGTCATCCGCCCCGCAGCCCGGCGCAATCCAAAATGCACCCTCGGCCCGACCCATTCCGTGGCGTCCACCGCCGCCCCCAGCCAGGCGTCGGCCGCCTTCACCGCGGCGTCTCGCCACCGTGCGGCCCCTCGCTCGCCCGCCCATGCCGTCGCCCCTTGGGCCAGGGCCGCCACCGCCATCGCATCCACGTTCGGGTAAATCGACCACGTGCCATCCGATCCGACCAGGTCCGCCAGCGCCTCCAATGCCTCCACCCCCAGCCTCCGCAGCGGCAACGGCTCGCTCCCCTCCTCCCAGCGCACCCTCAGACCCGGAAGCCCCTCGTCCGCCGCCAGCATCCCCAACACCATGTACGCATGCTCCCCCGCGTCCCGCCAATACGCACGCCCGAACCGAGTGCGCTGCACATAGCCGTCAACCGCGCCGTCTCGCAGGCAGAACCTCAACGCCAGCCCTAGCCCCTCCACCACCCGCGGCGTCTGCGAACCTCCCGGATCGTGCCGCAGCGTCTCCCCCAGCGCCCAGATCGCCCGTCCGTTGAACACCCCGCCGCGCTCGAAATCCCGATGCTCCGCTCGGTAAAACCAACCCTTGCCCTCGGTCAGAAACTCCCCGTTCTCGAACATGCCATACCGAAACGCCCCTTCCGTGTACGCCTCCCGACGCCCCGCCGCGTCCGGCAACGCAAAATTGCCGGCCCCCCGGTGCTGCATCGCCAGCAGGTTTTCGACCGCCTCCCGGCAACGCGCCACCTGCGCCTCCCGCTCACCGCGGAGACTCGCCGCGCGCATCCATTCCATCACTAACACGTCGGCAAAGTCGTTCGCGAAAGTGTAGGGCCGGAAGTTCGAGGGATCCCGGTTCGAGGCGTCGCCATCCAACGGATGATTGTTGCTGGCGTTGAACCATCGATCCCACACCGCCTGCCAAAACGTCCGGGCCACCCGCCCGCCCAACGGCCGCGACCAATCCCGATCGCGATAATCGAATTCGTACAGACTGAGATGGTCCTTGAACCAGGCCAAGTCCGCGTCCCGTTCCAAGTCGAAATCGTCCCGCCCCACCCCCGCCAACCTCGCCCCGCGGCTGCGCACATAGTGGTTCGCCAACGCCCGCACCGCCGGCCACGTCCGGCTCGTCCGATCGCGCCCCCCAGCCCCATCCAACAAGTCCGCTGTAAACACCCCGGGCAAACGCAACCCCTCCTCTCGACCCCCGTGCACCAACACCGCCCCCTCCGCAGGTTCCCCGCCCTCCGCCGCAAACGTCTCCCGCGTCGTCACGTCAACCCCCCACCACCCCCCCCCCCCCCCCCGCGGGCCCCGGGGGGGGGGGGGGGGCGGGGGGGGGGGCGGGGGGGGGGGGGGGGGGGGG